>JAFZKV010000114.1 GCA_017551765.1 Bacteroidales bacterium
CAGTACGATACTATAGGCGCAGACAATGTGGCGTATCTACAATATTTTGGCACTAACACCAACTACAATGGGTGGATAGACTTGTTTACGTTCTATATCGATGGTTCCGGATTGAACATTTCCTCCCACCTCAAAAACCCAGACTTGCCAGAGGACACTATTGTGGTGGATTGGGCGTGGTACAACGCCATACAGAACGGCGGCAACAAGGCGTACTTTTGGCGTACGCTGACCAAAGACGAGTGGAGATACTTGCTACAGGAGCGCCCCAATGCTGTCTACAAGCGTGGTGACGCCACGGTGGACGGCGTGAACGGCCTGGTGATACTGCCTGACGAGTGGACACGCCCCTCGTCGCTTGCCTTCGACTATGGGTTTCACGGCTACAGAGGCGTCAATGTGTACACGGCGGAGGAATGGCTGCTCATGCAGGATGCTGGCGCTATCTTCCTCCCCGCGGAAGGATGCTTCAACGGTGAAAATCTCTATGGCCCCCATGAGTATGGATTCTATTGGACCTCGACAGTCGTTTATTACGCACAGGAACAGGCTTATTATACCAACCATCTCTGTTTCTCGGGTCAAGGGATGATAAATATCAAAGTGGATTATTGCTATCTCTTCGGAAATGCAGTGCGGCCGGTGTTGGATGAATTGCAGTTATGATTAGATCAGTTATCAGAAAACGTCGTATGGCCGAGCGCAAGGCGGCACTCGCCAACCGCGACTTCACCGTCATTGCCAAGGACTGCACCGGCGCCATGCTGCTGCACGACCTCGGCCTGCGGTTCGACACGCCTACGGTGAATCTCTTCTTCACGGCGGGCGACTACGTGAAGTTCTGCTCACGCCTGGAGCACTACATCGCCGCCGACCTTGTGGAAGATACCACCGTCACCGAGCCCTTCCCTGTGGGGTTGCTGGACGATGTGCGCGTCTACTTCCGCCACTACAAGACCTTCGAGGCGGCCAAGCAGAAATGGCAGCAGCGCAGCACACGAATTCATTGGGATAACCTCTTTTTCCTCATGACCGACGGCTGCGGCAGCAGCGAAGCCCTGGTGCGCGAGTTTGACGCCCTGCCGTCGAAACACAAGGTGCTGCTCACCTGCAGGAACTATGGCGACGTGAAATGCGCCGTCAAGATGGACATTCCCGGCCGTGAAGGCAAAGACCTGGGCGCGCCCGAACTGTTTCGCTACAAGGGTCTCTTCGTGGCCGACAAAGCAATAGACAATTGGGATTATATCTCCTTCCTGAATGGGAAGTGAAACACAATAACGAAATAACACAATAACACAATCATGAATATTCTCGTCACCGGTGGCGCCGGATTTATAGGCACCCACACATTGATAGAACTCTACAAGGCCGGCCACACCGCTGTGGTGGTCGACAACCTCAGCAACAGCAACCCCGTGGCCTTAGAGAGAGTAACTGAGTTACTGAGTGCCAATGTGTCTGGGTCTACTCAGCCACTCAGCCACTCAGCCACTCAGATACCTTTCTACAAGGTCGACATCCGCGACCGCGAGGGGTTGGAGAAGGTCTTCGCCGCGCATCAAGTGGACGCCTGCATCCACTTCGCGGGCCTCAAGGCCGTGGGCGAGAGTGTGGAGAAGCCGTGGGAATACTACGAGAACAACATCGGCGGCACGCTGGTGCTGGTGGATGTGATGCGCAGGCATGGCTGCAAGAACATCATCTTCAGCTCCAGCGCCACCATCTACGGCGACCCGGCCGAGATACCCATCACCGAGCGTTGCCCCAAGGGGCAGTGCACCAACCCCTACGGCTGGACGAAGAGTATGCTCGAGCAGGTGCTGATGGATATCCAGAAAGCCGACCCCGAGTGGAATGTGGTGCTGCTGCGCTACTTCAACCCCGTGGGAGCGCACCCAAGCGGCAGGATAGGGGAGAACCCCAACGGCATACCAAACAACCTCATGCCTTATATTACCCAGGTGGCTGTCGGCAAGCGCAAGGAGTTGGGCGTCTTCGGCAACGACTACCCCACGCCCGACGGCACCGGTGTGCGCGACTACATCCATGTCTGCGACCTCGCCGCCGCCCATGTCGCCGCCCTGCAATGCTTCACTCAAGCATTTAAGCAATCAAGCAATCACACATTCATCTATAATGTGGGTACCGGCAACGGTTACAGTGTGCTCGATATGGTGAAGGCCTTCATCCGCGTCAACGGCGTAGACGTGCCCTACAGCATCAAGCCGCGCCGCGCCGGCGACATCGCCACCTGTTACTGCGACCCCTCCAAAGCGAAGGCAGAGCTGGGTTGGGAAGCTAAGTACGGCATCGACGACATGGTTCGCGACAGCTGGAATTGGCAAAAGCAGAACCCCGACGGCTATCCCGAGGCAGAGAATTAAATGAAGAACAGGCAGACACCTACCACACTGATGACGGCACCGATGACCTCGCGTGCCGTCACTTTTTGATGGAAGAGCCAGGCGGCGGGGGCGATGATGAGGACGGGTGTGAGGGCGAAGAGCGTCTGAGCGATGCCTGTGGAGGTGTACTGTGTGGCCAGCAGCGAGGCGCTGACGCCGACGAAAGGTCCGAAGACGGTGGCGCCCAGCAGGCACCACATGGCGCGTCGGTCGGTGGCGGCACAATGCAGTTTCTGTCGCCAATCCTTGTTGAAGATTACCAACAGCACAAAGAAGCCCATGAGCCCTATCGTGGCGCGTATCATCGTGGCGGCGAAGGGGATGGAGAACGGTAGCGGCACCGGCAGCAGCGCACCCTCGGGCACAACCGATGGGTCGATGCCAGCCACCGACAATGCATTGTCATAGTGTTCCAATCCCATCTTGCTCAGCACCAAGCCAAATCCTTGACAGATGCCTGCTACGGCGGCAAAAAACACCCCCTTGGGCGGCAGTGAAAGCTTGACTCGTTCCTCGCCATCGTGTTTGGAGAGGATGGACATGGAAATTCCGCTCAGCGTGACCACCATGCCGAGGAGCGCCAGCCAGCTCATCTCTTCGCCCAGCAGCAGGCGTCCCATAAGGGCCGCCGTGGGAGCCGAGAGGGTCATAAAGAGTTGTCCGAAGCGCGAGCCGATGTAGATGTAGCCTTGCATCAGGCAGTAGTCGCCGATGACATATCCCACCACGCCGGAGAGTGTCAGCCACAGCCATGTGGAGCTGTCGGCATAGCGTGGGTAGGGAACACCCAGCAGCAGCCACAGGGTCACTGTCAGCAGCAGGAGCGACATCGTCATGCGCAGCGTGTTGAGCGGCAGCGAACCCATGCGCTTCGACGCCACTTCGGCGAACAGCGCTGTCGCCGTCCACGACACCGCCACACCCAATGCTATCGTCTCTCCGATGAACATAACACTCCGATAGTATAATGTCTTTTATATGATATAATTATCAATAAATCCAATCCTTGTTTGGATTTGCAAAGATACAACAAATTCGTAATCTGTAAACAGAATTATGACACGACGACTGCCAAAATGGCAGTCCTTTCTGTTTGGTATGATTATTGTTAGTGCTTGATTGCTTGAATGTGTGAATGTTTGAGTGGCTACGCAAACCGATATCTACACTCAAGCAATCAAACAATTGAACAATCAAACAATCAAATAATATGACATTAGACAAGTTCACAATCAAGGCGCAGGAAGCCGTGCAGAAGGCACAGGAGGTGGCCCTCGGAGGGCAGCACCCCGCCATCGAGACGGCTCACCTGCTGAAGGGGCTTCTCTCGGAAGACGAGAACGTGACCCCCTACCTCCTCAAGAAGATGGAGGTCAACATCCCCCGCTTGACGCAGCAGGTGGATGACATCTTAAACAGTATGCCGCACGTCAGCGGCGGACAGGTGTACCTGAGTAGCGACGCCAACCAGGCCCTCGTGGCCGCACAGCAGCGCGCCACCAAGATGAACGATGAGTTCGTCAGCGTGGAGCACCTGCTGCTGGGCATCCTCAGCGGTCGCGACCGTGTGAGCCAGCTGCTGAAGGACGCCGGTGTCAGCGAGAAGGCGCTGCTGGCTGCCATCCAGGACCTGCGCAAGGGAAGCAAGGTGACCAGTCAGAACCAGGAGCAGACGATGAACGCCCTGAACAAGTACGCCAAGAACCTCAACCAGCTGGCGCAGGCCGGCAAGCTCGACCCCGTTATCGGACGTGATGAGGAGATACGCCGTGTGCTGCAGATTCTAAGTCGCCGCACCAAGAACAATCCCATCCTTATCGGTGAGCCTGGTGTGGGTAAAACCGCTATCGCCGAGGGACTTGCGCAGCGTATTGTCAGCGGCGATGTGGCCGAGAACCTGAAGTCGAAGACCATCTACTCGCTCGACATGGGTGCCCTGATTGCAGGCGCCAAGTACAAGGGTGAGTTCGAGGAGCGACTGAAGAGCGTTATCCGTGAGATCAACGAGGCCGACGGCGAAATCATCCTCTTCATTGATGAAATTCACACCCTTGTGGGTGCGGGTGGGGGAGAAGGCGCTATGGACGCCGCCAACATCCTCAAGCCGGCATTGGCGCGTGGCGAACTCCGCGCCATCGGTGCCACCACGCTGGCCGAGTACCAGAAGTACTTCGAGAAGGACAAAGCCCTCGAACGTCGTTTCCAAAGCGTGCTCATCGACGAGCCGTCGGTGCCCGACACCATCAGCATCCTGCGTGGCTTGAAGGAGCGCTACGAGGTTCACCATCGCGTGCGTATCAAGGACGAGGCCATCATCGCCGCCGCCGAACTCTCGCACCGCTACATCAGCGACCGTTTCCTGCCCGACAAAGCCATCGACCTCATCGACGAGGCGGCAGCCAAGCTGCGGTTGGAGATTGACTCGGTGCCCGAGGAACTCGACGAAATCGAGCGTCGTATCCGTCAGTTGGAGATTGAGCGCGAGGCCATCAAGCGCGAGAACGATCAGGACAAGATTGCCCAGATAGACAAGGAACTCGGTACCCTTCGCGAGCAGCGCGACCAGATGAAGGCCCGCTGGCAGAACGAGAAGAACATCGTCGAGGAGATACAGGCCGAGGTGAAGAACATCGAAAGCTTCAAGTTCGAGGCCGAGCAGGCCGAACGTGCCGGCGACTATGGCAAGGTGGCCGAACTGCGCTATGGCCGCATCAAGGAGGCCGAGAAGAAAGTGCAGGACCTCAAGGACCAGCTGAAGCAGATGCAAGCCGACAACGCCATGATCAACGAGGAGGTCGACAGTGAGCAGATTGCAGAGGTGGTCAGCAAATGGACGGGCATCCCCGTGACGCGTATGCTGCAGAGTGAGCGCGAGCGTCTGCTGCACTTGGAGGACGAACTGCACAAACGTGTGGTGGGGCAGGACGAGGCCATCAGTGTCATTGCCAACGCCGTGCGCCGTTCGCGTGCGGGCCTCTCGGACGGCAAGCGTCCTATTGGCAGCTTCATCTTCTTGGGCACCACGGGTGTCGGCAAGACCGAGTTGGCCAAGGCCCTTGCAGAGGTGTTGTTTGACGACGAGAATATGATGGTGCGTATTGATATGAGTGAATACCAAGAGCGCCACAGCGTCAGCCGACTCATCGGAGCACCTCCAGGGTATGTCGGCTACGACGAGAGCGGCCAGCTGACCGAAGCCGTGCGACGCAAGCCCTACAGCATCGTGCTGTTCGACGAGATAGAGAAAGCACACCCCGATGTGTTCAACATCCTGCTGCAGGTGCTCGAAGACGGCCGTCTGACCGACAACAAGGGCCGCACGTGCGACTTCAAGAACACCATCATCATCATGACCTCGAACATGGGCTCGGACATCATCCGCGAGAAGTTGGAAGGCAGCACGATGCCTACACAGTACGAGCTTGACGAGACCAAAGAGGCGGTGATGGAGATGCTGAAGCAGCGCATACGTCCCGAGTTCCTGAACCGTATCGACGAAATCATCATGTTCCAGCCGCTGACACAAAGCCAGATACGCGACATTGTGCGCATACAGCTCAAGACGGTGGCCAAGATGTTGGAGCAGAACGATATCACCATCAGCGCCACCGACGAGGCGGTCAACCGCTTGGCCGAGGTGGGTTACGACCCCGCGATGGGTGCCCGACCGGTGAAGCGTGTCATCCAGCGCGAGATACTGAACGAGATGAGTCGTCAACTGCTGGAAGGCAAGATACACAGCAACGAGACCATCATCATCGATGTCATAGACGGACAGTTCGTCTTCTACAACCCTACCGAAGTAAAGTGACGGTGCCCACACCGCTGTGGCGGAACCCCGAGGCATCCTCGAGGAACCAGCTGTAGACATAGGCGCCCTGCGGAAGCGGGACGCCTTTTGTTGTGCCGTCCCATAGGGTGGCGGGCTCCTTGCTTTCGAAGACCACCTCGCCTCTTCGGTTGAAGACGGTGAGCGTGTAGACGGTCGCGGTGCAGTTGGTCACGACCCCGAAGCGGTTGTTGATATCAGCGTCGGGTGTGAAGGCGTTGGGAAACCATACCGCCCGGATGAATGTCTTTAGTGTCAGTAGTGTATCGGCGCAGCAGTTGGCTGCGTTGCAGGTGGTGAGGAGCACCGTCAGGCTATCGGGCAACGGGTGGTGGAATTGTCGTCTCACCTTTCGCCCCGTCACCGTCGACCCATCCGAGAATTCCCACCGCGACCATGTGCTGCCCTCGGTCAGGTCCTCCAGCGTTACCACCGGATAGTCGAAGTCGATATAGTCGCGTCCCATTGATAACCTTACTGTCGGCATCCCAAAGACCTCCACGGTCAGGCTGTCCAGCGGTCGCCCGTTGCTGTCGGCGAAGATGTAAGTGGTTGTCTGCCAGGGTAGGCTCATGGCGGTGGTGCTGTTGGATGAGAGCCAGGGGGCATCGGGTCGGCAACGCCACAGGCCGCCCAGTGCGCCACTCTCGGTGAGTATCACCGTGTCACCCCCACAGATTGTCAGCCTCGAAGCCGATAGGTGTGGCTGCACGGCGTGCAGATGCAACATGATGAGTGTCACCACCGAGTCGACCGTTGTGTCGAGCGTGTAAATGGGGTCGCCTGCCGCCACAGTGTCGATAGCGAAGCCGTGCAGGAGGTAGGCGCTACCGGCATAGACGGTGTCGTAGTGGTGCACCGTGTCGCGCGGCAGCACGACGGTGAGCTGCAGCGTAATCAGTCGGCACCCCACAGGAGGCTCCACCAGCAGACACACCGTGTCGCGGGTCAGTGGCATCCCTTGCCACCACAGCGTGTCGCCTCGTACCAGCGATACCGCTTGCAGGCTTATCTCGCGCGGCAGCACAGTCAGCTCCAGTAGGTGCACCCGTTGCTGCGACCCGTCGTCCGTCAGCACCTCGGTGTACTCAAAGTGGTGCGTGCCAGTGTCGGCCGTCTGGTGATGGTCGAGTGCGAAACCGTAGTCGGTGTAGTAGGACCATTGGCAGACGGTGTCCACATGCTGCACCGTGTCGTAGGTGACTGTCCCTGCGGGGTCGATACGCACGTCGTCGAGCCACACCTGTGCACTGCGATAATAGGCGTGAGGGGTCACTAAACCGTAATTGGTCGGTATGGGTATCGTGCTATATAGGGTTGAGTCAATCTGTGCACTATAGAAGGCCACGCGGTAGGGGGGCGTCTGCCCCTCGAAGAGGCCGTGCAGGTCAATACGGTAGTGGGACCAGTCGTAATGGGACCAATCGCCGGATTGGAAGGAGGGGATGGCCACTGTGACCCACGGCACGAAGTTCAGCCCGCACTCGGGGTTGCCTGCCCCAGGAATCCATTCTTGATAGTTGATGGTGGTGTCGGGCAAAGGACCGCTGACGGTGCCTACCTGCAGGAATATCCAGGGGTCTCTTTGTCGAACGCCCCACCACTCCACATCTCCGATGGCCTGTGCGTCGAAGCTGACCACTCCAGGCACCGTATCGAACCACGGAGTGACCACCAGGTTGCCCCATCCCAGCCCTTCCATCGTGTCGGCGCACCAATCCCACAATGGCCGAGATAGAGTGCTCTGTCCCATACCCAACACCATAGTGTCGTTGTAGGTGGGACCGAGGGGTGGCGTAGGCATTACCGCAGTGATTCCGCGTCCGCAGCTCTCCCAACCGTTGAACGAGTAATAGCATACTGGCTGCCAAGGCCATACGCTGTCTCTGTAAGGGTTGACATATTGCTCGAAGTCGTCGAAAAACGGTAGTGGCCGCACACTGTCTTGTGCCGCCGCGCTGCCCGCCAGCAGGAGCGCGAGCAACATTGCCGTTAGTTGTCTTCGGGTATCCATATCCGCATAATTTTCCATCACATTCACAAATATAATCCCGTAAGCGGTTGTTTTGTTGTTAGCGACAATCGTAATTAACATTATTTAACCATTGTCTTTGGGTGACCGGCGGTCTCTGGCCATGCATTTCTCCTGAATACCTAAGACTGCAAATTTTGAAACAGCAAAATTTAACTTCTGTGACAGCGTGACAGTGTGACAGTTCGTTTTTCGACCACGAAAAGTCCAAATTAAACTTTTATATTTATATATATAAATATAAAGATTATTTTCGAGGTTTGGTATACCTAATTTTGAACTGTCACACTGTCACGGTGTCACGCTGCAGGGAGATGAAAAAATATCGAATAACTTCGGGTCAACCTCGGGTCAACCTCGGGATAGCCTCGGGATGACCTCGGGGCGCCGCGTTCGGACCGACCACCGACTACCGGCCACCGACCACCCATATTATTATTTTTTCAGTTTAAAAAAAATGTGTATCTTTGTACGTTTTAATTCCGCGAGGAAACAGTTAAATTATTTAATAATCAAAAAAATAAACTAATTTATTATGCAGAAAAAAGGCAACAAGTACGGTACTCACCGCGTCATCGAGCCGAAAGGCGTCCTCCCTCAGCCCGCCAACAAGCTTGACAACAACATGGACGAAATCTGGGACAATGAGATCCTCATCGACGTGCAGACGCTGAACATCGACAGCGCTTCGTTCACAGACATCCACAACTATGCCAAGCAGCAGGCCGGCGAAGGCGCCAGCCAGGAGAAGATTATGGAAGAGGTGAAGAAGGAGATGCTGCTCAACGTGGAGCTGCAGGGCAAGCACCGCAACCGTCGCACCGGTTCGGGCGGCATGCTGCTGGGCAAGGTGGAGAAGATTGGCGACGCCCTGAAGGGCAAGATCGACCTGAAGGAGGGCGACCGTATCGCCACCCTCGTGAGCCTCTCGCTGACTCCGCTGCGCATCGACGAGATTCTCGAGATCCGTCCCGAGGTCGACCAGGTGGACATCAAGGGCAAGGCCATCCTCTTCGAGAGCGGCATCTATGCCAAGATTCCGACCGACATGCCCGAGAAGCTCGCCCTGAGTGCCCTCGACGTGGCCGGTGCTCCTGCCCAAACCGCCAAGCTGTGCCAATACGGCCAGACGGTGGTCATCCTCGGCGCCGGTGGCAAGAGCGGTATGCTCTGCTGCTATGAGGCCAAGAAGCGCGTCGGCGTGACCGGCAAGGTGATCGGCATCGCCAACAGCCCCAAGAGCACCCAGCGCATCAAGGACTTGGGCTTCTGCGACATCGTGGAGAGTGCCGCCGGCATGACTCCCGTGCAGGTGTATGAGCTCGTGGAGCGTCTGACCAACGGCAAGATGGCCGACGTGACCATCAACTGCGTCAACGTGCCCGACCAGGAGATGACCGCTGTGCTGTGCACCAAGGACGACGGCATCGTCTACTTCTTCAGCATGGCCACCAGCTTCACCAAGGCCAGCCTCGGTGCCGAGGGTATCGGCAGCGACGTGAACATGATCATGGGTAACGGCTACACCAAGGGCCACGCCGAGTTCACGCTGCAGGAGCTCCGCGAGAGCCCCGAGCTGCGCAAGATCTTTGAGGAGCTGTATGCTTAAAAAACCAATCTGCGGGCAGGGGAGACCCTCCCGCAGGTTCCAATTTGTTTATTGAAAAAGATATGCGAACTCACCTCATCCTCCTTGCCGCTGCCGCCGTGCTGCTTGCCGCCTGCGGCCACACGGGCGGTGTGTCGTCGGTCGGCGACGAAAGTATGGTGCAAACCGAGGAGCAGTCGGTGGCGACCATCACGCGCGACATTGAGTTTATGGTGTTCCTCCACCGCTTCGCCGAGGATCCCGATTTCCAGATGCAGCATATCAAGTTTCCGCTGGGCAAGCTGTCCTATGCCAATATCTTTGACGAAGAGGGGGAGACGTTCTATCCCGACGACTTCACGGAAAGGTATTGGCTCCTGTCTGAAGGGGAATATATGCGCGACGGAGGTGCGGGCTACTTCACCTGGGTGAACGACAACAAGATTGTCTATGACTACAACTGCTCGCTGTTGGAGGATTGCTGGGCGGAGTTCGGCGATGAATACACCTTCGAGAAAATCGACGGCGAGTGGTATGTCACCGCGGGCGACTACTACGGCAGCGACGTGGGCATTGCCGACTATCAGGCCGGATATGTGGCGTCGCAGAACGAGCTTTTCCGCAAGGAGCACAAGGAGCCTTATACGTCTTATGAGTACAACGGCACGCCGGGTGACTACCCCCAGGCCTCCGAGCGCCGGCTCACGGAGCAGGACCTGCAAGGGATGGACTCCAAGCAGTTGCGGCTGATGCGCAACGAGATTATGGCGCGTCACGGTTATGCCTTCAAGAACGAGGACCTGAAAAAACATTTCAACGCACAGCCTTGGTACTTCCCGCTCTTCTTGAATGTGGACGGCGCCCTCAGCGACATTGAGAAGGAGAATGTGACGTTTATCAAGGCCCATGAAAGGACAACAAAGAACGAAAGACAATAAATAAAGTAACAATATGAAAGTCAACCGCAGAAAAGAACTGTTCCCCAACGTCAGCGACGAGCAGTGGAACGATTGGAAATGGCAGGTGAAGAACCGCATCGAGACCTACGAACAACTGAGCCAATACTTCACCTTCGCCCCCGAGGAGGCCGAAGGTATCAAGAAGGCGCTGGCCAAGTTCCGCATGGCCATCACGCCCTACTACCTGAGTCTTATCGACCCCAACGACCCGTACGACCCCATCCGTCGTCAGGCCATCCCCGCCGGCGAGGAGTGCAACATCGCCCCCGCCGACCTCAACGACCCGTTGCACGAGGACGAGGACTCGCCCGCTCCCGGCCTCACCCACCGTTATCCGGATCGCGTGTTGTTCCTCATCACCGACATGTGCTCGATGTACTGCCGCCATTGCACCCGCCGCCGTTTCGCCGGTCAGAAGGACGACGAGAGCCCCAGCGAGCGCATCGAGAAGTGCCTGGCCTACATTGAGAAGACCCCGCAGGTGCGCGACGTGCTGCTCAGCGGTGGCGACTGCCTGATGGTGAGCGACCAGAAGCTGGAGTACATCATCCAGCGCCTGCGCGCCATCCCGCATGTGGAAATCGTGCGTCTCGGCAGCCGTACCCCCGTGGTGTGCCCGCAGCGCATCACCCCCGAGCTGTGCGACATGCTGAAGAAATATCACCCCATTTGGCTCAACACCCACTTCAACCACCCCAACGAGTTCACCCCCGAGGCCGAGCAGGCGCTTGCCCGTCTGGCCAACGCCGGTATCCCGCTGGGCAACCAGACGGTGCTGCTGCGCGGCGTGAACGATTGCGTGCACGTGATGAAGAAATTGATGCACGAGCTGGTGCGCAACCGCGTGCGTCCTTACTATATCTATCAGTGCGACCTCTCGATGGGCCTTGAGCACTTCCGCACGCCCGTCAGCAAGGGTATCGAGATTATCGAGAACTTGCGTGGCCATACGAGCGGCTATGCTGTGCCCACCTTCGTGGTCGACGCCCCCGGCGGCGGCGGCAAGACACCCGTCATGCCTCAGTACGTCATCTCGCAGAGCCCCGACAAGGTCATCCTGCGCAACTTTGAGGGTGTCATCACCACCTACACCGAGCCTCGCGAGTACCACGAGGAGTGCCACTGCGAGGCCTGCCAGGCCAAACGCCGCGTGGACGAAGGTGTTGCCTCGCTGCTTGAGACCGACCGCATGGCCCTCGAGCCCAGCCACCTGATGCGCCACGAACGCAACAAGAAGTAAAAAGTGAAAATTGAAACGGAGAAAGTGAAAGACTTGCGGCGTGCATTGTTGTGCGCGCTGGTCTTTCACTTTTCGCTTTTCACTTTTCATTTTACCAATGCCCAGGTGGCCGGCCTCAACGCGCTGACGGTCTTCGACCTCAGCAGTGTGGCGCGCACGGCAGGTTTGGGACTTGATTACCTGGCGCTGTTTGACAATGACCTCACTATCGGCATCGACAATCCGTCGTTGCTGCACGGCGGTATGGCTGGCAGCGGTGTGCTGAGTGTGGTGCCCATGTTCGATGGCGGCAGCATGGGGTCGCTGACCTATGCCCACTCCTTCGGCACACTCGGCACGTTGGCCGTGGGCTTCCATTTCGTCAACTATGGCCGCTTCAAGGGCTACGACGAGGAGGACATCCCGACGGGCGAGTTCAGCGCCGGCGACTACTCCCTCATCGTCGGGTGGGGCATGTGGCTCGACAGCAACTTCAGCGTGGGCGTCAATTTCAAGCCCGTGCTGTCGCAGTACGAGCAATACACCGCCTTTGCCGTCGTCTTCGACGCTGCGGGCAGTTACGTCAGCAACAGCCGCTCTTTCGCCGCCACCCTGATGGCGCGCAACATCGGGGCACAGATACTCACCTTTGACCAGACGGTGGAGCAACTGCCGTTCGAGCTCTCGGCCGAGGTGTCCTACAAGCTCTCGCACGCCCCCTTCCGCCTCTTCTTCGCCGCCACCGAGCTGCAACGCTGGGACCTGCGCTATGAGGACCCGCTGCACCCCACCACGCGCACCGACCCCTTCACCGGCGAGGTGACCGAAGAGAGCTGGCTGGCCGGCACGGCAGACAACCTGATGCGCCACACGCTCTTCGGTGTCGAGCTCAACCTCGGCAAAGCGCTCTTCGCCCGCGTGGGCTACAGCTACCGGCAGAACGCCGAGATGCGGGGCTTTGATGCCTTCAACCTCAGCGGCTTCTCCTTCGGCATAGGGCTGCACACCAAGCGCTTTGACTTCAGCTACGCTCGCCACAACTACCACCTCTCCCAGGCGCCCAACTACTTCACATTAAGTTATAAGTTTTAAACTGTGAGCTGTGAGTGAGGCTGGCGCAGTTTGATAAACACTTAAAACTTACAGCTTAAAACTTAAAACTGATAAGTATGAAACTACAGTTCATTGTCTCCAACCAGACCAATCCCTATTGGAATATCGCCGTGGAGCAGTATCTGGTTGATTTTCCTACTCAGGCAATCAAGCAATCAGACAATCAAACAATCACTCTCTATCTGTGGAAAAACCGTCGCACGGTGGTGATTGGACAGAACCAGAATCCATACAGCGAGGTGAACCTCGAGGCGCTGGAGGCCGACGGCGGCTTCCTGATGCGGCGCAAGACCGGCGGCGGTGCTGTCTATCACGACGACGGCAATATCAACTTCTCGTTCGTCGTTCCCAAGACCCTCTACGACCAAAGCCGTCAGTTCCGCGTTATCCAGCGCGCAGTGGCCGACTTTGGCATCGTGGCCGAGTTGTCGGGACGCAATGACATCCTCACCGAAGGACGCAAGTTCAGCGGAAACGCCTTCAGCAAAGGCAAATATCAGGACCTGCATCACGGCACCATCCTCATCAAAGGCAATATGGAGGACCTGCAGCGCTACCTCAAGCCCAAGCCCGCCAAGTTGCAGAAGCATGGGGTGGCGTCGGTGCGCAGCCGTGTGGTCAACCTTTCGGAGCTCAACCCCGCCATCACCAGCGACAGCATCGTGCCGCATCTGCGCAAAGCCTTTGAAGAGGAATACTCTGAGTGTTCCGAGTTTTCCGAATATTCCGAAATAATCAAGCAGCCCGAAGTCCGCGCCCTCTACGAGCAGTTCGCCTCCGACGAATGGCGTTACGGCCATTGGCGCTCTTTCACGGCCCAGCGTAGCGCACAATTCCCCTGGGGTGGAGTGGAGCTCTCGCTTACCGTCGACCAGCAGCAAGGTATCATTACCGATGTTCAGCTCGCCTCCGACGCTCTCGACCTCTCCGCCCTCGACCTTGCCCGCCGTCTCCTCACCGGTGCCGACACAAAAAAGCGCCCTCAAACTGAGAGCGCTATTGTTAACGATATATTGTCGCTTGTCTATTAGAATTTAATCATATCTTTGTACTTCACCTCCTGAACTTTGCCGTATTGGCTGAGGTCTTTGAGGTTGAACTTCTTGGCGTTGCCGGTGATGAAGATGAGCATCGGACGGCCCTCGACGTATTTCTTGTGGAATTCGCTCAGGTTGTCGTAGCTCAGGCGGCTCAGTTCTTTGGTGACGGCAATACGCGGGTCGCGGCCCACTTTCTCCACCTCCATCCAATAGCGCACCTGCGAGGGGAGGTTGCGGAAGGTGATGTAGCTGGAGTTGCGGGTGGAGATGAGATAGTCGCGTGCCGACTCGAATTTC
>JAFZKV010000115.1 GCA_017551765.1 Bacteroidales bacterium
AATTTTTAATTTTTAATTTTTAATTCTCAACCTACCAATCTTTGTCTGTTTTACGGACACGCACAGGCTGGTCGGTGCGGTTCTTCTCGCGCAGGGTCTGACGCTCGTTGTTCTTCACGGCCTCCAGCATGCGCTCGGCGTCCTCACGCTTGCGGCTCTGGGGCTGGTTCTGCTGCTGTTGCGGCTGTTGCTGGTCCTGCTGCCGGTCCTGCTGCTGGCGGTCCTGTTGCTGCTGTTGCTGCGGTTGCTGGTCTTGCTGCTGTTGTTGTTGATTTTGTTGCTGCTGCTGGTTCTGCTGGTTCTGGTTTTGCTGGTTCTGTTGCTGGTTCTGTTGCTGGTTCTGCTGCTGCTGCAGCAGGCGGCGTGCATAGGCCAGGTTGTAGCGAGTATCCTCGTTCTTGGGGTCGAGCTTCAGGGCTTCCTGATAACTGTTGACGGCCTGCTGCAGGCCCTCCATCTGCTCCGACTGTTGGGCAGCCTTCAGGTAGCTGTTGCCTTGATTGTGCAGGGTCTGGGCTCGCTGCTTCTTGGTGATACTCTGACTGCCGAGGGCCTGCTGGTAATGGCTGGCGGCCTCGGTATACTTCTGCTGCCGATAGAGCGCGTTGGCCAGGTTGTACTGCCCACGGAAGTCGGTGGAGTCGCGTTCGAGGGCCCTGCGGTAGGCCACCTCAGCATCGTCATAGCGCTGCTTGTTGTAGGCACGGTTGCCTTCGCGCAACTGGTGACGGCTGGCCTGGGCCGACGCCGAAAGACAGAGAACGAGCAAGGTTATGATGGCTAATATCTTTTTCATAGCATATCGTCTAAATTCCATTTACGGTTGCGGCGCTCGAAAAGAAGCACCTCGGCCAGCAGACAGAGCAAGCCGGCCGCGAGGGGATACATGTAACGGCTCTCATAGGCGGCAAACTGAGCCTCACCGAATTCCTCTTTGTCCAGCCCTGCAACAAGGTTGGTGATGTCGCCCAATCCGCTGCCGGCATTGCTGGCACGAACATACACGCCGTTGCCGGCCGAGGCCACCTCGCGCAACATCTGTTCGTTGAGGCGGGTCATGATGATGCTGCCACCCGCTTCGCGCTTGTAGTTGTTCTTGCGGCCGCGGTTGTCGTATTCGGGGATGGGTGACCCTTCGGGCAACCCCATGCCGATGGTGCACACGCGCACTCCTTCTTTGGCGGCACTACGGGCAGCACCGACGGCATCGTCCTCGTGGTTCTCGCCGTCGCTGATGACAATAATGGCGCGGTTCTTGCCTTTCTTCCACTCACGGTCTTCATCACCGTAGCCGAGGGTCTGCATGGCCTTCTCGATGGCATCACCGATGGCAGTTCCTTGTTCGGAAATCATACTGCAATCCATGTCGTCGAGAAAGAGTTTGGCGGCACTGTAGTCGCCGGTGAGGGGCATCTGAATGAAGCTGGTGCCTGCAAAAGCCACCAGACTGACGCGGTCGCCGGCAAAGGAGTTCAACAGGTTGGTCACCACACGCTTGCTGCGTTCCAGACGGTTGGGTTGTATATCCTCGGCCATCATGCTGTTGCTGAGGTCGAGACAGATGGCCACATCGCTGCCGGCACGCTTGCCTTTCTCAATACGGGTGCCAAACTGCGGATTGGCAAGCGCCACCACCAGCAGGCTGAGGCCCACAAGCGTGAGAACCATCTTGAAGGCCGGACGCCAGCCGGAGCGGTCGGGAACGAGCCGCTGAAACATGGGTGTATCGGCCCAGGAGGCCAGACGGCGACGGTTGCGCCACAGGGAGTAGCCCCACAGCAGACCCAGCACCGCCACCACAAGCAGCAGCCACAGATATTCTTTATGCTCGAAATGCATCATGTCGTTTACCATTTAAACCATACCCAACGGATGAGCGCCTCAAGGGCAAGGGCAAGGAAAGCCAGCCACAGCCACGGAGCCTGCTCGTCCTTGGTCTGGGCATACTGCGTGACGTCTATTTTGCTCGTTTCCATCTCATCAATCTGACTGAAAATCTCCTGCAGGGCCTTCTTGTTGGTGGCGCGGAAATAGCGTCCGTCGCTCGTCAACTCGGACATCTGCTTCATCAAGCCCTCATCTATTTCCACATCAATATTCTGATAGTGCACCCGTCCGAAATCGTCACGGAAGGGATAGGGAGCTTTGCCGAGGGAACCCACGCCGATGGTATAGAGTCGTATGCCATAGAGCGAAGCAATCTCGGCGGCACTGAGAGGGTCCATGCTGCCTTGGTTGTTCACACCGTCGGTCAGCAGGATAATGACCTTGCTCTTGGCCTCGCTGTCCTTGATGCGGTTGATGGCCGTCGCCAGACCGTCGCCCAGGGCGGTACCGTCGCGCACAATGCCACTCTTCAGCTTGCCAAGTTGCTGCAACAGCACATGGTGGTCCACCGTGAGAGGCACCTGCGTGAAGGCCTGACCGGCAAAAACCACCAAGCCCATACGGTCGTTCTTTCGCCCTTCGATAAAGTCGGCGGCCACCTTCTTGGCTGCCTCCAGCCTGTTGGGCTTGAAGTCCTCGGCTAACATGGAGCCCGAAATGTCCATCGCCAGCACGATGTCGATACCTTCGACCTTCATCTCCTGACGGCTGAGGCGACTCTGCGGACGTGCAAGCGCCACCACCATAGCGGCCACAGCCAGCACGCGCAGCGCGTAGGGCAGCCAGCGCAGCCGCACACGGAGACTCTTGCCGATGCCGTCGAAAACGGCAATGTCAGAATGTTGCAGGGCGGGTTCCTGCTTGCGGTAGTGCCAGATGTACCACACCACCATCAGCGGAACGAGTATCAACCCGAGGAGATACCAGGGATGCACAAACTGTATACCGTTCATTCTTTTGCCGCCTCCTCACCGGCCGGCTCCTCGGCAGGTTTCACCTGCTGCCAGAAGTCTTTGACAAACTGCACCGACAGAGTCATCGACGCCTCATGCTCGTGCGGCAAGGGCTCGCTCTTGGCGAACTTGACAAGGTCGGCGGTAGTGAAGATAGACTTCAACTGACCAGCGCCCATCGGCCACAGGCCACCCACCGCCTCCACCGTCTCGTCGCTGGTCATCTCGGTGGCACGTATGCCGGTCGCCTCCTCGATGAAGCGACGCACAATGTCGGTCAGTTCAGTATGGTATTCTTTCACCTTGCCGCTCTGCCACAAGTGGCTGTTGCGCAGCTCTTCGAGAGCCTGCAGGGCACGCTCTTCGGGGGTGCGGGTGTCCACAGGCTCGTGGTGCACAAAGATGCTTCCGTGACGCTTCCTGCGGTCCACCAGCCACCACAACACGATGGCCACTGCGGCCACCGCCCATGCCAGCAGCACCCAGCGGAACAGCTCCCAGAAGGAATAGGGCACACGCTGTATGGGAACAATGTCACGTATCTCTGCCGTCGTGGTGTCCACCTCCACGTCGGTGACCACCAGCACCAGCGAGTCGTCTGCAGCGTTGTGCAGCACATACTCGCCAGGCTCGAAGCTGGTAATGGTCGACTGCAGCGACCGCGTGGCGGTGTCGAGCGACTGCGCGAGCACCATCACCTGCTGCGGCAGCTGCAAGCCAGGCATACTGTCGGCCGTCAGGGGTACGCTCAGCACCGTCTGGTCGCCGAGGGCGATGGTGTCGGCGCCCAGCCTGGCCTGGCCCCTCACCTCCCCTGTCAGTCCTATGAGTCCTATAAGACCTATCAGTCCTATCTTTTCTATCCTCTTCATTTAACTTCTTCTTGCAAAAAGAGCCCGCAACGGCTTCACAAAGTCCTCGCCCGTATGCATAGTGGCCATCTCGATGCCGTAGCGACGCATGGTTTCCTCCACCTCGCGGGCATGGGCGGCGGCACGTGCATCGACGGCACGGCGCACGGCGGCGCTGCCGGTGTCGACCCACAGCGTCTGGGTGCTCTCGGGGTCGTAGAACTTCACCAGCCCCAGGTCCTCCATGCGCTCCTCGCGGCGGTCCACAAGACGCAGGGCCACCAAGTCGTGCTTGCCGGCAGCCAGCTTGAGGGCCTCGCTGTAGCCGCTGTCGTAGAAGTCGCTGAGCAGGAAGGTGGTGCAGCGCTTCTTGATGACATTGGAGAAATAGCCAAGGGCCAGGCTAATGTCGGTGCCGTTGCTCTGGGGGCGGAAGGTGATGAGTTCGCGGATGATGCGCAGGATGTGCGAGCGGCCCTTCTTGGGCGGGATAAACTTCTCGATGCGGTCGCTGAACAGCAGCACGCCCACCTTGTCGTTGTTGGCAATGGCGCTGAACGCCAACGTGGCGGCCACCTCGGCGGCCAGCTCCTCCTTGAATTGGCTGTGCGTGCCGAAGCGTCCGCTGCCGCTCACATCGACCAGCAGCATGACCGTCAGCTCGCGCTCCTCCTCGAAAATCTTCACGTAGGGGTGCGCCAGACGGGCGGTGACGTTCCAATCAATGCTGCGCACATCGTCGCCATACTGATATTCGCGCACCTCGCTGAACGCCATACCGCGCCCCTTGAAGGCCGAGTGGTACTCGCCGCTGAACATCTGCTGCGACAGGCCGCGCGCCTTGATTTCTATCTTGCGGACCTTCTTTAAAATTTCTTCGTCCACCTTAAACCTAAAACCTTAAACTTTAAACCTTAAACTTTAAACCTTTTAGGGCACATCCACACGGTTCAGCACCTCGCTGACCAACTCCTCGCTGGTCACGTTCTCGGCCTCGGCCTCATAGGTCAGGCCGATGCGGTGGCGCAGCACATCCATTGCCACGGCGCGCACATCCTCGGGAATGACGTAGCCACGGCGGTGCATGAAGGCATAGGCCTTCGAGGCGGCGGCCAGGTTGATGCTGCCGCGCGGCGAGGCACCGTAGTTGATGAGGGGTTTCAGCTTCTCGAGACCGTATTGTTCGGGGTAGCGGGTGGCAAAGACAATGTCGGTGATGTAGCTCTCAATCTTCTCATCCATATACACTTCCTTCACCACTCCGCGCGCCTTCAAAATGTCGGCTGGCGACAATATAGGCTTTCCGCTTTCCGCTTTCCACTTTCCACTTTCGTTCACCTGCTGGTGCAGTATCATCCGCTCCTCCTCGCGCTTGGGGTAGCCGATGACCACCTTCAGCATGAAACGGTCCACCTGGGCCTCGGGCAGCGGATAGGTGCCCTCCTGCTCGATGGGGTTCTGCGTGGCCATGACGAGGAAAGGCTCCTCCAGACGGAAAGTCTGCTCGCCGATGGTCACCTGACGCTCCTGCATGGCCTCCAGCAGGGCGCTCTGCACCTTGGCGGGGGCACGGTTGATTTCGTCGGCCAGAATGAAGTTGCTGAAAATGGGGCCTTTCTTCACCTGGAACGTCTCGCTCTTCTGGCTGTAGATCATCGTGCCGATGAGGTCGGCCGGCAGCAGGTCGGGGGTGAACTGTATGCGGCTGAAACGGGCGTCGATAGCCTTGGCCAGGGTGGTGATAGTGAGTGTCTTGGCCAGGCCAGGCACACCTTCGAGCAGCACATGGCCGTTGGAGAGCAGACCAATCATCAGGCCCTCCACCATGTGCTTCTGTCCCACAATGCTCTTGCCGAGCTCCATCGTCAGCACGTCGACAAAGGCGCTCTCACGCGCCACACGTTCGTTAAGTTCTTGGATATTTGCCGTTTCCATTACTATTGTTGTGTTAAATCATTCTTTTTACCTTTCAGTAACTACATTTTATATGCTTTATTGTATTTTTAACTTTTTTTATACAATATCCGGCCGGACAAAACCGCCCTGAAAAATTAGGTCGTGCACGACATAAATGGGTCGTCGGCAGTCGGTGGCCGGTGGTCGGCACGGGCCAAAGAACACCCCCAATCGCCATTATACCGGCCACCAACCCCCGACCACCGACCACCAACCACACTAACAATCACATTATAAACAACAAAAACACCCCAACACCGCCCCACCCTCTCCGACTCATGTCCGACTCAAGTCCGACTGTGGTCCGACCCAAGTCCGACCACAGTCGGACAAAACACGTTGCATCTGCGGTGCTGATACGATTATGTCGTGCACGACATAAATTCCTTTTTCACACATCCCACACTCTCCCTTCGGACAATAAAATCGGAATTGAATCGTTTGTGGTGTTAGAAGAAAAAAAAATTAGGCAATGAAGAAAAAAGCGACTGTGATACTGCTAACGATTATAGTCCTTGTCATTGGGATTGAGGCGCTGCAGACAATGCACATGAAGAAAAAAGAATGGAAGAATTCTGGAGGAATCGGTGTTTGTGATTTCCTCTATCCCGACTTATACGAAGGGCTGTTCTCATATAAAATCCACAAGGGCAGAGCGACATTCATTCCTATCATTTGTTTTGGAGACATGTTACTCGTATACAATACCATGGAAGACGGCCCAAGAGGAATAGCATCGTATCATGCATTATGATTACAGGCCCCCAAAAAAAATTATTTTATGGAAAAATATTTATATATTCCAATTTTTTTGTATCTTTGTGCATTAAATGATAAACCGCTTTTGGAAATAACAAACTAATTAATAATAATTTATGAAAATTTACAAAGTACTTCTCGGCTTGTTTGCAGGCGTTTTGGCTTTGAACGGAGGGGTGGCGAACGCCCAATTCTACGAGATTGGTCCGGCGAACATCGGCGGCCAGGTCTCGAGTCTTGTCCTCGACAATCAGGATGCAAACCGCTCCACGCTCTATGCAGGCGCCACATCGGGCGGTC
>JAFZKV010000116.1 GCA_017551765.1 Bacteroidales bacterium
CCGCCACTGAGGACGACCGCCACTTTTGGGCGTCCTTGTCGTAGCAAGTCTGGAGGCAGTGGGCGCAGCCGAACAAATTGGGGGGCTGCGCTGAAGGTATCGGTGTAGTAACCCGGATGGGACAGGATGACGCGCAGGTCGTTATCGGCAGGGTAGTAGCGTACCGTGAAGCGACCGTCTGCGTCGGTTAATCCACCTATGGCATGGGTTACCCTTACATTCGGCAAAGGTTTGCCCGTTTTGGCATCGACCACCCTGCCAGGATGGTCGGTAAAGCCGACGTTCTGTGCCTGACAGAGAATCGGTATTAGGAGGATAAGTATTATGGCCGCTCTTTTCATAGGGCTTGGGAATAGATGTCTTTGCGCACACGGAGGCCTTGCAGCAGGCCGCGAAGGGTGAGGTAGACCATGAAGGAGAGCCACAGGATGTTGTTCCAGGTGTGGGTGGTCAGTGTCCATTGCTCATTGACCGCCGTCTTGAGGCCGAAGTAGAGGAGGAAGAAGGCCGCGGTGGCGATGAACATGGCGTTGCGCATGGTGCGGCTGGCGGTGGCACCAATGAAGATGCCGTCAAAGAGGAAGGCCGCAAAGCCGCAAGGGGGTGTGACGAGCACCCAGAAAAGGTAGTCGCCGGCGGCGGCAATGAGTGTCTGGTCGGAGGTGAAGAGGTGCAGGAACTGCTGGCTGAAGAGGGCGTAAAGGAGCGTGAACACGGCAGTGAGCACGAGGCCCCAGAGCAGCAGCAGGCGCACGGCGGAACGCAGGTTGCGCAGTTGTCGGGCGCCGATGTAGCGGCCCACCAGGCTTTCGCCAGCATAGGCGAAGCCGTCCATGATGTAGCTGAACAGGGTGAAGAACTGCAGCAGCAGGGCGTCGATGGCCAGCACCTGGTCGCCGATGCGTCCGCTGGCGGCGGTGATGAAGGTGAAGACGGCCGAGAGGCAGACGGTGCGCAGGAAGATGTCGCCATTGACCTTGAAGAAACGGCGCATCTCTTTCCAGCGCAAAGCATCCTTGAGAATTGAGAATTGAGAGGTGAGAATTGAAAGGTGTTGGTCGCGGTGGAACTTGCGACGCAGGAAGAAGAGAGCGAGGGCAAGGCCCGAGTAGTTGGCGATGACGGTGCCGAGGGCCACGCCGGCAATGTCCCAATGCAGCACGAGCACGAAAAGCAACGATGTGGCGATGTTGACGCAGTTGAGGAAGATGGCTATCCACATGGGTGTTTTGGAGTCCTGCATGCCGATGAACCACCCCTTGATGGCGTAAAGCCCCAGAGTGGCCGGTGCCGCCCAGATGCGGATGAAAAAGTAGACGAGGGCTAAACGCAATACTTCCTGGCCGCCCTCGAAGATAACCAAGGCCAGCCTTGAGACAGGCCATTGCAGCACGATGAGCAGAAGGGCGATGGCAAGGGCGATGGCGCAGGCGCGGATGAGGATTTTGACGGCTTCGTCCCAGCGGTGGGCGCCGAAAGCCTGTGCCGTGAAGCCGCTGGTGCCCATGCGCAGGAAGCCGAAGTTCCAATAGATGAGGTTGAAGATGGAGGTGCCGATGGTGATGGCGCCGATGTGCGTACTCGACAGATGCCCCACAATGGCCATATCCACCATGCCGAGCAGGGGCACGGTGATGTTGGTGATGATGTTGGGTAGGGCAAGGCCGAGTATGCGCTTATTCATGGCTTATTGTATGGTGCACTCGGCGCTGTTGATAATCTTGCGGCTGTCGCGGTAGGAGAGGAAGGCCACAATGTGGCAGTTGGAGAGCACAATGGAGGGTTCAATGTCGGGGAGCCGGTAGGTGAAGTGGCCCACTTTGTGCTCGCCGGCAATGCCCTGCAGGGGCACGTCGTCGCCAAAGGTGGCTGTGATGACGTCGCGCAGCATGTGGTTGTGCACATAGTCGTCCTGACGGCTGCCGTCGGGCATGGATTGCTTGTAAACCAGTGAGTCTTCGGTGAGTGCGAGGGTGAGGGTAGTGGCACCCTCAATGGTGCTGAAGAACTCGACGTCGACGTCAATGGCGATGCTGTCGCCTGTGGCTGTGGCGGTCACCCCGATGCCGCACAGGGGATAGCGCTCCACCACGTCGCCGATGGCAGCCACTATGTCGCTCATGCTGCCGGAGTATTGCTTGGAACGATCACGGTTGAGGTAGGCGGCGGGGATGGAGTTGATGCCGAGCCAGGTGTCCCAGGCAGAGCCGTCTTCGGTGCGCAGGTCGGGCTGGTTGGCAAAGGGCTCACCCTGACCTGTCGGATGGTTGACGGAAATGACAATCAGGCGGTCGCCATATTGTACATGGGCGGCGTCAAGGGTGACATCGGCGTTGGGACAGTTGGGGCACTTGGGGCCGGTGTATTTCTCCACCAGGGCACGTTGCACATTGAAGTTCTCCCAATTGCTGGGACCACTGCCGCCTGTAGAGGTGGTGTATTCGTTGGGGTTAATCTTGTCGCAGGAGGCGAAAAGAATTAATAATGAAAAATTAATAATTAAGAATGTCCTTTTCATGGTTTTCAGAAGCTTGTGGTGAGACTGAATGTGAGGCCGTTGCTGGCAGGCACCAGACGGCAGACGCCGCCAATGCAGAGCATGCCTTCGCGCTGCTTGCCGTAGCCTACCTGCAAGCGGGTGGCACCTTGGGTGTAGCCCACGCTGAGGTTGTAGTAGTTGCCTATACCATCCTGGTAGGCGTATTGGTCGCTCAGCGAGACGAAGAAGTTGCGGCCGATGTTCCATTCTACTAACCCCATAATCCAATCGCCAGCACGACGGTCGGTGTGCTCTTCCTCGGCCTTGTTGTAGTAGCTGTCGCTGCCGAGCCATTCGGCCTCGAAGCGCAGCGAGTGCTTTTTGTTGACCTTCCAGGAGAGGTCAGCAATCAGTATGTTGTTGTGGTGCAGGTCGCCCGACTCGTTCTCCACCACGGGGTTGAACACCTGGTAGGCGTAGGTGGCAGTCAGTTTGACGCTCTTGCTGAGCTTCTTGGCCACTTCGGCCGAGGCGTCGCCGTAGTAGAGCGGTCCGAGGCCCGGGTTGACGGTGTATCCGTCGGTGCCCTTGCCGCCGGTGACGGTGGTGTCGAGGCCCACGACGACCGAACTGTTGAAGTGCAGGTCGGTGCCGTATTTGCCGCCCAGCAGGGTGCCTTTCTTGATCTTGTACATCACGTCGGCCTGCAGGCCCTGCTCCCCCATCACCTGGGTGGCGTAGGGATACATGGCAAGGAAGGCGTAGGTGTGGTTCTTGGTGATGGCGGGCAGGTAGTTGATGTAGAGCATCTCACCCGTCTGGCTGCGCATGGACTTGAAGCCCATGTTTTCCACCCGCTTGGCCTGCAAGCCGGCGCTGAAGCCGCGCTGCGAGTAGTTGAGGTTGACCACCGCGGCGTTGCCGGTGCGGTAGGTGTAGTTGTTCAGCGCCGAAGGGTCTTGGCCTTTCATGGCGTATTCGGCGTTGAGGCTCCAATGGCCGTAGCAGATGTCGCCGCGCACGGCACCGGCGCCCACGTTGAGGGGCAGGTTGAGCAGTTGCGACGGGTCGTCGGCTGTCAGGTTGCCGTCCTCCTCATATTTGCTGACGAAGCCGGCGCCGAGGGTGACGCGCAGTTTGCTGTCGGTCATGGGCTTGAGGATGCTGTTAAGGTTCACCTCGCCGTCCACGCCGCGCACCAGGCCGTCGCCGTAGCTCCAATAGTATCGCTGTTTGCCGGCCAGGGCTTTCAAGGTGACACCGTCGACGGGACGGTACTGCACGTTGACGCCCAGCAGCGAGTTGTCGAGGCCCAGATAGCGGTCTTCGTAAGTGCGCAGGATGAGTCCGTTGCCGAACTGTTCATAGAAGTTGCCTGCCGTGAGGGTCAGCTTGCTGCCGTTGTACTTGACAAAGTAGTTGGCCAACCCTTGGCCCTTGTACTCGGCGTCGAAGCCCAGCAGGGGATCTTGATAGGCCTCGAAACGCAAGCCTGCGCTGAAGTCGCCGTTGGTGTAGAGGATGTCGGCACGGGCGTTCATCAGTAGACGCTGCGGTACATCGGTGGCGCCTATGACGCTGTCGGCGTGACTCATTTGCCCGTCAATCTGCACGTTGCCTGTCACATGGCCGCCCATGATGCCCTGGGCCGAAGCGGTGGCAATGGTAAGCCCCCACAGTATCAATATATAAGATATATTTTTTTTCATCGTAACAAAACTATATTTTCTCCGACTATTTTTCGACCGTTCTTTGGTCGTTCTTTGGAAAAAAGCAAAGAAAGACCAAAGAACGGTCGAAAAACGACCATAGAAAGATGGTACTTGGTAGGGGTTATTTGTTCAGCAGTTCGCGCACTTTCTCGATGAGTTCTTCCTCGCCTCCGTCCTGGTAGCCTTTGTGCTGCCAAACAATCTCGCCTTCGCCGTTGATGATGAAGGTATGCGGCACATCGGCGCCGACGTTCATGGCGCGGGCAAAGTCCTTGTTCTGGTCCATGTAGACCTCGTAGGCCCAATCATGGCCGTCAACCCAGGGACGTACACGGGCGGCCGAGCGGGCGTCGTCGATGGAAATGGCTACCAGCTTGACGCCGGTCTCTTCCTGCCACTCGTCGTATACCTCGCGGATGGCATCGAGCTCGCGGTTGCAGGGTTTGCACCAGGTGGCCCAGAAGCTGAGGATAATGGGCTTGCCGTTGTTCTGGATGACTGAGGACTGCACCGTCTGGCCTTCAAGGTCTTTCAGGGTGATGTTGTCGGGCAGTTTGGCGTTCTGTGCCATCAGGTTGCCGGCCATCAGCAGGCCCATCAGGGCGAAAAACAGTTTCTTCATAATGTATTGTTTTTATTTATTTTGTATTCGTTATTGAACGTTTATTGCAAGGGGCTGCATTTGGGCGAGGATGGATTCTTCCTGTTGGATGAGCTCCTCTGTCCAAGGAGTGGCTTCACCGTCGGCTTGGTCGTCGCGCAGCTGGAACAGGCGTCCGTAATGGAGTCCATAGTCTTCATAGGCGGGGTTGCCAAGGGTGCAGGCGGTGGCGAAGAGACGGGCTGTTTTGCCATCGATGATATGGAGGTAGGTGTTTTGTGTTATCTGTTCAGCGGGCAACTCTTGGGCGAGCAGTTCTGCTTCGACCATGTCGATGACGGTGCGATTGATGAGGCGTGTGGCCTCACGGTCGTCTACTTCGTCAAGGAGTTGCATGATTTGTGCCAGGCAGTAGTCGCCCACCAGCACGGCTACGCCGTTGCTCCAATGGGCGTTGACGGAGGGCTGTCCGCGGCGGGTGTCGGCGTGGTCGATGACGTCGTCGTGGAGCAATGAGGCGTTGTGGAGCATCTCCACACAGGTGGCGAGGAGAAGGGTGCGGCGCGAGTGAAAACACTCGTGGCCGAGGGTGGCGGCAGCGGCGAGGAGCATACGGGGACGCAGCATTTTGCCGTTGCGGCGGGTGGCATAGTGCTCCACCTGTTTCAGGAGGGTGCTGTCGCCCTGCGTCATGCGGCGCAGGTATTCTTGGTGTACCTCGTTGAGTTTAGCCTCTAAATTCATTGTAGAGTGTGGCGAGTTTGTTGCTGAGTTGCTTTGAGGCTTTGACGAGGGGCAGGCGCAGCACGTTGGTGATCATGCCCTGAGCCTCGAGGAGGGCTTTGATGCCTGTGGGGTTGCCTTCCTCAAAGATGGCGTTCATGAGGGGCAGCATGCGGAAGTGCAGTGGCAGCGCCTTCTTGAGGTCGCCTTTCAGGGCGAGGTGTACCATGTCGGCCATTTCTTTGGGCAGTGCATTGGCCATAACACTGATGACGCCGTCGGCACCCATAGTGAGCATGGGGTAGGTGAGGGCGTCGTCGCCGCTGATGACGCGGAAGCCGGCGGGTCGGTTGCGGAGTATTTCCATTACCTGCTGGAGGTTGCCGCTGGCTTCTTTGATGCCGATGATGTTGGGGCACTCGTGTGCGAGGGTAAGTGTGGTTTCGGCGGTCATGTTAGCGCCTGTGCGGCCTGGCACATTGTACATCACCACAGGCACGGGTGAGGCTTCGGATACGGCGCGGTAGTGGGCGATGAGGCCGCGCTGGTTGGGCTTGTTGTAGTAGGGGGTGACGGAGAGGAGTGCTGAGATGCCGTCGAAGTTGGTGCGGGCGAGGGTGTCGCTGAGGCTGAGGGTGTTGTTGCCGCCGAGTCCGAGCATGATGGGCAGTCGGCCGCTGACGGTTTCAACGATGAATTCCTGCACGGCGGCGCGCTCGCTGTCGGTCATGGTGGCAGCTTCGCTGGTGGTGCCGAGGGCGACGATGTAGTCGACGCCGGAGGTGACAATGTGCTCTATAAGACTTTCAAGTTTGGTGAAGTCGACGGTCTCCTGCTGTTTGCGGAAGGGAGTTATCAGGGCTACTCCCGTGCCCGAGAATAGTGGCGTTTTCATTTTTTTATCATACTTAGGTATTCGATGACGTTGTTAAAGAAGCCTTTGAGCTCCACCTGTCCGTCGCCACGGATGATGAGGTCGAAGGTGTCGGATGGGTCTTCGGCGGGGGTGGCGTAGACGACTTTGAGGCTGGCGGTGGTGCGTAGGGCGATGTATTGCGAGAAGAAGTTCTCTTCGCCGATGGTGTCGATGAGGAGGTCGTAGCTCTGTTCGACGAAGGGGCGTATGGCTTCGTGGTTGGGGAGGCCCCAGAAGTTGAAGTCGGTCTTGGTGCGGACGATGTGGGTGGCCTGGTGTGTGATGACGAAGTCGAGCTGCTGGTCTTTCTGCAGCAGTGCAATGATGTGCACTTTCTTGCCTTTGCTTTCCATGACCTTGGCGAAGTGGTGGAGGATGTTCCAATTCTGCTCATCGACAAGACGGCAGATGACACCGATGGTTTTAATTTCCTCGATGTTGTCGATTTTTTTCTCGCGGGGTGTGGCCTTGAGGTCGCGGATGATGTGGCGAAGGTGTAACTGTTTGATGAGGTGCATCATATTTATTCGAATAATGTGTGTTGTTTATACAATGTGAAACTATGGCGGTGGTAGGGGCTGATGCCGTGCTGCTCGATGGCACGGTAGTGTGCGGCAGTGGGATAGCCTTTGTTGGTGTTCCAGCCGTAGTAGGGATATTCTTCATGCAGTTGGTCCATGAGTTCGTCGCGGTGGGTTTTGGCGAGGATGCTGGCGGCAGCGATGGGCATGTATTGTGCGTCGCCCTTGACGATGCATTGGTAAGGGATGTCGGTTTCGTTGTAGAACCGGTTGCCATCGATGAGCAGGAACTCGGGCTTGGTCTTGAGGGTCTGGACGGCGAGGCACATGGCATGGGTGGAGGCGTGTAGGATGTTGAGGCGGTCAATCTCTTGGGCGCTGACGACGGCGACGGCCCAAGCAACGGCTTCGCGTTCTATCTCTTCGCGCAGCAGGTTGCGTTGGCGTTCGCTGAGTTGTTTGGAGTCGTTGAGATGTGGGTTGCGGTAATCTTGGGGCAGGATGACGGCGGCGGCGACGACAGGGCCGGCGAGGGGTCCACGGCCGGCCTCGTCGCATCCCGCCTCGCGGCGGCCTTGTATGATGTAGGGTGCTAACATGTCAGGGCGGCAGCAAGGAGCAGGATTAACAGGATGTCGTAGAGCCAGAGGTGCTTCTTTTTGCGGAAGGCGGTCTTGGCGGTGGCGTCGAGGAAGAGGCGTGTGGTGCAGAAGGTGAAGGGCAGTGCGAAGAGTGGCATGTTGACAGGCAGGAGGGGGGCGTAGGGCATGATGCCGAGGGCGCCGACGGTGAACAGCATGACCGAGGCGGCGTTTTTCTGCCACATGACGGGGTGCTCGGTGAGCCGCAGGTTGACTGTCAGGAGTCCCCACAGCAGCGTGGCAGCCAGGATGACGCTGCCGAGGAGCGGCAGCATGGGGGTGGTGTCGGAGTGCAGCCCGACAGCAGACAGGGCGGCAAGAGTGGTGCTCCACCAGGCTGCGATGCCGTCGGTCATGTAGAGTATGCACAGCAGCGCCAGCAGGGGCGCCATGAAGCCCAGGATCATGAGTGCCCAATCTTTCCATCCATACAGGCGGTAGTTGGCGGCAACGAGGAGGTAGGTGAGCATGAGGGCAGCGGCTGGTGTGTAGAAGAGGGTGGCGATGCCAATCAGCCCTGTTGCCGCACATACTTTGCCCGACGGGATGGTGAGCAGTGTGCCGTGAAGCATGAGTTGACGCAGGCAGAGGATGGCGACGCCGCAGACGAGCACGATGGGGGTCAGGGTGGCGCTGCCGGCCCGCATGGCGATGATGTACAGCAGGGTGGGGAGCAGGCTGTTCTGCGAGACAAGGCCCGCATCGGACAGCAGCAGGTTGAGCCCAAAGGCTTCGGTGAGTATCAGAATCATGGCCAGGATTACCGCCAGGCGAGGCAGGGGAGACAGCCAGCTGTGCAGCAGTCCGTAAAGGATGGCGGGTGATTCACCGCACTCCATCAAGGGGGGCGACATCAAGGCGCGCCCCCACAGCAGCACGAGTGCCGCGATGATGAGCACTGCCTGCAGTGCCATGTTCCCTTGGAAGAGTTTTACCATTTATCGGACGATGAGTTTTTCGGTACGTGAGCCTACACGGACGATATACACACCGCGAGCCCAGGCGCGGGTGTCGACGGTGGTCTCGGTGTCGACGGGGATGTCCATGACGCGCTGACCGTCGATGGTGTAGACCTGCAGTTGCTGTCGCTCACCGCAGTTGGTGTTGACGGTTACCAGACCTGTGGTGGGGTTGGGGTAGAGGTGCAGCGGCAGGCGCAGGGTTTCTGCTTCGTTGATGCTGACGAGGCTGAGTGCTTCGTTGACGGCATCCAGGGCGTCGGCCTTGCCCCATCCCCAGCGGACGCTTGCACTGTCGCGTTCGTGCAGAGGGCCGGTGCGAAAGTCGTTGCGGGCGGTGCTGAAGAGTATTTCGCGCACTTGGTCGGTGGTGAGCGCGGGGTTGGCCTGGAGTATCAGTGCCACAATGCCGGTGACGGCAGGGCTCGACATGGAGGTGCCGCTCATCTCGCTCCATTTGTAGAGGTAGCCTGCACAGTTCATGGTGGCGGTTGCCGTGTAGTTGGAGGTGGTCCATTGGCTGATGGAGGAGTTGACATACCAGCCCGGTGCGGAAATCTCGGGCTTCTGGCCACCGCCCAACGCAGGACCGTAGCTCGAGAAGTAGGTGATGTTGCCAGGGGCCATGGCGGAGTCGTAGGCGCTCCACACATCAGCCTCATGGGCAGCCACGCTGATGGTTTTGGCCGCACAGGCGGGCTCTCCGATGCCGTAATAGTAGTCTCCGGCGGTGAAGCCCTCGTTGTTGCCGGTGGTGAAGTCGGCACCTTCGTTGCCGGCGTGGTTGGTCTTGTTGGCTACGTTCCAAGCATGCACGGTGCCGCCGTTGGCGGTGACGAACAACTGCAGCTGCAGCGACAGGTGGCGGTCGACATCCATTTGAATGTGCGGACGGTGGTCATAGGGGTTGTCGTGCTCAATCAGCACACGGTAGGGGATGCGGATGGTATCGCAGAGAAGCGTGTCGTAGATGATGGTGCTGTCGGGTGTGGCGGTGGTGGTGAACATGGGGCTGGCCCAGACGGTGTTGCCGTGTTTCATGCGGAAGCCGGCCCAGAAGTCTTGCCCCTGTTCGCCCCAGAGGATGAGGCACTGCCCGATGGCATCGGAGGCGTAGGTGTAGTAGGTGGCCACGGTCTTCAGGGTGTCGGGGGTGGTGGAGAAGTTGCGGCTGATATGGAAGTTGGCGTCGCCGTTGTTGCCGGCGCTGGTGACAAACACCATGCCCGAGTCGCTGAGGTTGTTGATGGCGCGGCTGAGCAGCGACTGCCCGTCGAGGCAGCTGAAGGAGTACATGCCCCAGCTGCTGTTCACCACGATGCGGCGGGCACTGTCTTGTGCCACCTGACGCATCCAATTCACTCCGTCGAGCCATTGGGGTTCGCCGAGGCCGAAGGAGCAGAGCAGCAGGCGTGCATAGGGGGCTTGTCCACGGAATTTGCCTTCTGTGGCGCCGCGTCCGGCGCAGATACCTGCCACATGGGTGCCGTGGGTACCGTAGCCGTAGAGGTTCGACGTATCACCTTTGGCGCGGACAAGGTCTTGGTGACCTTTGATAAGGGTGCCATAGTTGAGTCCGGGACCATAATTAAACTCCGAGGGAGCGGGACCTGCCAGGCGGAAGTGGTCCCATGCCATATCGACACGCCAATTGTCCACGGTCTTGTGGTTATAGTTGGGGTGCGTGTAGTCGAAGCCCCAGTCGGTGATACCGATATACACACCGCGGCCGTCATATATCTGCCCATCGCTGACGCCCTCGCCGGCCTGCACCTTGTCGGTGCGCGTGTCGGCGCGTGTCTTGTCCATCATGGGCTGTGCAATGCGGTGGGCGATGCTGTAGAGTTCAATGTCTTTATTCTCTTCCAGTACGTTCAAACTCTCCACCGGCACATAGAGCGTCACGATGTTGCCTGCCTGGCTGCCCACGACGATGCCGGCCTTTTCCAAGGCCATGCGGTCGAAGTCGGGAGTCACCTGAGCCAGGAAACCCAGGGTGGTGGCACCAGCGGCAATCTCTTCCCGCATCAGCGCTTTGGTGTCGATGCCGCACTTGGGCGTCTGTGCTGTGGCGACGCATAAGACGCACAGAGACAATACGGTGAGTAGTATTTTCTTCATAATTCCGTTTATTTTTATTAATTGCAAATATACGTATATTTTTTGATATAATACAAAAAAAGTTTCAGGCGGCCCATTCGGGCCGCCTGAAACATGTGGAGAGTGATGCTGTTACACCTCCCAGGTGTCGCCGCTGTTGAGCAGGTCGTCCATGCATTTGTATTTGCCGTTGGCCATCTGCTCTTCCATCTGCTCTTCGTAGAGCTGGGTATAGCTGACTTTCTTTACGTTGCGGATGACGCCGAGGGCGACGGGCAGGCCGGAGGCAGGACCCATGTGGGCCAGCATCATGTGGATGCCGGTATCCTCGGTGGTCTCGTCGTGCACCATGATGTCGTCCAGCGTGATGCCATTCTCGCCGAGGGTGACAACCTCCAGCTGGCGGCCGTTGAAGCGCAGACCTTTCTCTTTGTTCTTGCCGAAGAGCATGGGTTTGCCGTGCTCCAGCACGATGGTGCGGTCGTCGCGTACGGCGCGGTCGGTGATGGCAGCGTGGGTCTTGTCGTTGAAGATGACGCAGTTCTGCAGCACCTCGGTCACCGAGCAGCCGTCGTGCTTGGCGGCACGGGTCATGCAGTCGGTGCTGAGCTGCGGCACGCAGTCGAGCGTACGGGCGAAGAAGGTACCCTGGGCACCCATCACCAGCTCACCCGGGTTGAAGGGGTAGTCAATGGTGCCGTAGGGCGAGGTCTTCGTGATTTGGCCGAACTTGGTGGTGGGGCTGTACTGACCCTTGGTGAGGCCGTAAATCTCGTTGTTGAAGATGGTGATGTTCAGGTCCTGGTTGCGGCGCACAGCGTGGATGAGGTGGTTGCCGCCGATGGCCATCGAGTCACCGTCGCCCATGTTCACCCACACGCTCAGCTCGGGGTTGGCGAGCTTCACACCTGTGGCGATAGCGCAGGCGCGGCCGTGGATGCTGTGGAAGCCGTAGGTGTCGACATAGTAGGGGATACGGCTCGAGCAGCCGATACCGGAGACCATGCAGACGTTCTCTTTCTTGTAACCCGTCTTGGGGAAGGTGGCCAGCAGGGCGGCGAGGATGGCGTGGTCGCCACAACCCGGGCACCACTTCACCATCTGGTCGCTCTGGAAATCGGCCTTGGTATATTCTTTATCCGCTTTGGGAACAAAATGCTTTTCCATTTTATTATTGTTTGATTGTTTGATTGTTTGATTGTTTGAGTACTTGATTAGATTGATTGAGTATCCGACTGCGTCAGCCACTCAGGCAATCAAGCAATCAAGCATTCAGGAGTTTATTAAACTCGGCTTTCAGCTCGCCGACCTCGAAGGGCAGGCCCATCACCTTGTTGTATTGGGTCATGGGGCACTCGGGGAACTGCGTGCGCAGGTAGCCGCAGAACTGACCGTTGTTCAGCTCGCAGACCACAATCTTCTTGTACTTGCGCAGGATGTCGCCGGTGTTCTTCGGCAGCGGGCAGATGTAGTTGAAGTGGGTGTAGGCCACCTTCTTGCCTTCCTTGTTCATCTCCTCGACGGCGAGGGTGAGGGCACCGCTGGTGCCGCCCCAACCCACCACGAGCAGGTCGGCGTCGGGGTTGCCGGTCACCTCCTGGTCGGGGATGTAGTTGGCCACGCGGTTCACCTTCTCCTGACGGTTCTTGGTCATCAGGGCGTGGTTCTCGGGGTCGGTGCTCAGAGGCCCGTCGGGGCACTTCTCGAGGCCGCCGACGCGGTGGCTCAGGCCGGCCATGCCGGGCAGGGCCCACTCGCGGGCGAACTTCTCCTCGTCGCGGCGGAACGGACGGTACTCAGGGTCGTTCTCCTTGGCCAGGCGCGGCTTGATTTCGGGCATGTCCTTCATGCTCGGTATCTTGAACAGCTGGCTGCCGTTGCCCAGATAGCCGTCGGTGAGCAGGATGACGGGGGTCATGTGCTCCAGGGCAATCTTGGCGGCGTTGAAGGCCCAATAGAAGCAGTTGGCGCTCGACGAGGCGGCGACAACCACCAGGGGAGCCTCGCCGTTGCGGCCGTAGAGGGCCTGGCCGAGGTCGCTCTGCTCGGTCTTGGTGGGCAGACCCGTCGAGGGGCCGCCACGCTGTACGTCGACAACCACCAGGGGCAGTTCGGTCATCACGGCCAATCCCAAGGCCTCGCTCTTCAGCGAGAGACCGGGGCCCGAGGTGCTGGTGCAGGCGAGGGCACCGGCATAGCTGGCGCCGATGGCGCTGCAGATACCGGCAATCTCGTCCTCGGCCTGGAACACGCGGGCGCCGAGGCTCTTGTGCTTGGCCAGCTCGACCATCACGTCGGTGGCGGGGGTGATGGGGTAGGAGCCCAGGAAGAGGCGGCGACCGCTCTTCTCGCTGGCGGCCAGCAGACCCCAGGCGGTGGCCACGTTACCGGTGATATTGCGGTAGCGGCCGTGCTCCATCTTGTCGGCTTTGGCCACCTCAAAGATGTGCGAGTGCATTACCTCCAGCTTGTCGGCATATTCGTAACCCTCGGTCAGTACGGCCTTATTGAGGTCGACCACGGCGGGTTTCTTGGCAAATTTACGTTCCAGATAGGCAAAGGTCTGGTCGAGGGTCTTGTGGGTGGCATAGAAGATGATGCCGAGGGCGAACATGTTGCGGCTCTTGTCGGCGGTTTTCTTGTCCACACCCTTGGCCTCGCCAATCTTCTCGGTGAACGAGGTGATGGGGGCCTTGATGATGGTGTAGGCGCGCTCCAGCTCGTCGGTGAAGGGGTTCTCCTTGTAGCCGGCCTTCTCCATAGCCTCGTCGGTGAAGGTGTCGATGTCCACAATCACCGTGGCGCCCTTCTTGGCCCATTTCAGCTGGCTCTTGAAGGCGGCGGGGTTCATGGCCACCAGGATGTCGCACTTGTCACCGCTGCTGTAGATGTGGTTGCCCACATGCACCTGATAGCCGCTCACGCCGGCGATGGTGTTGTGCGGCGCACGAATCTCGGCGGGGTAGTCGGGGAACGTGGCGATGTCGTTGCCCGTCAGGGCCGAAGCATCGGAGAACAGCGTGCCGCTCAGCTGCATGCCGTCTCCCGAGTCGCCAGCAAATCGGACCACAAGGTCCTCTTTATTAACAATCTGATTTTCTGACATGTTATTAGATGTTGATATTTGTATTCCGTTAGTTTTTGAAAATGCAAATATACAAAATAAAAACGACCCGACAAAAATAATTTATCCACCG
>JAFZKV010000117.1 GCA_017551765.1 Bacteroidales bacterium
CCGACGCGCGCCGCTGCTACGACCTCGCGCTGACCCGTGCCGAGGCCCTGCGCACCTTCCTGGCCGCCTGCGGCGTCAACCCCGCCCGCGTGCTCCTCTCGCCCTACGGCAACGTCAATGTTGGCCCCCGCGGCCGTGCCTCCGTCGCCGTCCGCTTCCGTGACTGATAATTGAGTTATCAACAATCACTTGCGGATTACTTTTTGCGGGTGGCTTGTCCCGTGTGTAAAAAAACATGTAATTTTGCACCGAGTTTTATAACCCTTTCCGTCATGGAGCAACACCGTACCCTCACCGTCGACGGCCGCACCGTCCACTATCGCGACGAAGGCCGCCACCACACGCAAACCCTTGTCCTGCTGCACGGTTTCATGCAGAACCTCGACGTATGGAGTTCCTATGTGCTCTCCTACATGAACGACCTGCGCGTCATCACCGTCGACCTGCCGGGCCACGGCCTGACCAACACCTTCTGCGACGTGCACACCACCGACTTCATGGCCGGCATCGTCAAGGAGGTGCTCAACGCCGCCGGCGTCGAGCAGTGTGTCATGGTGGGGCACTCCATGGGCGGCTACGTAGCCCTGGCCTTCGCCGAGCGCTACCCCTACTGCCTGCGCGGTCTCGGCCTCATCAACTCGCACGCCATGGCCGACACCGACGCCCACCGCACCGCCCGTCAGGACGTCTGCCAGCAGGTCAAGGAGAACCGCGCCGGCTACATCCTCGGCTTCGTCCCCTCGCTCTTCGACGACAGCTGCCGTGCAGCCCTCTCCAAAGACATCAAGGAGCTGCAGGACCAATGCCTCGAAACCACCGAGCGCGCCATCGTCGCCGCCCAACGCGGCATGGCCCAGCGCCCCTCGCGCATCGCCACCCTGGCCAACCTCGACGTGCCCGTCTACTTCGTCTACGGCAAGAACGACCCCCGCATCCCCATCGAGCTGGCCGTCACCCAGACCCTCCTGCCGCGCCGCGCCGAGACCCTTCTGCTCGGCAACGTGGCCCACATGGCCTTCCTCGAAGAGCGCGAATACCTCAAGCCGCGCCTGCTCCACTTCGTCCAGAATTGCTATTGACGCCCCCCTGAGTCCGACCGTTCATCGACCGTTCTTTGGTCGTTCTTTGGAAAAAAGCAAAGAACGACCAAAGAACGACCGTTGAACTGCCGTTGAAAGGTCGGTGTTGACTCCCACTCTTCTTCATTTGATCAACGGCAGTTCTTCAACAGTTCTTCAACTTTTTCTTGAAGAACTGTTGAAGAACTGTCGAAGAACGACTGTCGAAATGACGGACTTGGTATGGACACACTCCTCAGTCACTGCGTGACAGCTCCCCTAACTTAGGGGAGCAGCAAAATACAATCTTCGGCTCCTCCCCTAAGTTAGGAAGAGAAATGCCTGTGGCATTTCGGGCAAAGCCCTGTGAGGTGGCTGGGGACCGCCCGTCAGGAAAAAACAATCCTTTGCTCCTCCCCTAAGTTAGGGGAGGGGGACCGCCCGTCAGGGTGGGGGAGGAGTGTGTCAATGGGCGTGTGTTGTAGATTTACATGATTTATAGATTACCGCCGAAGGCGGGGAGAATAAAACCGCAGGCGATGAGAATAAGGACAAGAGGATGTGTGGATTACGCCGATAGACGGGTATTTTTAAATGTTAAAAAACTAATAAAAACTTGCAAAATTGAAAACTATTCCGTAGATTTGCAAGTTGATTTGTGTGGTGTGGATTGCTCCATGCCGCTGAAAGAGAAATATTAACCAATAAAAATAACATCATGAAAAAGAAACTATCAATTTTGATGCTCCTGGCGGCACTCATTGTGCCCTGGGCATCATGGGCTCAGGGAACTGCCATCAGTTCGTTCCCCTGGTCCTGCAACTTCGAAGATGCCACAGAAAATGCGGCATGGACATTCTCCAATGCCAGCCCCAATGGCTGGTACATCGGTACAGCTGTTCACAACGGCGGTACCCATGCCATGTATGTGAGCAACAACAATGGCACTTCCAACGCATACGACGGCACGACATCCTGTGTGTCCTATGCCTATGTGACGTTGGACATTGCCTCGTCCGGTCAGTATGCCCTGCAGTTCGATTGGAAGTGCGGCGGTGAAAGCACCTATGACTTCCTGCGTGTGGCGGTGGCATCGGCCACCACGGCTTTGCCCACCACCTACAGCGATTGGACAGCCACCGCGGTGCCTGCCAACTTTATGGCTGTCGACGGCGGCAGCAAACTCAACCTGCAAGGCACTACTTGGCAGACTCACACTGCGGTTGTCTCGGTTACTGCCGCAGGCACCTACCGCCTCATATTTGTGTGGCGTAACGACCCCTCGGTCACCAACTCCGACCCCGCTGCTATCGACAATGTGACTATCACCGAACTCACCTGTCCTCAGCCCACGGCGTTGACCGTGTCAGGCCTCACCAACACCGATGCCACCATCAGTTGGACTGCTGGTGGTAGCGAGAGCGAATGGGTGATGAGTCTGAACGGCGGTGATTGGGAGAGCGTCACCAACCCTGTGACCCTCGACACCCTCACCAGCAACACCCTCTATAATGTGCGTTTGCGTGCTGTCTGCGGCATGGGTGACACCAGCCTTATCTCTACCACTACTTTCCGCACCACATGCGAGCCCATCAACGGCACCATGATACCCTATACCGAGAACTTTGAGACCTACGGCTCGGGTACCACGGCCTTCCCCAGCTGCTGGACCAAGCTTGGCAGCACTGCCGACCGCCCCTATATCCACGGCACGGTTACCTACGGCCACGGCGACAACAGCCACGGCCTGTACTTCTATGCTGCCTCTGGCGGCTACTGCTACGCCGTTATGCCTCCCTTAGCCACCGACGTGGATATCACCACCCTGCAAGTCACATTCTGGGCACGACAGTACAGCGCGAGCTACAACTGCGACTTTGTTGTGGGTGTGATGACCAACCCGTTGGATGCCAATACCTTCACGGCAGTGGACCAGGTGCACCCAGAGGGGTTGACATACGAGATGTTCGATGTGCCCCTGTCGGGCTACACCGGCACGGGCAACTTCATTGCCTTCAAGGCTGTGCCTCACGGCAGTTCGACGGCCGCTATCTACTTGCTACTCGACGACGTCACCCTCGGACCGTTGCCGACTTGTCCGCATCCGACGGGGCTTACCGTCGAATCGGTAACTGCCGACTCTGTGACCTTCAGATGGACTGCCACGGGCAGCGAGAGCGAATGGCTGATTTACCTGAATGATACCTTGGTCGATTATGCCTATGACACGACATTTACGCTCACCAACCTCTCGCCCAATACATTGTACAACATCGGAGTGGCTGCTTACTGCGGCATCGACGACACCAGCACGATGGTGAGTACCAGTGCCCGCACACTGTGTTCCTACCTCGATAGTTTACCCTACACCGAGAACTTCGACGGTGTGCCTGGCGCCTCTTCGACTTCGGTGGCGGTGAACAACTTGCCCCCCTGCTGGTTAAGCCACAACGTGGGTACCAACACAAGCTACTCGGGTTACCCCATCGTCTATAACAGCAGCTCCTACGCCCACAGCGGCAGCCAGGCCATGCGTTTCTATACCTACATCACGGCTGGCACTTATTCCGACCAGATAGCCATCCTGCCGCCCACTGACCCGACGCTGTATCCCGTCAACACCTTGAAAGTGGACTTCTGGATGCGTGCCAATACTACCAGCTACAACTCCTGGTGTGTGGTGGGTGTGATGACCAATCCGTCAGATGCAAGCAGTTTTGTGCCGGTGGAGACTATTTACACCAACAGTTCCACTACCTATGCTCACCACGAGGTGATGCTGGGTTCCTACAATGGTCCTCACGGCTGCGTGGCCTTTAAGTTCCCGCAACCTACCACGGGCTATAACTATGGTTATGTGGACGACATCACCCTTGACCTGATGCCTACCTGCCCGCATGTGGCTTCGGTGGAGGTTGTCCACACTGCACCTGACAGTATTGTTGTCTCATGGGTGCCCAATGGCAGCGAGACGGCTTGGGTGGTTGACAATGGTGTGGATGAGTTTGTGGCCAATGACACCACATTTGCTTTTGATAACCTCAACTCGAGCACCGTCTATACTATTTCTGTGCGTGCTTTGTGTGACCTCGGAGACACCAGCGATGCCGTCAGCGTCACTGCCCATACCGAATGTGTGTATGCCACGTTGCCAATCATTGAGAACTTCGACGGTATGACCGGCTCCACCGTTACCTCTTCAATCCCGCAAGGCTTCCTGCCTCCGTGCTGGGATATCTATAACGATGGAACCCGTACCACCTATCAGTATTCGCCTTATGTCTATAATAGCAGCACCTATGCCCACAGTGGCTCCAACTGCATCCGTTTCTACAGCTACAACTCCTCGGGCGACTCCAGCCAATATCTCATCTTGCCGGCCGTCAATCCTGATGACTATGAGATTGCCGATTTGCAGTTGAGTTTCTGGCTCCGTGGCTATAGCGCCTCGTCTAACTATTTTGCCAATGTGGTGGTGGGTGTGATGACCAACCCGGCTGTCGAATCATCCTTCATCCCGTATGACACCATCAATTATGCCTCGACCACCTATGCCTACCGGGAGGTTAACTTCAACCATTATACCGGCCCCCACGGTCGTGTTACCATGATGTTCCCCAAACCGCTGTCTTCGAGTCAGTATGAATATGGTTATGTGGACGATATTTCGCTTGGCCCCATTCCCACCTGTCTCTCTGTGGAAAATGTGACAACGGCCCATGCCACTGCCGACTCCATCATCCTCTCCTGGCTGCCGGGTGACTCCGAGAGCGAGTGGATGGTGACCTACGATTCGGGCAGTTTCACCGTCACCGACACCTTCTTTGTGGCCGACAACCTTTCTCCCAACACTGAATACACCTTCCATATATATGCTATTTGTGGAGTCGGTGACACCAGCTACCCCGTCAACTATAGTACCCGCACCGACTGCGGTCCTATCACCGTACTGCCCTACATTGATGGTTTTGAAAGTTACGACATAGGCGCCTCTGCCAACCTCGATAACGGCATTCCCTGCTGGGCACGTTTGGATAACGCAACATCTTACCACTTTGGCTATGTGAGCAGCAATTCGGGTACAAGTTATGGCCCGCATACGGGTAGCAAGCATGTTTACTATTATATGCCCACCACCGCAGGGACCTATGCTGACTGGAATATCACCATTCTGCCGGCTATCGACACGAATGTCTATCCGATGAATACCCTGCAGTTGTCCTTCTGGGTAAGAATGAACTCGGCTACTGTTTCGAGTTTCATTGAGGTGGGTGTCATCTCTGATGTTACCGATGCCACCACCTTTACACCCGTCGACACCATTCCCGTTGCCGGCGATGTGTACACCTTAAAGACTGCCTACATGAGCAGTTATACCGGCTACGGCGATCGTATTGCGATGAGGCTGCATCGTGGTACGGAGACTCACTATTTCTGCATTGATGATGTCACCATTGAGCCTATTCCTGCCTGTCCTCCTGTGTCGAACATCGTCTTGGCCGGTCTCGACAGCAACTTGCTCTCTGTGACTTGGCAGGAGAACGGCGCTGCCACTTCGTGGGAGGTCGAATATGGCCCGCACGGCTTTACCCTCGGCAACGGCACCACAGCCACTGTCACCACCCTGCCGTACGATATCACCAACCTCACGCCCAACACCGAGTATGATGTCTACGTCACTCCGGTTTGCTCTGGCGGTACAAGCGCCACTCGTATGGGTACCTTCCGCACGGCCAATGTCTACGTACAGCTGCCCTTCTCCTGTGGCTTCGAGGATTCGGTCCAAAACAGCCTCTGGGTGCTCGAGAACGGCACCAATACCAACAAGTGGCATATCGGCACCGCCACCAACAACGGCGGCACACACGCCCTCTATATCTCCGACAACAACGGCGTTGCCAACAGTTATACCATTACTACGGCGGCTATGGACTATGCCTATACCGATGTGATGCTCAGCGCTCCTGGCGACTATGGCTATTCCTTCGATTGGAAGTGTGAAGGCGAAAGTACATGGGACTTCATCCGAGTAGCCCTCGTTCCCGTTTCGGAGAGCTTCACCGCCGGAACAGCCCTGCCCAGCGGCCTCAGCGCCACCGCTATGCCGGCCAGCTGGATTGCTCTTGACGGCGGCAGCAAGCTTAACCTGCAAAGCACCTGGCAGACTCAGTCGGGTGTGGTCTCTGTGGCCTCCGCCGGTGTTTATCATTTAGTCTTTGCTTGGCGCAACGATGGCTCGGGTGGTACTACTCCCCCGGCAGCCATCGACAATGTGGAGCTGGCTCAGATGACTTGCAACAGTCCCCAGAATGTTACGCTCAGCAACTTGACCCAGACGAGTGTCGATGTCTCGTGGAGTGAAATGGGCAGTGCCACTACCTGGCAGTACCAGCTCGGTACCGCTACACCTGTCACCGTGACCGATAGTTCCTGCATGCTCACTAACCTCACCGCCAACACCGAGTACACCTTCCGTGTACGTTCCATTTGCGGCCAGGGAGATACCAGCTTCTGGACAGTCTACACATTCCGCACTCCCTGCGGCTATGCCAACCTGCCTTACATTCAGGACTTCGAGAATGAATCCACCGGTAGCTCTACTTCAACATCTTTCGCTAACTGTATGACTCGCCTCAACAACGGCACTACATATTTTGGACACCCCTATATTTCCAGCACCAGCAGTTACAATCATACCGCTAATGGCACCAAGGGCCTCTACTGGTGTGGCTCCATTACTACAGGTACTTATGGCGATTACCAATATGTTATTCTGCCGCCGGTTGATGTCACTTCCGATCCCATCAACACCTTGCAGATCTCTTTCTGGGCCAAAGCCAGCAGCACGAGCTACAACCCAGTGTTCCATGTGGGTGTGATGACCAACCCCAACGACACCGCCATCACCGTGCTTGACACCATCATCATTAACGGAAATACCACCTGGACCGAGTACACCGTTACGCTGAACAACTATACCGGCACCGGCGAGTATGTGGCCATCCGTGCCCTACGTCCCACCAGTACGTGGTATGCCTATGTCGATGACATTATGCTTGATCATATCCCCACTTGCCCGGCAGTTACACAATTGGTAGCCAGCAATGCTACTACTACGAGTGCTACGATTGATTGGACCGATGTGACGGTGGCTCCTCAATGGGAAGTGGAGTACACGGGCAATGGCGCTACCAACGTGACCACCGTTACGTCGCATCCTGCTACTATTACAGGCCTTTCGGCTTCTTCAGCATACATAATTCGTGTGCGTCCTATTTGTGGTGTTGGCGATACGGGATATTGGAGTATGCCGCTTACTGCAACCACCGAATGTGGTCTTGTATCGTTGCCTTACGTTGAGAATTTTGATAGTTATACTGGCACTACCTACAGCACCGCTGGTGTTTTGCCCGTTTGCTGGGACGGCTACAGCAATGGTACCTCGGCAGTTTACTTCCCGCACATCACTGGTAGCGGTAGTTATTGGTATCCGCACAGCAATCCTAATGTATTGACAATGACTTCGGGTAGCACCGCTACCTATGGTAACACCAAAGTTGTTGTTCTGCCTACGTTCGACCAGCCTTTGACCAACCTCTCGATGACTTATTGGTACAAGATGGAGAGCGCAACAAGCGGCACCCTGTATGTGGGTTATGTGACAGGCTCTGACTTTAACGCCACCTTTGTTCCCATCAAGACTGTTACCAGCACTACTACCTTGACACGCGACTCGGTAAGCTTCGATACTGTTCCTGCTACGGCAACCCACATCGCCTTCAAGTGGTATCAAAACAGCACCTTCTACTCGGTGGGTATTGATGATATCGAGGTTACCTCTGCCGGCCCTGTTTGTAATAAGCCTACCAACCTGACGGCCAGCAACGTTACCTTCAACGCCGCCACCGTCACCTGGATGGGTCCTGACAGCACCGAGGTGGGTATCCACCAAGGCCTCTGGGATGAGACAGGCGCCACGATGGCCACCGTCACCAACCACACCTACACCTTCACCGGCCTGACTCCCAACACGCAGTACACCGTTGCTGCCCGCACTCTCTGCGAGGACAACATGACCAGTGAATGGGTCTACACCACCATCACCACCGACGACCTGCCTTGCTTCGCCCCGTCGAACATCCAGGTGAGCAACGAGACTACCAACGGCGGTAAGGTAACTTGGACGCCCGGCGGCAACGAGACCGAGTGGATTGTCAACGTGTTCCGCACCGGTATCATCGACACCAACTTCACCGTCATCAACACCCCGATGTACAACGTCAGCGACCTCTATGCTGCTACTACCTACACGATTAGCGTGGCTTCCGTCTGCGGCGGCATCGACACCGTGTGGTGCGACTCGACCGCTACCCTGACCACTACCGCCTGTCTGCCTCCCGACAGCGTGGCTGCTGTGGCTAACGGACACAACGCCATGGTGACTTGGATTAGCTCCGGCGCCAACGAATACCACGTGCTGTGGTACCTCGAGGGCTGGACTACCGGCGCTGACTCGGTGGTCGTGACCAATGGCACCACCAATGCCACTATCACCGGCCTTGAGCAAGGCGAGACCTACGACATCTATGTCTATGCCTACTGCGACGGTCAGCGTTCCGCCCAGGCGGGTCGTACTCAGGTCACCATCACCGGCATTGACGACGTCAACAGCAGCCTGATCAACCTCTACCCGAACCCCGCCAACACGACGGTGACCGTCGACGGCATCCAGGGTGAGGCCATTGTGACCATCGTGGACATGAACGGTCGCACGGTGTTCAGCGAGAAGGCTGTCGGCAAACTCACCATCGACCTTAACGGTATGGCCCAGGGTGCCTACTTCGTCCGCATCACGGGCGAGAACACCACCGCCATCCGCAAGCTGATTGTGAAGTAAGCTCGACGACTTTAGGGAGTCAAGTTCCCTAAAGTCGACGACAAAAAAGGCTCCCTGACGGGGGCCTTTTTTGTTTGGGGGAGTGAGAGGGGAATGAGGGAGGAGTGAAAGGGGAGTGAATGAGGAGTGAAAAGGGAGTGAATGGGACAAATGTTTTTTGTTGCAATTGTTGTCAACCAGATGTATCGTCCCTCTCACTCCCCCCTCACTTCCCTCTCACTCCTTTCTCACTCCTAAAAATAAAAAAATATACATTTAACATTTAATTGAAAAAAAAATCATATCTTTGCAATTCGGATTATTAAGAACTAACCACTATAAAACAACGTATTATGACAACACTATTGATTGCATTGCAGGCTGTTGCCAACATGGCATGGGGCTATTTGGGCGCCGCCATCGGAGCCGGTCTGGCCACTGTGGGTGCCGGTATTGGCATTGGTAAAATCGGACAAGGTGCCATGGAAGGCATGGCCCGCCAGCCTGAGTATGGCGGCGACATCCGCACCTCGATGATTATTGCCGCCGCCCTGGTTGAGGGTGTGGCACTGCTCAGCGTCGTGCTCTGCCTGCTGGTCGTTTTCACCAAGTAGTTCGACGGCCCTACAACAATTTGGGGCCGGCGATTGGCCGGCCCCTTTCCCACTGAAAAAGACTCAATATGAACAACCCCCTGATTAATCCAGGAATAGGCACCGTGGTGTGGATGCTGGTTTCCTTCGGCATCCTGGCATTTATCCTCATCAAGTTTGGCTGGCCCGTCATCCTCAAGTCGCTTCAGAAACGCGAGGAGGCCATCGCCGAGTCGCTCAACGAGGCCGCCAAGGCCCGCGAGGAGATGAAGGGCCTGGTGGCTCACAACGAGGAGCTGCTGCGTCAAGCCAAGATGGAGCGTGACGAGATGTTGCGCAATGCCCGTGCCGCCAGCGAACAGATTGTGGACGAGGCCCGCACCAAGGCCCAAGCCGAGGCGGCCCGCATTGTGGAAAGTGCCAAGGAGAGCATCAACTACGAGAAGCTCAAGGCGATGCATGAACTGAAGAACCAGATTGCCAATCTCAGCATCGAGATTGCCGAGAAGCTGATACGTGCCGAGTTGAGTGACAAACCCAATGCCGACGCGCTCATCGCAAAGGAGCTTGAACTGATGGAACTGAAGTAAATCCATGAACAACTATCGCATCAATAAGAACTACGCCAAGGCGCTCTTCATGCTTGCCGCGGAGCGCGGACAAGTCGACCGTGTGGCCGACGATATGCGCCTGGTGGGCAGCGTGTGCGACGGTAGCCGTGAGCTGAATGTGGTCTTTGCCAACCCCACGGTGCGCTTTGACAAGAAGACGGCCATTGTGGAACAGTTGTTCGCGGAGCGCGTGAGTGCCGAGACGATGGCGTTCCTGCGCTTTGTGGTGCGCAAGAACCGCACTGTCAACCTGCGCGGCATCAGTGAGGCCTATATGACCCTCTACCGCGAAGACAAGGGTGTCGTGCTCAGCGACCTGGTGACGCACCAGCCCATTGACGACAGCGCGCGCCGCATGGTGACGCAGATGGTGGAGGAGTATACCGGCAAGACAGTGGAGCTGCGCGAAGGTACCGACTCGAATATGCTCGGCGGCTTTAAGTTGGAGTTCGACAACAAGATGTACGATGCCCGCCTGCGCACCAAGATACGCAAGCTCCGTCAGGAGTTTGCCAAGAACGATTACGAAAGTAAACTGTGAGCTATAAGCTGTAAGTTTTAAGTGACTACGCAGCGCACTTAAAACTCAAAACTTAAAACTTAAAGTTAATAATAAAAGATATGTCAGATATTAAGCCTGCCGAAGTATCGGCAATATTGAAGAAGCAATTGGCCGACGTCAATCTCGATGTCGAGCTTGAGGAAGTGGGTACCGTGCTCACCGTCGGCGACGGCATTGCACGTGTCTACGGCCTCAACAACGCCCAGAGTGGCGAGTTGGTAGAGTTCGACACCGGCGACCAGGGTATTGTGCAGAACCTTGAGGAGGACAATGTGGGTGTGGTGATGCTGGGTGAGGTGAGCACCGTCAACGAGGGTGACACCGTGAAGCGCACGGGCCGCATTGCTTCGCTGCGAGTAGGCGAGGGCATGCTGGGCCGCGTCATCAACACCATTGGCCAGCCCATCGACGGCAAGGGCCCCATTGAGGGCGACCTTCACGAGATGCCCATCGAGCGCAAGGCCCCTGGCGTCATCTATCGACAGCCCGTCGAGCAGCCCCTGCAAACCGGCATCAAGGCCATTGACTCGATGATACCTATCGGCCGCGGCCAGCGTGAGCTCATCATCGGCGACCGCCAGACAGGTAAGACGGCCATTGCTATTGATACCATAATCAACCAGAAGAATAACTACGATGCCGGCGACCCCGTCTATTGCATCTATGTGGCATGTGGACAGAAGGGCTCCACGGTGGCCAACCTGGTGAAGAATCTGGAAGAGAAGGGCGCTATGGACTATACCATTATTGTGGCCGCCACCGCCTCGGACCCTGCCGCCATGCAGTTTTATGCTCCCTTTGCGGGTGCCGCCATCGGCGAGTATTTCCGTGATACGGGCCGCAATGCCTTGGTAATCTACGACGACCTCAGCAAGCAGGCCGTGGCCTATCGCGAGGTGTCGTTGTTGCTCCGTCGTCCGCCGGGACGTGAGGCTTACCCGGGCGATGTGTTCTACCTGCACAGCCGCTTGCTTGAGCGTGCCGCGCGCATCATCCAGAACGATGCCATCGCTGCCCAGATGAACGACCTGCCCGCCTCGCTGAAGGGATTGGTGAAGGGTGGCGGTTCGCTCACCGCATTGCCCATCATTGAGACCCAGGCAGGCGACGTGTCGGCCTATATCCCCACCAACGTGATTTCCATTACCGATGGCCAGATATTCCTCGAGACCAACCTCTTCAACAGCGGTGTGCGTCCCGCCATCAATGTGGGTATCTCGGTGAGCCGTGTGGGTGGCAAGGCGCAGATTAAGTCGATGAAGAAGATTGCGGGTACATTGAAGATGGACCAGGCGCAGTACCGCGAGCTGGAGGCTTTCTCCAAGTTTGGCTCCGACCTCGACGCCGCCACCAAGGCGGTGCTCGACAAGGGTGTGCGCAATGTGGAGGTCCTCAAGCAGCCGCAGTACAGCCCCATGCCCGTCGAAGAACAGGTGGCCATCATCTTCTGTGGCACCAATGGCTTGTTGCAGAAGGTGGCTGTCGACAAGGTGCGCGACTTTGAAAAGGCGTTCCTCTTCCTGATGAAGCAGCAGCACTCTGACATCCTGGCCAACCTGCGTGCCGGCAAACTGGTGGACAGCGACCTGGCCACCATGAAGGCTCTTGCATTAGACACCGCTGAAAGATACAAGTAATGGCTAACCTGAAAGAAGTCCGCACCCGCATTGCTTCGGTCAGTTCGACGCAGCAGATCACCTCGGCCATGAAGATGGTCTCTGCCGCCAAGTTCCGCCGTGCGCAGAATGCCATCATCGGCATGCGCCCCTATTCGGCGCAACTCAATGAGATACTTGCCGACATTGATGTGGGCGACGGCGTGCAGACCCCCTACCATGCCGTGCGTGAAGTGCGCACCGTAGTGCTGGTGGTGGTCACCAGCAACAAAGGACTCTGTGGCGCCTTCAACAGCAACGTGCTCAAGCTGGCCCAGCAGCGCATTGACCACTACCGCCGTCAGCAAGCCGCCATCCGCCTGATTTGTATAGGTAAAAAGGCCTCCGAGTTGTTGGCAAAGCAGAAAGACCTGCAGCTGAGTTCCTATGACGAGATGCTCGACAGCCCGTCGTTCGATGCTGTCGCCACCCTGGCCGACACCTTGATGGAAGACTACGCCGAGAAGCGCATTGACTGCGTTGAGCTGGTGTACAACCAATTCAAGAACTCCTTGTCGCAGGTGCTTTCCTGCGAGCAATGGCTGCCGGTGGAGCCTAATAAAAGCAATGGTGTTCGTGAGAATAGAAAGGCCAACGACTACATCTTCGAGCCCTCGAAGGAGGAAATTCTGCGCGAGATGATACCGCTGACATTGCGCAGCACCTTCTACCGCGTGGTCCTCGACTCGCTGGCCGCCGAGCATGGGGCCCGTATGACTGCCATGCAGAAGGCCACCGACAACGCCACCGAGCTGCTCAAAGAGCTGCGCCTCAACTACAACAAGGCCCGCCAGGCGGCCATCACCAACGAGATTATCGAAATCGTCAGCGGTTCCGAAGCATTGAAATCATGAGAAAAACATTTTTAGTATTGGCGCTGCTTTTATCCTGCAGCGTCTTGCAGGCCAAGCCTGTCGACGCGTCCACTGCGCGCCGTGTGGCCGAGCGTATGTTGGGCTCCACCGAGCTCGTCGACCGCTCGTCCGAACTCCAACTCCCCGAATTGTATCTTTTCGCTCCGGCCGACAGTCACGGTTTTGTGCTGGTCTCGGCCGACGACTGCGCTCTGCCGGTAGTGGGCTGGTCGCCTACCTCCGTCTTCCGTGCTGGTGTGGCACCCGTCGCTGCCTGGTTGGCCGCCTGTGCGGGACAGATTGCCGACATGCGGCAGCAGGGCATCGAAGGCTCGCCTGCTGTGGCCGACCGCTGGTGCCGGCTGCTTGACGGTTCGCCCATCGAGCCCAAGAGCACTCCCATCGGGCCGCTGGTGACCACCATCTGGAACCAGGAGCCTGTCTTCCAGCAGTTGTGCCCCTACGATTCCGCTACGGGCGTCCGTTGTCTGGCCGGCTGCGGTGCCATTGCTATGGCACAGGTGATGAAGTATTGGAACCACCCCGTCTCAGGTATCGGCCATCATACTTACACTACGTACACCAATAGCTACGGCCCTTTGACAGCCAACTTCGACACCACCTATGCCTGGGCCGACATGCCCGACACTCTGACGTGGCTCAGCACGCAGGCACAGCAGGATGCTGTCAACCTTTTGGTCTACCATGTTGGTGTGGCCATCGAGATGGACTATACGCCCAATTGGAGCAACTCTTACATGTACTATTATGACTATTTCGGTCCTTGTATTGAAACGGCGTTCCCTACCTATTTCAAGTATCGCACCAGCGCCCGTGCAGTTAGTATGGACGAGTATAGCCCTGCCGAATGGGACTCGCTGCTGATGGTCGAGCTCCGTGCCCAGCGCCCAATGGTCTACCGCGGTGCCGACTATTACGCCGGTGGCCATATCTTTGTCCTTGACGGCTGCGACGCCTATGGCCACTACCACATCAATTGGGGCTGGGGTGGCTACGGCGACGGTTTCTTCACCGTCGGCTCGCTCAATCCGGACCAATACCAGAGCTATACTATCGGCCAATGCGCCGTGATCGGCATCGAGCCCTTGACCACCGAAGAGAGCAGCATCACGATTAACGCTGTTGCCAACAATCCTGAAATGGGCAGTGTCAGTGGCACCATCGGAGAGGATTTCCCGCTCCTGTCTGCCAATGGCTGGCTCCGTGCCGACGCTGCCAATGGCTACCGTTTCGACCATTGGACCGACGGCAGCATCAACAACCCGCGGTGTTTCCCCATGACCGAAAGCCGCAACGACACCGCCGTCTTTGTGCCTGCCGGTACCGACACGATGGGCTTCTGCCGCGATGCTTTATTTACTTCTATGGGTATGGGTTACCCTACTTCTACTTATGGTGGCTATTTTATCCCTACCGACATGTTGCCCGCCAACAAGCGCCTTGCTGCTGTTCAGTTTTATGTCAATGAAGCAGGCTCCTACACTATCAATATCCACACCGGCTTTCCCAATATGGACAGGCCGGGCCCGCAAATACATACCCAGACATTCTTCGTGTCTGACGGTGCACAGTGGGTGACGCTGAACTTTGACAGCCTTGTCGGCTTTGTCTATGACCGTCCCTTGTGGATTGTACTGCACACGACTAATATCGCAATGCCTCTGTCACTGAGCCGCTATTGCGGTGTGGAAAGTTGTTTGTATTGGGGGGGCGGTAATGGCAACACGTGGAGCGACGCCCATGCAAGTGGTGGCTACCGTGCCTTGATGATGCGCGCCGTCTTTGCCGACCCCAATCCCGCCGGTATCGGCACAGTGGAGGCCGACGGCACCGTGGTGAAAGTCAACGGCCGTACTGTCAGCGTGCAAGCTGCCGTGGCTGGTGACTTGGCGCTCTATGACCTCAGCGGCCGACTGCTCTGTGCCTCGCGTGGCGAAGGCCTGCGCTTCACGGCTCCCGTGGCTGGCGTCTACCTGCTCCGTGTGGGCGAGCGGACAACCAAAATTGTACTTCAATAATTCCAATATTAGCATACTATGGAAAAGAAACAGAATTACACTATTCCCATCATTGTCATGTTCTTGCTGTTCTTCATGATAGCATTCGTGACCAACTTCGCGGGCTCGATGGGAGTCATCGTCAAGAACCAATTCGGTACCAGCAATGCCGTGGCGCAGCTGGGTACCTTGGCCAACTTCATCGCCTACGCCTGCATGGGCATCCCGGCGGGCATCATCCTGCGCCGCAAGGGCTATAAGTTCACCTCGCTGCTGGCCGTCACCGTCGGCCTCGTCGGCGTGGGCGTGCAGTTCCTCAGCGGCTATGTCGAGAGCTTTGCCGTCTATGTGGCCGGTGCCCTGGTGGCCGGTTTCTCCATGTGTCTGCTCAATATTGTGGTCAACCCCATGCTCAACACCCTGGGTGGCGGCGGCAACCGCGGCAACCAGCTCATCCAATGGGGTGGCACCATCAATTCCACAGGTGCAACTCTTGCTCCCATTCTGTTGGGCTATCTCATTGGAGGAAGCATCAAGAACGCGGCTGTCAGCGACGCTGCTCCGGCCATGATCATCGCTATGGCTATCTTCGCCGTGGCCTTTGTGGTTATCATGCTCACCCGCATCCCCGAGCCGCACCTGGAGGCCAAGGCTGCGGTCAAGCAGAAGGATGCCCACAGCCCCCTCAGCTTCCGCCACTTTGTGCTCGGTGCCATCGCCATCTTCTTCTATGTGGGCGTCGAGGTGGGTATCCCCAACACAGCCAACCTCTACATGACCACCGCCACCGACGGCGGCGGCCTCGGCCTCGGAGCCGACTTGGCCGGTTGGTTCATCGGTGCCTATTGGTTCCTCATGCTCTGCGGCCGCTTCATCGGTGGCCTGCTCGGCGCCAAGGTCAGCAGCCGCGCCATGCTCAGCACCACGGCCATGATTGCCATCGCTTTCCTGTTGTGCCTCATCTTGATACCCACTTCGGTCACCGTGCACCTGCACGGCGCCGACGTGCCGCTCAAGATAGCCTTTGCCACCCTCTGCGGCCTCTGCACCTCTGTGATGTGGGGTGCCGTCTTCAACCTCTCCACCGAGGGCCTCGGCAAGTACACCCCCATGGCCAGCGGCATCTTCATGACCCTCGTCTGTGGCGGCGGCATCATGCCCTTTGTGCAGAACCTCATCGCCGACGGCGTGGGCTATGTGGGCAGCTATTGGATTGTCATCGCCGGCTTTGCCTACATCCTCTTCTATGCCCTCGTGGGCTCGAAGAATGTCAACCCCGACATCCCTGTGGAGTAACTCCGCTATCACTCCGACTGTTCAACCATCGTTCGACCATACTTCGACCATACTTCGACCATCGTTTAACCATTTTTATGGTCGAACGATGGTCGAAGTATGGTCGAAGTATGGGTGAAGGGCAGGCGTCAGTAGGGCGTTGGTACTTTTTTCTTTACTATTTAAAAAATAGTTGTATCTTTGCAGTCGCTTTTGTCTCCGCCGCAACCTGCCTGCGGTCTGTGGGACAATGAGTTAGATTGAAATTAATGTTGAACCGTGCAGGGCAGGGGCACACAAAAAAACAAACAATCCATCATAATGGACTACAAGAATGTACAACCGCTGGCCGATTTCGATTGGAACGCAATCGACGAGAAAGCCGGTAAAATCAAACAACAGGAAGCTGGCGAAAAGAACGACGCCTACGAGCAGAGTTTCAACTCCTTCACGGAGCAGGAAGTCATCGAGGGCACCGTCGTGGCCATTACCGACCGCGAGGTGGTCGTCAACGTCGGCGCCAAGAGCGACGGTGTCATCCCCGTGGCCGAGGTGCGCTACAACCCCGACCTGAAGGCTGGCGACAAGATCGAGGTCTATGTCGAGAGCCAGGAGGACGCCAACGGCCAGCTGATGCTCAGCCACAAGAAGGCTCGCATCCTCAAGAGCTGGGAGCGTGTCAACGAAGCCTACGACAACCAGGAAATCATCACCGGTTACGTCAAGAGCCGCACCAAAGGCGGTCTTATCGTCACCGTGTTTGAGAACATCGAGGCCTTCCTTCCCGGCAGCCAGATCGATGTCAAACCCATCCGCGACTACGATGTCTACGTCGACAAGCAGATGGAATTCAAGGTGGTCAAAATCAACCATGAATACAAGAATGTCGTCGTCAGCCACAAGGCTCTCATCGAGGACGAAATCGAGGCTCAGAAGGCCGAGATCATCAGCCACCTTGAGAAGGGTCAGGTGCTTGAGGGTGTCGTGAAGAACGTCACCTCCTACGGCGTCTTTGTCGACCTCGGCGGCGTGGATGGTCTCATCCACATCACCGACCTCAGCTGGGGCCGCATCAGCCATCCGAGCGAGGTGGTGCAGCTTGACCAGAAGATCAACGTTGTTATCCTCGACTTCGACGAGACCAAGCGCCGCATCGCCCTCGGTCTCAAGCAGCTCACTCCTCATCCTTGGGATGCCCTCGACCCGAACCTCAAGGAGGGTGACCACATCAAGGGTAAAGTGGTCGTCATCGCCGACTACGGTGCCTTTGTCGAGGTCATGCCCGGCGTCGAAGGTCTCATCCACGTCAGCGAGATGAGCTGGAGCCAGCACCTGCGCAGCGCCCAGGACTTCCTGAAGGTGGGCGACGAGGTGGAGGCCGTTATCCTCACCCTCGACCGCGAAAACCGCAAGATGAGCCTCGGCATCCGCCAGCTCATGCCCGACCCCTGGCTCAGCATCACCGAGAAATATCCCGTGGGCAGCAAGCACACCGCTACGGTGCGCAACTTCACCAACTTCGGCATCTTTGTCGAGCTGGAGGAAGGCGTCGACGGCCTTATCCACATCAGCGACCTCAGCTGGAGCAAGAAAATCAAACACCCCGCCGAGTTCACCAAGATTGGTGAGAAGATCGACGTCGTGGTGCTCGAGGTCGATGCCGACAACCGCCGCCTCAGCCTCGGTCACAAGCAGCTTGAGGACAATCCTTGGGATGTCTACGAGAGCCTCTTCACCGTCGGCAGCGTGCACCAGGGCAAGATTGTGAACCTCAGCGACAAGGGCGCCACCGTTATCCTGCCCTACGATGTTGAGGCCTTCGCCCCCATGCGTCACCTCGACAAGGAAGACAAGAGCAAAGCCCGCCAGGGCGAGACGCTCGACTTCAAGGTCCTTGAGTTCAACAAGGATTCCAAGAAGATTATCGTCAGCCACACCCGCACCTTCCAGGAGGGTAAGGAGGAGGCCCGCGAGAGCGACACCAACCGCGAGCGCGCCACCAAGAAGACCGTCAAGCAGATCAACGACAACTTGGAGAAGACCACGCTTGGCGACCTCGACATCTTCCAGAAACTGAAAGAAGAGAAGTAATAAGCTCTCTTACAGTGTGAAAACAGCGACGGCACCCGCAGGGCAACCTGCGGGTGCCGCTTCTTTTTTGAAAAAATTTTCATTCCTTGACAACAAAATGGCACTTTTCGGGATCTATATAAATGAAAAAAGTTTGCAACTTTCAAAAAAAAGTGCTATTTTTGTTGATTGTATAATGAGTGGGTGATGCGTGTAAGGACTTAAAAACAAGGAGAATAACGATGAAAAATATGATGAAAACCAACGTTTTTTGGCGCCTGGCGGCGCTGGTGACCGTGCTTGTCGCCTGCGGCGGAAGCCTCCGTGCACAGGATGATTGGACACAGGACGAGGCCTGCCCGGGTTGGAACAACCCCCAGAGTTTCACGGATGGCAATAGCGATTTCTTCTATAGCGGTCGTGCGGGTAAGAAACGCAGCTCCTCGCAATGCAATACATATGCGCCAAGTGCATTGACCGGTGAGACGGGTTTTCATGACGGCAACCAGGGTCCTTTTAATAATGCACCGATTATTCCTGCCGCTCAGTTGGGAACATATCAGATATCTGGAGGATCTGACCATGCGGGTTTCCCAAATGGACATCCGCAGAACTATGGTTTTGCCATCTATAACACGACTACGCAGGTGACGGGGCACCCTGTGAACCGCGACCCCAATACCGGCGACCAGCTGCCATACGTGCCGACGCACTTTAATACCAATGATACTACGCCCGGCGTGGTGAATACCAACTTGACACGCAGTATCCGTGTTGGTGATGCCTACGGCGGAACCAACGCCACGGCACTCTATTACCACATGACTGTCAATGGCGACAACGCCATGCTCTATATCTACTATGCCTGTGTTATTGAATCCCCTGCATCTGGTAGCAGTACAACGGTTCATGGCAAAAACTGCGACCCTGCTTTCATCATCCGCGTGATGAAGAAGAACGCGGCGGGTCAGTGGATTCAGGCCAACCCCAACAATCCTACCTCAAATGTTATGAATGACTCGTTGGCCTATGTGATTTCGTCGACGCCTGCCGCTAACCAGGGTTGGTCGCACCAAAACAGTTACGGCGGATATGGAGACGTGATACTCAACCAAACAGGACAAGGTACTTGGCATATATATTCAGGTGGTAGTTCGCAGGCAGGTGGTGGCGCAAGTTATAGCTCTTACAAAATTATGTGGAAGGACTGGGACAAGGTGGCCTTGAACCTGTCGCCCCTCTACGGCGAGGAGGTGCAGATTGAGGTGATGGTCAGCGACTGCTGCATGACCCAGCATTTTGCATACGGCTACCTCTGTGGCGAGTGCCGACCGATGGACATCCCGAGTACCGGTTGCCCGGCTGGCCGCAGCACCAACGTGACCACGCTCAATGCACCCCGTGGACTCCGTAGTTATGCGTGGGAGGCTTCTGAGTTTGGTGTCTCAAATCCTCCGTTGGCGGTGTTGGGCTCGAACAGCCACTTCACCTTCCGTCAAGTTTCTGCTGTCGGTGCCGACAGCACCGAGGCCGCCAATGCCCAGAGCTATGATGTCCAGGCAAGTGACTTCCGCGTCACAAAGCGCCGTGTGGGTGGCGTTATCCAAACCTGTGACTCGATGGGCAACCAGCAGACATTCCGCTGCAGGATGAGGTCGGCCCTCGACCCTGCCAAGCCCTTTGTGTCGTATATGTACGCCAACGTGACCAACACCAAGCCCACCATGCGAATTGACACATTGGTGATGTGCGGCGGCGATGTGAAGTTGTGGAACACGAGCGAGGTGCCCGGCGGCGACCCGTCGATGGTCGACATGTCCACCACCTCGTGGAAGTTCTATGACACTCCCAATCCAACCAGCCTCGTAACGCCTATTGCGACGATGACAGGCGACAGCGCCGAGATACATTTCGATGGGAACGACCCGCGTTATGTGCTGGTGCGCACCAACACGGTTGTCGACCCAGGGTCTCCTGAGTGTTACTCGGAAATGGTTTACCCGATACAACCCAAGATAAATCCCAAAGCGGGTATGACCCTATCGAAACGCGTGCTGTGCGATGACGAAGAGGCCACTGTTTACGATACGACGAGTGGTGTCACCTATCGCCGCTGGTCGTTCCGCCCCGAGAATGCCCCGGAGGATGACGACTCGACGATGGTTGTCTACAGCGAAGGACCTGCCACCGCTCAGAACCAGTCGGTGACGCGCTCGTTCTCCCACGCAGTGGAGCCTATCGAGTTGTATGTCCGTAACGGACTTTTCTATGTGAACCGTTACAATACAGAAGAGGTGATATATTGCGCCGATACGGCATACGATACGGTGCGGGTCTTTACACATCCCGAACTTGAGGTGACGGGCGACACCATTGTCTGTAAAGGCACCCGTACCAACGCCACGGTGCGTGCTGTGGGTGTGGATGGCTGCACTTACCAATGGTCCAAGACATTGGGTACCGTTACCGGAGGCCTTCCCGCAGGACCTACCCTGCAGGTGGAGCCCGCATCGGCAGTGGAGACCTACTATGTGCTGGTGACCAGCCCGCAAGGTTGTCAGGCTTGGGATAGTATTCGTGTATACCTTGTCAGTCCTACTTTGACGATGATACCCGCCAATGGTACCATCTGCCCGGGCGACACGGTGACCCTTATCGGTGGCAATGCCGACCACTATACATGGACGGCCTCGCCCACCGACCCCACGCTTGAAGGGCAGGATAGTGCAGATATGGTCTTTGTGGCACCCGAGGTGAACACGGTGTATACCATGATTGGTCACGGCACCAATGATTGTGACGCAGACCCCTTGACCAAGTCGGTAACGGTGAAGCCTCTGCCTGTTCCGCATGTGAACTATGAGCCCACCATCGTTGATGTGGACGATCCTACCATCCTGCTGCGCAATATGTCGGAGTACAGTGTGGGGGCCAATTGGACCTTTGAGGGTGGTGAGACGGCCACGGGAGATGAGGTGACGCACACCTTTATCGAGGCTACGGGCGCCGACTCGGTGTATGTCACTCTTTCGCCCTACAATGAGTTGAACTGCTCAGTGGACTACCGCTTCGGCATACCGGTGAACCTCTATACTGTCTGGTTCCCCAATATCTTCACCCCCAACTCGGAGGATGAGAATTCTACCTTCCGTCTGTACACCATCAACAGTTATGAGTTCTTCCATATCTACGTCTTCAACCGTCGTGGTGAGGTGGTGTTTGAGTCGACCGACCCCGAGTTTGTATGGGATGGTACTATCGACGGCGTTAAATGTCCTCAGGGTACCTATGTGTATGTGTGCCGCTACCGTAAACCCGGCATGTATACTTTGGGTGAACAGCACGGTTCGGTGACGCTGATTAGATAGAGTCAGTTCTTCCGCTATATGGATAAGTATCAGCTCCTGCAGCGCTATTGGGGGTATCAAAGCTTCCGTCCGTTGCAGGAGTTGATTGTTGATGCGGTAGCCGAGGGACACGACACCTTGGTGTTGTTGCCCACAGGTGGCGGCAAGTCGCTCTGTTACCAGCTGCCGGCCTTGCTGCGCGATGGGCTGTGTCTGGTGGTGTCGCCTTTGATAGCGCTGATGAAAGACCAGGTACAGCAGTTGCAAGACAGGCATCTGCGGGCGGCCTGCATCGTGGGTGGCATGAGCAGCCAAGCGACCACGGAGGTTCTCTACAACGCCATAGCGGGTGAGTTGAAATACCTCTATGTTTCGCCCGAGCGTCTCCGCCAGCGCCGCTTTATTGAGCACCTGCGGCGTGTGAAGGTGGGCATGATAGCCGTGGATGAGGCTCATTGTATCTCGCAGTGGGGATATGACTTTCGTCCACCCTATCTGCAGATTGCCGAACTCCGCACTTATTTTCCCCAGACCCCGATGGTGGCGCTGACCGCTACGGCCACACCCGAGGTGCAGGAGGATATTTGTCGCCAACTGCAGTTGCGTGACTGTCGCCGCTTTATTGGCTCTTTCTACCGTGAAAATTTGGCTTATAAGGTGATGTATGGAGGCAACAAGACCGATAGGTTACTCGGCATTGTGCGACGGCACGAAGGGAGCGGCATTGTCTATGTGCGCAACCGTCGCCAGACGAAATCCATTGCCGAGTTCCTGTCGTTTAATGGTGTAACGGCCATCTATTACCATGCAGGACTCGATACAGCCGAGCGTGACCAACGCCAGGCGATGTGGATGAAAGGCACCTATCGTGTGATTGTGGCTACCAACGCTTTCGGGATGGGTATTGATAAGTCGGATGTGCGTTTTGTGGTGCACATGGACTTGCCCGATTCATTGGAAGCCTATTTCCAGGAAGCTGGCCGCGCTGGCCGTGACGGGCAAGCTGCCGAGGCGGTCTTGTTGTATGACGACTCGGACATCGCCCGCAACGATAAAAATCTTGAGATAGATTTCCCACAGGTTAAGTATATACGCAATGTCTACAAGGCGCTGTGCAACTACTATCAATTGCCGATGGGCAGTGGTGCCGATGCGCAATATGATTTTGATTTGGAGGAAATATGCTCGACTTATAACCTCAATGTTCGTGAGTTCTATAGCGCTTGTCGCTTTCTTGAGCGTGAAGGGGTGGTGGCATTGCCCGACCGCGAAGAGGCCTATTCGACGCTCTATATTCCTATAGAACGCAATGAACTATATCGCTTCCAAGTGGATCACATGGCTATGGGAGATTTGCTGCAGCGTGCCATACGGATGTATCCTGGCCTTTTCATGGAGTCTACCCCCATCGACGAGCAGCGGTTGGCTTCGCACAGCATGCTGTCATCCGCCGAGGTGGCAACCCTGTTGAGGCAGATGAACGACATGCATATAGTGGAATATCGCCCCCGGCCTACCAAGCCACAGATTATTTTCACGTCGGTGCGTGTAAACGAAAACGAGCTGTTTCTCAACGACACGAACCGTCAATTGATGCAGCAGGCGGCACAACAACGCGCAAACGCCATCAAGGCCTATGTGCGCAACAACGATGAGTGCCGTAGCATACAATTGCTGTCCTATTTTGGTGAGAAGGATGGTATGCCATGTGGTTGTTGCGACGTGTGCCAAAAGACTTTGCAAAAGGAGGAGGACGTGGAAGCAGCAGTCAAACATCTGCTTCAGGGTGGTAAGATGAGCCTTGCAGAGGTGAGTGCGAGGTTGGAGAAAGAAGGCTTTGTGGAAGGACAGGAGGCGGTGCGTCAGCTGATGGACCGTGGCGAGGTGCAGATGGACGAGAACTTGTTCCTCAGTGTCAGATAGAGGCGCGATAGAGGTAATCCCATAACATTATAGTAGCAGCCCTCAATATGGCTGATGCCAATCATGCCAATCCATTCCTGTATGCCATAGGCGCCTGCTTTGTCGTAGGGGCGGTAGGTATCGACATAGTGCAGTATGTCCTCGTCGGACAAGGTGACGAAGTGTACAGTGGTCTGCTCGGTAAAGGAGACCTCCTGCTCGCGTGAGCGCAGGCAGACACCGGTATATACGGTGTGGGCGGTGCCCGATAGGAGATGTAGCATGCGGATGGCCTCGGCGCGGTCGGCTGGCTTGCCAAGGACTGTATCACCGTGTACCACCACAGTGTCGGCAGTCACCAGCACTTCGCCCTCCTTCAGTTGTTCGACGGGGAACGCTTTCGCTTTGCGCAATGCCAAGTGTTCGGCCACTTCGGCAGTCGGCAGGGTGGGGGGGACATGCTCGTCAACGTTGACCGATACGGCCTTGACGGGATAGCCCAGCGCGGCGAGCAGTTGTCGCCGGCGAGGCGATTGTGAAGCCAGGATGAATTGCATGAAGGTTACTTGACCTGTTGTCCGGCTTTAAACTTGGCGCGGTAGGCCTCTTTCCCGTTGTCGTACCACACCCATTTGCCCTCTTTCTCGCCTTCGACAAACTGCCCTTTCTCGACCAATCCGCCCGCCTCGTTGTAGCGCTCATAGGCACCTTCGAGGAGACCGTCGCTGAAATGTTGGCGCAGTTCGACTTTCCCGTTGGGATAGTAACGTACCTCTTCGCCCTCCTTGACGTCGGAGTCGTAGTGCATGATGTAGCGGGTGGAGCCGTCGTCATAGAGGCCTCGCCACTCGCCGTCCTTGAGCCCGTTGCTGAAGTTGCCGTAATAGTCCACCTTGCCGTCTTCATACCAAGCGGTCCAACGGCCCTCCTCAAGGTCATTGGCATATTCGCCCTCATGGAGCTTCTTGCCGCTTTCATACCAGGTTGTCCAGGTGCCTTCGCGCTTGCCGGCGCGGTAATTGCCCTCGCGCCACTTCTCACCGGTCTCATAGTAGTAGGTCCAATGACCTATCTCTTTGCCGCGGGCATAAGTGCCGGTGATACCCAGGCGACCGTTGGTGCGCCAATAGAAACGCCATTCACCGTCCTGCTCGCCGTCCACGAGGTTGCCCTCCATGTCCAATTTGCCATTGGCGAGCCACCAGGTGGCCTTGCCCTGCAACTCATTGCTGCGGTAGAGGCCGCGGAACTTCAGTTGGCCGTTACGATGCCATTGTGAGGTCTCACCCTCACGGCTGCCGTTGACATAGGTGATTTCCTCCTCTACCTGGCCGTTGTCGTGCCACGAGCGATAGAGACCGTTGCGCTTGCCGTTCTCCACGTTTACCTCGCTCTTCAAGTCGCCGTTGTGGAACCAGGAGCGGCTGACACCTGTAGCGTGACATTCTTCGGACATGCGGCTGCCGTCCTCGTAATAGAGGGTCCAGGTGCCCGACTTCTGCCCGTTGGTATAACTGCCTTGCTGCGACATCTGGCCTGTGGGATACCACCAGGTCCAGGTGCCGGTGCGGCGACCCTCATCATTGAGTTGGCCCTCCACCGAGAGCTGGTTGGTGCCGCTATAGGTCTTTTGGTAAGGCTTTTGCGCCGAGAGCGAAAGCGGGAGCAGCGCGATGGCTGCCGCAAAAAGTATCTTTTTCATGTTGGTTATTCGGAATAAATCAATTCAATACGAATGGGATTGGCGGTGGCCGGGCCGTTGATGAAAGTGCGTGCGGCGTTGCTGAGGCGCGAGTCAAGCAGCAGCGTGGTTCCCAGGTCGCCACCGTTGCGCAGCAGGTCTTGTGTGTAGCGCGTCACGCGCAGGCGGTAGTAGTTGCTGTCACTGTTGTAGTTGCCGTCCACGCCGCTAGAAATATAGTCAATAATGGGGGTGCCCACGCTGGCGCGGTAGTTGCTCATGGCGATAATGCAGCCTGGCTTCATGGCGTCGGCGTTGGCGGCCACAGGCATCAGCAATTCGGCATAGTGCACCACGGCATAGGGGTGGTCGGCCACAAAGGCGCGGATGGCGCTGTCAAAGTAGATGCGGATATTGTAGCCCGCCAGGGGTTCGAGGTAAAGCGTCTGGCTGCCGTCGATGCTGTCGGCTCCGGCGGTCACGCTGCCCGTATAGTTGTGTGTGAACTGCGTGAAGTGCGACGTGCTGGTGCCGGCCAGGAACGGGTATTCCGACTCCACGGTGTCGGTCGTGGTGTTGCGGTAGTACACCGTCAGGCAGGTGGCTGTGGCTGAGAGGTTGAGTGAGAGCATACCTTCGTCGCCTGCATCGGTGAGACGGATACGCAACCCTTTGGCGTTCTCGGTGAACTCGTCGGCTGAGGCGTTCTGTGTCAGTACGGGATTGATGGAGGAATTCAACTTCAGACGTATGGTGTCCTTGTCGGGGCCCACGCTGACATTGTCGTTAAAGAAAACGGCCGAGGTGTTCACCGGCAACTCACTGTTCGAAAGGTAGACGCTGTCGCTGCGCAGCGCCTCGGCAAGCTGCATCACCTCGAAGTGAAAGTTGTAGGTGTGGTTGGTGTCGGGGTACAGCTTGTCTTTCACCAGCGTGAGCACCACCGAGTCAATCAGTACTTCGTTGAAGTTGATAGAGCCCGAGTTGTCGGGCAGGGCAATTTGGGTAAACAGCGTCGCCTGGACACTGCCGAAGGTGGCATCCTGGTAGTTGCCGATGATGCAAAAGCTGTAGTTGGAGGTCATCAGCGAGTCGTCGCGCACGCTGAGGGCGCGGTCGGCGGTGAGGGTGTGGTGCTTGCCGTTGTAGCGGGTGTCCCCGTTGACGATGTTCAGGCCGAGCTCCGATTCTTCATTGGTGCAGCTGTACAGGCAGCCGAGCAGCATAAGGACAGGCAGTAGGACAGAGAGTTTTTTCATGAGTGGTTCAGTTTTCAATCTTTCCGATGATAGTGTCGTAGAATTTATTGATGCGTGCATAGAACTCGTCGCGGTCTTCCACGTAGTCGAGCACGTTGCGTTTGTTTTCCTTGGCGAAGGCCACCAACTCGGGGTTGGCGTTCTTGGAGCCGATGATGATGCCTTGCGAGTAGGTGATGGCCGACTTCATGAGGCCGAGGTAGGTGGTGTCGCCATAGAGGCGCAGGTCCTTGGCGGTGGCGCCGTCGGTCTTCATCTTGCGTTCCAGGTCGCCGCCGATGTGACCTTTGAAGCCGTCGTCCATCAGCGTGATGACCATTTTGGTGCCACTGAAGAAGGCGTTCTCCTTGTTGATGCGGCGCAGGTAGAAAGGAATCATGGAGGTGAACCAGCCGCAGAAGTTAATCAGGTGGGGCTGCCAGGCCAGCTTGCGCACCGCCTCGAGGGTGCCGCGGCCGAAAAAGAGCAACTGCTCGTCACTGTCGGCACTGAGGGTGCCGTCAGCCAGACGGGCGTCTTTGCGGCCGGCAAAGTACTCGTCGTTGTCAATGAAGTACACCTGCATGCGTGCGGTGGGAATGGAGCCTACCTTGATAATCAGCTGGTGGTCGCAATTGTTCACGATAAGGTTCATGCCGCTCAGCCTGATGACTTCGTGCAATTGGTGTTTCCGTTCGCTCACCGAGCAGAATTTAGGCATGAAAACCCTGATTTCGCGCCCCATCTCCTGTATTTTTGCCGGCAGGTAGCGGCCCATCGACGACAATTCGCTCTCGTCGGAGAAGGGCATAATCTCCTGACTGACAAATAAAATCCTTCCTTTCGACATACGTTATATATAATATTTAGTCCAAATGCAAAATTACGAAAAAAATCTGATATGGCAAAATTTATTATTTCTATTTCCGTATGTCAAAAAAAGTTCGTACTTTTGCAAAATCTTTTAGCAACGGCAACCTCGATGAACGAAACCTCACGAATGACTCCTGCCACCCGCGCCCTGCTTGACCGCGCCCGTCGCTTCTGCGCTCTCTCCGAGCAGTGCGAGACGAGCGTGCGCCAGAAACTTATCGCCTGGGGAGCCGCAGTGGCCGAGGTAGAGCCCATCATCAACAGCCTTCGTGCCGACGACTATCTCAACGACAGCCGCTACGCCTGCGCCTATGCCGAAAGCAAGATACTGCAACAGCATTGGGGCCGTCAGAAGGTGCTCTACCAACTCCGCCTGAAACATCTTTCCAAAGAAGCCATCGCCGCCAGCATGAAAATGGTCGACGACGACACCTATTACGGCATCCTGCGTGAAGAGGCCGACAAGAAGCTCCGCACCCTCGGCGACGAGCAAGGGGCCGACTACTACCGCCGCCTCTATTCTTTCCTCACCTCGCGCGGCTACACCATGAGCGAAATCAATCATGTAATAACAAATATCCCCGAACAATGAAACGTATCTTTATGCTTTGCGCGGCCCTCATGGCCATGACCGCCGTCGCACAGGACAATGCTGCGGCCCCCGAACAGAAGCCTGCCGGTACTTGGTCCACTTCTTCCACGCCGGCGCTCAAACTCAGTGAGTTTATGTTCGACAATTGGTCCAAGAGCGGCAACTCGCAAATCGACCTCACCGCCACCTTCTTCGGCAACTACAAGTACACCCATCCCAAGTACATCTGGGACAATGTGGTCGACCTGGCCTACGGCTTCGCCTGGCAGGACCTCGACAACGACACCGTCGGTGGCCTCTTCGAGACGCGCCGCAAGAGCAACGACAAAATCGACCTCACCAGCGCCATCTCTTGGAAACCCTTCGAGAAACTGCCCGATTGGGGCGCCAGCTTCACGGCCAACCTCAAGACGCAGTTCGGCTCCGGCTATGAATACGACGGCATAGGCGCCGAAGCCGAGGCCACCAAGCGCCAGGTGTCCCACTTCTTTGCTCCGGCCTATTTGACCACCGCCCTCTCTTTCGAGTACAAGAAGTCCGACTGGTCGGTCTCCCTCTCCTTCCTGACCGGCAAGACCACCTTCGTCTGCAACGACGGCTTCATCGTCAACGGCCTTGATTACGGTGTCATCCAGGACGACCGCTTCAACCCCGCCGACCCCGAGACCTACAAGTACATCAACAACGCCTACTTCGCCCTCGGTAGCTACATCAAGGCGCAGTACCTGAAGAAGGACATCGTCAAGAACCTTGACCTCTACGCCCGTCTTGAAATCTTCTACGACTACCAGAAACCCAAGAACATGAGCTGGGACAACCTCGACAAGTCGAAATATACCGGCATCGAGATGGAAACCCCCGAAGGCCGTCAGCGCCTCACCGCCCTCTCTCCCATGCAGCGTTTCTTCTTCGAGACCGACCTCGACTTCGAGGTGAAGCTCGACTATCGCCTCTCCGAGCATATCGCCGCCAACTTCGCGCTGAACCTCAAGTACGACACCGACTTCAGCGGCATGGGCAGCTGGGGCCATTGGCAGATCTACCAGATGGCCGGCGTGCAGGTGTTCTTCTCGTGGAAGACCCCGAAGGCCAACTAAAAACTAAAAGCTAAAAACTAAAAGGCTGGCGCGGATGTGATGCGCCAGCCTTTTGCTTTTTAGTTTTCACTTTTCATTTTTCCCTTTTCACTTTTCACTTTTCCCTTTTCCCTTTTCCCTTTTCACTTTACCTGAACTGCAGCAGGACGCTGGAATTGACCTTCAGGCCGGCGAGCTGTGCCAGCGAGCGGCCGTGGAAGGCCAGCTCCAGCTGGCCGGTGGCCGACACCGTGAGCCGCAGGCTCGGGTCGTTGGGGTTCTGCCCACGCAGGTACGAGGGGCTGACCTCCGACACCACCAACTCGTTGACCGTCATCCGGAACGGGCGGCCCTGACGCAACTCCTCGAACTCGCGGTAGCTCATGCCGAGGTAGGCGTTGCCGTAGTCATCGATGTAGTGCACATAGATGCGATAGTACTCGCCCTGCTGCATATATCCCGTCCGCGGACGTTGCAGCAGCTGCGTGTGCTGCGGCCCCAGGTCGCGCAGCGGGGTGCCTCCCAGCAGGCGCGCCGCCGCAGGCACAAAGAGGTTGTAGGCCGCGAAGTTGTAGATGCCGTTCTCCTGCGTCGGCAGGGTGACCGCCTCCTCCACCTCGTCGCCGAAGACCAGCGCCGGCAGGCCGTTGTCGGAGCAGATGAAGTACTGCCCGCGGGCCCGCAGGGCCACAAAGGGCGGCTGCGACGCCACGTCGATCAGGTGCACCGTCCCCTCGGGGAAGCCCATACAGGCGTGGCGCACCACGAAGCTGGCCGTCATCACATTGTACGCCTCCAGCCGGTGGGTGATGTCCACCACCTGCACCCCCTCCACCAGGCGCAGCAAGGCCCCCTTCACCATGCCGGCAAAGAAGCCCCGCTCGCCCCAATCGGTTGTCAGTGTTACTGTTGGCGTTTTCATATCTGGGTGCAAAGATACGAAAAAAAACCAATGTGGCAAAATATATTTCTCCCGCCTGTCGGTTTTTCAATCTCCCGCCGGCGTCGTCATTTATGTTCTCCCCGCTGCGCGGAAATCCTGTAAATCTTGTAAATCTATCATCAACCTTCAATGTATATTACTGCACCCGCGTGTACACCGCATATTGGGAAGTGTCGCTCGGAAGGATAAGCAGGATGGCATCCTGCGCCGCATCATACCGTAGATCGTAAATCTGCACATTTCCGCCCATTTGCACCATAGAACTATCTTCCATTATCCCCGTATAGGTCAGCGGATCGTAGGTATAATAGAAACCAAAGTAAAACTCCGATGCAGGAACCCCATCAGTCGGAGTAACGTAGCTGTGGGTATGGCCATTGCTGTCTGTAAGGAACCATAAATCACGGTCAACTATAAAATGGTAGTTGTATCCGTTATATGTTTCCCAAGTATCACTATGATTGTTCCACACCGTACCCACCAAAGAAGTAAGGGTTTCTGGTTCTGACGGCGTAGGCTCCGGCTCCGGCGTTACAACCTTCTCGGGCTCGCAGGCCATCATCATCACGGCCACCGCAGCGGCCAACAACATTAATCTTTTCTGTTTCATAAGCATAATTATTAATGGGTTAAACATGTTTTTATTCCTAATCCCACCCTGCCGCCCTTTTATTATTCGTCAGCCTTTACGGCAGCAAGGTGTCTCGACATACGGTCAAGTTCTTTACTTATACTGCAATTAAGCAAGCACCAAGCCGTTGCTTCATTATTAATTGAATAACCTAATGTTGCATGACACAATAGGAAGCACGAATCATTTATATAGGGTGTAAAGCAGGGGATGGTGTCGGAGTCCTGGTATTGCTCAAGTTCATTTATAACATTACGCATGGCGGCCACCTTCAAACCATAATTCGACAGACTTGTATTGCACTCCAAGCACAGGGGAATATCCGTTGACACCTCCCCCGTCAAATGGCCATACAATTTATTCGCCCACACACCAATGGAATCTATCTGTGCCGATGCGATATTGGTCATTTCATAGAACGTCTCAAGGTCTTCTTCGCCACATGTACTACGAAATCCCGTAGTATTGGCACGGTAAGTGGAGTCACTTTTCTGCCAAACATTGTAAACTCCATTTGCCAGCTTTTGCTCTGTCGTGAGCTTCATGGTGCTGCGGGGTGTTTCGGTGGCAGTGGTTTTGTTGGTGTTTTCTTTGGTGCAGGCCACAACAATGCCGATGGCAAGGAGCAGCGTAACGGTGGCCAGGACGGGAATAGTGATATATTTCTTCATTTTTTTATTTCTTTTTTGATTGTTGATATAATATTTGTCG
>JAFZKV010000118.1 GCA_017551765.1 Bacteroidales bacterium
GCAACGGCGGCGTGCTCGTGCGCGCCGGCCACACCGAGGCCGCTGTCGACCTGGCTCGCCTCGCGGGCCTCTATCCCGCCGGTGCCCTCATCGAGATTATCAACGACGACGGCACGATGGCCCGTATGCCGCAGCTGCAGGAAGTGGCCAAGAAGCATGGCCTCAAGATAGTGACCATCAAGGACCTCATCGCCTACCGCGTGGCCCATGAGACCCTCATCCGCAAGGAAGAGGAGGTCTTCCTGCCCACCCGCTGGGGCAACTTCAACCTCATTGCCTACACCCAGCTCGACAACGGCACTACCCACATGGTGCTCCGCAAGGGCGAGTGGCAGGAGGGTGAGCCCGTGCTGGTGCGCGTGCACTCCAGCTGTGCCACCGGCGACATCTTCGGCTCCTGCAAGTGCGACTGCGGCGACCAGCTGCACCGCGCCATGGAGATGATCGACGCCGAAGGCAAAGGCCTCATCGTATACATGAGCCAGGAGGGTCGCGGCATCGGCCTCGTCAACAAGCTCAAAGCCTACCACCTCCAGGAGCAGGGCTTCGACACCGTCGACGCCAACATCAAGCTCGGCTTCAAGCCCGACGAGCGCGACTACGGCATCGGCGCCCAGATACTGCGCGCACAGCATGTCAGCAAGATGCGCCTCATCACCAACAACCCCGTCAAGCGCACCGGCCTCGAAGGCTACGGCCTCGAAGTCACCGAGATAGTGCCCATCGTCATCGAACCCAACCAATACAACGAACGCTACCTCAAGACCAAGCAGGACCGCATGGGTCACGACCTGCACCTTTGACCTCGACTCCCGCTTGCGGCGAAATAAGGCATCCCATTTTAAACACGGGATGCCTTCTTTTTTACTCCGCTATAAGTCAGACTGTTGCTCGTTTGTTGTCCGTTTGTTGTCCGCTTGTTGTCCGTTCAATAAGCGGACAACAAACGGACAACAAATGAATAACAATGGGACAACAGCAGGTGTCAGGGCGTAGTTGGAGCGTTGTCAATCCGCAGTATCTTCGTGGTTGGATGGATAAAAAAAGGGAAAAATAATTTGTCAGAATGAAAAAAGATGTATCTTTGCACTAATGTTATTATAATTTTGTATCATTATATTAGGCTGGAAACCAATAGAAAACAAAATAATTATTAACCAAAAACTACGTATTATGCAAAAGTTTTTACGCAATTTGACCCTTGTGGCCCTGATGGTGCTACCGTGGGTCGCGAGCGCGCAGAACACGCTGACCGTGGCCGACGGCACAGCGACCAACGCCTATGTGCCCGTCTATGGCCTCTATGCCGACGCCTATCTGCACAGCCAGATTATCTACCCGGCGGCAGACATCGCTGCTGCGGTGAACACCGTCGACATGAACGGCGGCAGCATCACCGGCCTGACGTTCTACACCAGCCAGGCGTCGGTGAGCCTCACAGCCACCTTCGAGGTGAAGATGATGGAGACCACCGCCACCACGCTGTCGTCCTTCGCCGATGTTAGCAGTGCCACGACCGTCTACACCGGCACGGTGAGCATCGACAACAACGAGATGATCATCACGTTCACCAGCCCCTACACCTACAACGGTGGCAACCTGCTGGTTGACTTCTCCAGCACAAGCACCGGCAACTGGAGCACGACCACCTACTACGGTGTCAGCGCTTCGGGCGCCAGCGTGCAGGGCTACAGCTATTCTGATGTTGCCAGCGTCTCTGCCACTGCCCGCGACTTCATACCCAAGACCACCTTCACCTTCACCGGCGGCACGCCGGTAACCTGCCCCGCAGTGCAAAGCTACGGTTTGGGAACCATTGACAGCAACAGCGCCGTCATCACTTGGGTGGATGCGCTGAACAGCGGTGCCAGCTACACCGTCACCTATTGGGCCGACGGCGACGCCAGCAACCCCCTCACCGAGACCTCCTCGGGCGACTCGGCCACCCTCACGGGCCTCAATGCCAACACCGTCTACCACTACACCGTGCAGGTCAACTGCTCGGCCAGCGAAAACTCCGTCGCCCTGGGCGGCACCTTCCGCACCGCCTGCGGCACCATGAGCCTGCCTTTATTTGTCGACTTTGAGGATGCCGCCTACAACGGCGCTTGGTATCCCTGCTGGGACAGCACCATCCACGCCGGCACCGACCCGAGCGTGAACGACCAGCCGGGTGGCAGCTATAACCCCACGCAGCACACCCCTGGCGGTACCTATGCCATGTATCTGCAAGGCAACTCGAGTGAGAACTACAATCTGGTGGTCGGCCCCTCGATGGATGTCAGTGGCGACAATATCTACTGCCGCTTCTGGGCTTTTGTCAACAGTGGCTGGATCAAGGCGGGTGTCATCTCCAACCCCAGCGACACCAGCACCTTCATTCCTCTGGTGCAAGTTAGTGGCAGCAGTTGGGCAGAGTATGAGTTCAACACCGCCAACCTCAGTTCCACCGCAAACTACCGCGTGGCTTGGTTGGCCTACGGCACGCAGTATATCGGCAAGTTTGACGATGTCTACATCAGCGAGATACCCTCGTGCCTGCGTGTCAGCAGCGTGGCTATCGACAGTGTGAGCGACGAGAGCATCACCGTTAGTTGGGTGGACACGCTCAACAGCGGCGCCACCTACACGGTGACCTGCTACGGCCCCAACGACACTGTGGAGCAGAGCAACGTCACTGATTTGTTCTATGTCTTTGACAACCTCAACGCCAACACACCCTATACCTTCAGCGTGGTGGTCAACTGTGGCAGTGGCGACGCCGAAGCGGTCACCGTCAGCGCCCGCACCGCCTGCGCTGCTATGCAGATACCCTTCACCGAGGGCTTCGAGGATGCCGGTGCCCTCAGCTGCTGGAAGATGGTTGATTGTGTGAGCAGTACAGGTCGCACCACCGGCAACGCCAACACCGGCAACGCTTGCTTCCGTTTCTATTACGGCTACAACAATCAGTATCTCATCTCGCCCGAACTGACCGGCACCGACAATGGTGTGAAGGTGCAGTTTGCCTATAAGCAGGGTACCTCCTATACCGAGACCTTTAAGGTCGGCTACTCCACCACTAACGACTCTGTCAGCTCGTTTGTGTGGGGTGATGAAATGACCGCCACCTCAAGCTACCAGACCTTCTCGGGTATCTATCCCGCTGGCACCAAGTATGTCTCTATCCAGCTCACGTCTTATGATCAGCTGTATCTTTACATTGACGACATCAACTTCGCCGAGCCTCCTGCCTGTATGCCTGTGTCGTTGATGGGTGTCGACACTGTCACGGCTGACGCGGCCACCATCTATTGGACTGCCCCCGACGGCCAGAGCGACTTCTTCGTGCTCCTCGACAGCACCGTCTACACCACCAGCGATACCTTCTACACCTTCACCGGCCTTGATGCCCGCACCGCCTATACTGCCTATGTGGCCAGCGACTGCTCGGGCGACACCTCGGAATGGAGAAACGTCAGCTTCACTACTGACTGCGCCGGTGGTTCGTGCAATATCACAGTTGCAATGGTAGACAGCTATGGCGACGGTTGGAACGGTGCCAAACTTTCCTTCACCCAGAATGGAGCCGTGGCAGGAGAGGCCACACTTGGTAGCGGTAGCAGCGCTACTGCCACAATCAGTGTATGTAGTGGCACACCTGTTAACTATAGTTGGCAGACCGGCAGTTATGACAGCGAGTGCAGTTATGTGATTTACGATGGTAGCGGTGCCGAGGTCTACAATTCGGCTACCAGCGGTGTGAACCACAGCGACGTTATATTGGATCCCTGCCCCACCTGCTTGCTGCCTGTTGGCGTGATGGCTTCGGCGATTGATAGCAATGAACTCACCTTCGTTTGGACCGAGGATGTCAATGTGGACCACTACATTGTCTCCTTCAACGGCGGCGGCTATACCCTGCCCAACAACGGCAATGCCTCGCACATGGTGACCGGCCTCACCCCCAACACTGCCTACACCTTCAGCGTGATTGCTGTTTGTGACCCGTATGTCGACTCGTCGGTGGCCCGCACCATCACGGTGAAGACCGCCTGCGGCGAGATGCTGCTGCCTGTGGTGGAGGGCTTTGAAAGCGACAACGATGGTAGCGTGCCTTCGTGCTGGAACGTGGTCAGCGGCAGCCCCGCCGTCACGACGAGCAGCTATTACGCCCACACCGGCAACAACTCACTCGCCCTTGAAGGTGGCGATATGATTGCCACCAGCCAGGTGCCCCTCGACGGCGACTCAATCTACGTCAGCTTCTGGGCCGACGTCTACAGCGGTACCCTCCAGGCCGGTGTGATGACCAACCCCCTCTACGACTCCACTTTTGTCCCCCTGCTCACGGTCACCAGCACCAACGGCTATGAGATGTTCGAGTTCAATACCGCCACGATGGACCACTACACCAACTACTATGTGGCTTTCCGCTTCAATGGCGGTTCTTACTATGGAATCAACATCGACGACATCAATATCCGCAAGAACGAGGGTTGCATGTATCCCGCCAACCTGACGGCAACGCCTGCTGCCCACAGTGTGGACCTGACGTGGGTCAACAACTCGTCTAATAACGACTTCGTGGTGCAGTACCGTGCCGCCAGCGCCACCGCTTGGGACACTACCGTCGCCGTCAACGACACCACCTATACTGTGAATGGTCTCAACGCCGCCTCCAACTATGTGTTCCGCGTGGGCTACCTCTGCAACAA
>JAFZKV010000119.1 GCA_017551765.1 Bacteroidales bacterium
CCCGTTATTATTGCGTATGATGAAAAAAACATTGTTTCTGCTGGGCCTGCTGCCGCTGCTGGCCACCGCGCAGGTGCGCATCCCCAAGGATGCCAACTGTTTCACCTATTGGCAATTTGACTACGGCGAGAAGACCGACACGACCATTATTACCGTTGAGCGCAACCCCGACGGCTCCATCGTCATCCTGACACCGAAGCCAGAAGGCTACCTGATACGGGGTTACTGCCAGACGGTGACCAGCGTCGACTATGCCGCCGACAGCATCACCGTCACGGCCACCTACGACGACAGCGTCTACTACTATCGCACGGGCTTCTCGCGGAGCGACATTGAGTGGAAAGTGGATACACACTCCTCCACCACCGCTACGCGGCGGTCCCCCTCCCCTAACTTAGGGGAGGAGCGAAGATACACCTGCTCCGTCAACAGCAACACGCTGGTTTTCGAGATGGACGAAAAGGCGCCCGTGAATGTCAATCCTTTGCCCCACTATGGACTCAAGAAAGGCGTGCTTCTCAGCTATACCCGCAATGGACAGCTGAGGCTGAAATTGGCGAAGGCTGAAAAAATCAAACACACCATCTACCAAACTTCAAAAGTTTGGCCCAGCAGACAGGTTTCGCCGCGTGAGTTGGACCGCATCATGAAGGAGCGGCTCGTTGTTACTACCCGTATCTTTGACCACGAGCAACTGTGCTGGGGCAAGGAGAGCGCGCACCTGAAGGGCAACCACAAGATGAAGCCCTCGTCGGTGCTGATGCCCTCTGACACCGTACTCCACTTCGCCGGTGGCACCCTTATCCTCAAGCGAATACACCTGCCGTGGTTCCCGGCCCATTACCAGCACTTCATCGAAGTGCACCAGCAGAGCAATGGCGACGCCTACGACCGCACAGGTTCCATCTTCGTCATCCCCACCTACGGCTATGTGCTGCACAACTTCTTCGACGGTGTCAACAATCACCCCGACTCGCTGCCCACCTTCGTCGGCCGCGACGGCCAGCGCTACCAGGGCATGATATCGGAAATAGGCTACACCGCACCGCTGGAGTTGGTGCGCTTCTTTACCCCCTTTGGCGTGGGCAAATTCAACGAGCGCATGAAGGACTTCGGCATCCAATGGCGCGATGAAGCCTACTACCGGCAGGAAATCACAGATATATATAACGGCATCTATAGCGACGTGATTATCGGAGCCTGGATAGGCAACTACGATGCCGGTGGCCACCTGATTACCGTGGACATCAAGTCGTACCCCAACAGCTATTCTGTGCCGGATCCGGAAAAGGAGGCTGAAGAGGGGCCTGATTGGTCGGGGCTTGTTGTGCCTCTCTTCAACACCTGCAACGTGCTGGAGATGGCGGGACAGAACTACGGCAAGCTGTTCGCCACCGACTCGCTGACGGTGAAGTTTACAATATATGATACCTTGGGAGTCGATCTTATCAAGTCGGCCCGTCTGCGCTACATCAGCACCGGCCACGGCGGCTGGGGCGAGGGCGACGAGTTCGTGCCCAAGCAGAACACCATCCTCATCGACGGCAAGCCCGCCTTTACCTACACCCCCTGGCGGCAGGACTGCGGCTGCTACCGCGACCTCAACCCCGTCTCCGGCAACTTCTGGAATGGCCTCAGTAGCAGCGACTTCTCGCGCAGCGGCTGGTGTCCTGGCACCGCCACCCAACCCGTCTATTTCGACATGATGCCCTGGGCCGACGGCAAGGAGCACACCATGACTATCGCCATCCCGCAGGGCAAGCCCGTCGAGGGCATGTTCAGCCATTGGGCCGTCAGCGGCGCCTTAATCATCGAATACTAATGAAAGTGAAAAGAAAAAAATGAAAAGTGAAACAAAAGGCGAGACTATGAAACAACACAGATTACTATTGCTACTGTTGGTGGCTTTCACTTTCCACTTTTCATTTTTCACTTTAGCACAGGCACAGAGCGTGAAGATTCTCTTCGCCGGCGACCTGATGGGCCACATGCCGCAGCACAATGCCGCCCTGCAGCCCGACGGCAGCTACGACTACAGCCCCTGTTTCCGCTACGTGAAGGACTATATACGCAGCGCCGACCTGGCCATCGTCAACCTTGAGGTGCCGCTGGCTGGCAAGCCCTACAGCGGCTACCCGCAGTTTTCGGCACCCGACGCGCTGGCCGAGGCAGCCAAGGAGGCCGGCTTCGACGTGATGACCACCGCCAACAACCACTGCATGGACCGCGGCAGCAAAGGCCTGCGACGCACGCTTGTGGTACTCGACAACTTGGAAATATGTTCGCTGGGCACCTACCGCGACCGCGAACAGCGCGAAGCCTGCTACCCTATGGTATATAATATCAACGGGATAGCAATTACGCTGCTCACCTACACCTATGGCACTAACGGCATCCCCGTGCCGGAACCCAATGTGGTCAACTTTATCGACACCGCCGAGATGGCACGCGACCTGCGCGTGGCCCGCGAGCGCGGAGCCGAATACGTCATCACCCTCATCCATTGGGGTATAGAGTATGCCACGAAGGCCAACCGCGAGCAGGAAGAGACCGCCCGCTGGCTGCTGGAGCATGGCAGCGACGCCGTCATCGGCGGCCACCCCCACGTGGTGCAGAACTTCACCCTCGACGCCATCCCGGACAACGACCGCAGCACCGAGGTGGTCGTCTACTCCCTGGGCAACCTCGTCAGCAACCAACGCGACGTGAACACCGACGGTGGCATTATGGTCGAGTTGCAATTAACTAAGACTCATCACTCATCACTTATCACTCAACACTGTAAGTATCTTCCTTATTGGGTGCACCGCGGCACCGTCGATGGCCACTATCAGTACTACATCGTCCCCTCGACCGACGCCGTGGCCTATCCCGACAGCTACCAAATCTACGGCGCCGACCTCAAGGCCCTGCAGCTCTTCGACCGTAACACGCGCCAGCGCCTCGAAGCCTGCCGCCTGAAGGACGGCCGCAACATCGAGGAGCGGCAGTTCTACCGCAACGCCCTGCCCATCCATCCGCAGGCCGGCGGCGTGGTGCCCCTGCGCGGCAACCCCGCCCTCCGTGAGCGCATGGGGAAATAGAGCCCCCCGACTACCGACAACCATCCTCCGACCACCCATTTATGTCGTGCACGACCTATTCGTAGCAACCACGTATCAACACCGCCTTTTGTCCGACCGCAGTCGGAGTTGACTCGGAGTTGACTCGGACTTGAGTCGGACCACAGTCGGAGGGGGTCCGTAGTGACACGGATGGCAAAATGGTATTTAATTGTCTTATACTATGGTTGTTAGTATGCCAAATCTTCGCCTTTGCCTGTTTTTGTCCGACAAAGGAGCTTTCTGGGGGTGGATTGGAGGTCAAACCGACTACCGACTACCGGCCACCGACTACCCATTTATATCGTGCACGACCTATTTTTATCACCGTTTTTTTACATCCCAGCCGTTGGATGTAATCCTATAAATCTTATAAATATTTTATCTATATTTATTGATTACGCGCAGCGGGATAAATAAAAAATTTTGCCGCTTCCGAAAAAGTTCGTATCTTTGCACCATCATTTTGATAGAAATCACATGAGTACAGCTGACATGACAAAAATAATCGCCGACTACCTGGCCACGCAGCCCGTGACCAAGGCCTGGCTCTTTGGCTCCTACGCTCGCGGCGAGCAGCGCGAAGACAGCGATGTAGACATCCTCGTTGACTTCGACCATGCCCATGCAGACATAGGATTGATGGAATATGTCCACATGATAAATGATTTGACCAAACGGCTGGGACGATCTGTGGATTTGGTTGAGGACGGGACCCTGCTTCCATTTGCGGAACAAAGTGCCAATCGGGATAAATATTTGATATATGAGAGAACCTATTAGAGATCGTGGTCGATTGGAGCATATTTTGACGGCCATTGAGCATATTGAGAAATATATCGATGGGAAAAGCTTTGATGATTTTCGTTCCGACAGCATGTTGTTCTATGCCGTGGTGAAGAATATTGAAATTATTGGAGAGGCAGCAAACAACCTGACCAAGGATTTGTGTGCCCGCCACCCGGAAATTGAGTGGAAGGATGTGATTGGTATGAGGCATGTGCTTGTTCACGATTACTACAATATCAGTCCCACGCTTGCCTGGAAAACAGCAAACAACAATATTCCAATACTGAAACAGCAGATATTCAATATTGTGCAGAATGACCAACTACTTCCATAACCTTATATTTTTTCAAATTTAACAATATAAATGTAGACAAACAACATAAACTAAAGACATACATATTGAGATAACCGCCCATTATTCTCGTCATAAGAATCTGGACAATTCTATGCGATTGAGAGTAAGCTCGGGGGTAGTTCACGTTAGGGCGTGAATTATTCGTTGCTTATTTAATCGCAGGCATTGCAGAGCACAAGGAGTAACAAAGGATAATTTATCGCCTTTTATAATATGAAACACAAAGTATTTCTTTTCACCGTCGTGTTGATGGCATTGGCAATCCCATCGAGCGTCTTTGCCTACGACTTCTCCGCCACAGCCCCGACAGGGCAGACGCTGTTCTACACCATCATCAACGGAAGTAGTGTCTCGGTGACATATCCAGGTTCGGCTCCGTGGAATCCTTATAATGGTTTCACACAACCTTCGGGAGACCTTGAAATTCCCTCATGGGTGAGTCACAATGGTTCCTCCTATTTCGTCACCTTGATTGGCGACTTTGCGCTCCGTAATTGCAGAGGCTTGACCTCGGTGACCATCGGGAACTACGTCACCTCGATTGGCGTCTGTGCGTTCGATAATTGTGAAGGCCTCACTTCGATGACTATCGGGGATTCCATTACCTCGATTGGAAGCGAGGCGTTCGTTGGTTGCAGAGCCCTCGCCTCTATCGAAGTGTCAAACGGCAATACCGTTTATGATAGTCGTGATAATTGCAATGCCATTATTGAGACTGCATCGAATACGCTCATTGTAGGATGTAAGAACACAACCATCCCTAACTCCGTCACTTCAATTGGCAACTATGCATTCTATAGATGCCACGACCTCACCTCGGTGGTCATTCCCAACTCCGTCACTTCGATTGGAAACGAGGCGTTTATGTTGTGCAGCGGCTTGACGTCGTTGACCATCCCTAACTCTGTCACCTCAATTGGCATCTATGCGTTCTATAATTGTGGTCTCACCTCGTTGACCATTCCCAACTCCGTCACCTCAATAGGTGAATTAGCGTTCTCTGGCGGCAGTCTCGCTTCTATCGAAGTGTCAAATGGCAATACCGTTTATGATAGCCGTAATAATTGCAACGCCATTATTGAGACTGCATCGAACACACTAATTGCAGGATGTAAAAACACAACCATTCCCAACTCCGTCACATCGATTGGCAACTATGCGTTCTATGGTTGCTACGACCTCGCCTCGGTGGTCATTCCTAATTCCGTCACTTCGATTGGGAACGAGGCGTTTGTGGTGTGCAGCAACCTTACTTCGTTGACCATCGGGAACTCCGTCACCGAGATTGGCGACAGAGCGTTCTATTATTGCACAGGTTTGGAAACGATAACCTCCTTGGCTACAATACCTCCAACTGCTAATGCGTCCTGCTTCGATAGTGTCGATTCCTCCATACCTGTCTATGTGCCTTGCGCTTCGGAGGAAGCTTATCAAGCTGCAGAGGGTTGGAATGTATTTAGCAATATTATTTGCCACAATGGGGGTAATGGCATTGGCGATGTGGACGGTGCAGACGTCAAGGTGTATTCCGCAGATGGCCAGATAGTGGTCGAGAATGTCGGGAATAATACTGTAATGCTCTATGATGCCTTAGGCCGTATTCAAGCAATTAAACATTCAAGCACTCAGGCCGTCCGCTTCGACATTTCCGCCTCGGGCACCTACCTCGTCAAAGTAGGCGATCATCCCGCCCGCCTTGTGGTGGTGGTGAGGTAACCATCCTGTCGACAGGGATACAACAAGGCCCGCTGCCAATGGCAGCGGGCCTTAACGTTTAGTGTGTTGTCAAGAGGGGTTACTCGGCCTTGGGGGCTTCGGCCTCGGCGACGGGAGCCTCCACAGGGGCGGCCTCGGCCTTCTTGGCGCGCGAGCGGCGGGTGCTCTTGGCCTTCTTGGCGCTGGTCTCCTTGAGCATGTTCTCGTTGTAGTCGACAAGCTCGATGATGGCCATCTCGGAGTTGTCACCGTGACGGATGCCGGTCTTCAGGATGCGGGTGTAGCCACCGGGGCGGTTGGCGACCTTCTGCGACACTTCGCGGAAGAGCTCGTTGACGGCCTCTTTGCTGTGCAGGTAGCTGAAGACGATACGGCGGTTGTGGGTGGTGTCGTCCTTCGAGCGGTTGATGATGGGCTCGACATATACGCGGAGGGCTTTGGCTTTGGCAACAGTGGTCTCGATGCGCTTGTGCATGATGAGCGAGGTGGCCATGTTGGAGAGCATAGCGACGCGATGGGCGTGGGTTCTTGACAGATGATTTACTTTGCAACCGTGTCTCATATTCTTATTTATTCTTTATCGAGTTTATACTTTGTAACATTCATACCGAACTCCAGGTTCTTGGAGGCGACCAGGTTTTCAAGTTCGGTGAGTGACTTTTTACCGAAGTTGCGGAACTTCAGCAGGTCGGCCTTGTTGAAGGAGACCAGGTCTCCCAGGGTGTCGACCTCGGCGGCCTTGAGGCAGTTGAGGGCGCGGACCGAGAGGTCAAGGTCGATGAGCTTGGTCTTGAGAAGCTGGCGGATGTGGGCCGTGGTCTCGTCGAACTCTTCCTGCACGGGCTTAGTCTCGACGTCGAGCGTAATGCGCTCGTCGGAGAAGAGCATGAAGTGCTGGATGAGGATGGTGGCAGCCTCTTTGAGGGCCTCCTTGGGGTGGATGGAGCCATCGGTCTCGATGTCGAAGGTGAGCTTCTCATAGTCGGTGCGCTGCTCGACGCGGTAGTCGTCGACGGCATACATAACCTTCTTGATGGGGGTATGGATGGAGTCGATGGCGATGACACCGATGGGGTCGGTGGCGCGCTTGTTCTCGTCTGCGGGCACGTAGCCGCGGCCCTTGTCGATGCTGAGGGTGATGCGGAGCTCGGTGCTGGGTTCCATGTGGCAGATTTCGAGGTCGGGGTTGAGGACCTGGAAACTGTTGAGGTTGCTGTTGAGGTCACCGGCTTTGAGGACGGTTTGTCCTTTGACGGTGAAGGTGAGCTTCTCGTGCTCGGTGTCTTCAAGCTGACGACGGAAACGAATCTGCTTCAGGCGCAGGATGATGTCGGTCATGTCCTCGACCACTCCGGGGAGCGAGGAGAATTCATGGTCGACGCCATCGATCTGGACCGAAGTGATGGCATAGCCTTCGAGCGAAGAGAGAAGGACGCGACGCAGAGCGTTGCCGATGGTTGTGCCGTAGCCGGGCTCCAGCGGACGGAATTCGAAGGTGCCGCGGAAGTCGTCAGCCTCGAGCATGACCACCTTGTCGGGTTTCTGGAATGATAATATTGCCATTTGTTATCCTTTCTTTCTTTGTTTGTTTTATTGCCCGTGCACTGTGCGCGGGTTTTGTCTGGCCTTAAGGCTGATGCTTACTTCGAGTAGAGGTCGACGATGAGCTGCTCGTTGATGGTCTCGGGGATGTCGGAGCGCTGGGGGTAGTTGACGAACTTGCCGCTCATGCTGCTGCCGTCCCATTCGAGCCAGGGATAGTTGTTGGCACGCGAGGCCAGCGAGTCGGTGATGACCTCGAGAGATTTGCTGCGTTCGCGGACGGAGATGACGTCGCCCTCGCGAAGGGAGTAGGAGGGAACGTTGACCACTTCGCCGTTGACAGCGATATGACGATGGGAAACCAGCTGGCGGGCTTGGGCGCGGCTGCGGGCGATGCCGAGACGGTAGACGACGTTGTCCAGACGGGCTTCGATGAGCTTCATGAGTTCCTCACCGGTGATGCCGCCGCGACGGGAGGCTTCGGCGTAGAGTTTGCGGAACTGACGCTCGAGGATGCCGTAGGTGTATTTGGCCTTCTGCTTCTCGTTGAGCTGGATGCCGTACTCGGAGGTCTTGCTGCGGCGACGGTTCTGGCCGTGCATGCCGGGAGCATAGGGTTTCTTCTCGTAGTTTTTGTCCGGGCCGTAGATAGGCTCGTGGAACTTTCTTGCGATTTTGGTCTTGGGACCTGTGTATCTTGCCATTGTTCTTTTCTTTTAAGATTAATAATTACACACGACGACGCTTGGGGGGACGGCAACCATTGTGAGGCAGCGGGGTGATGTCGGTGATTTCGGTCACTTCGATGCCGCAGGTGTTGATTGCGCGGATTGCAGATTCACGTCCTTGACCGGGTCCTTTCACAAAGACCTTGACTTTTCTTAGGCCCAAATCATAAGCAACTTTGCCGCAATCTTCCGCAGCCATCTGAGCGGCGTACGGAGTGTTTTTCTTCGATCCGCGGAAGCCCATTTTTCCTGCAGACGACCAAGAAATCACTTGACCGGCGTTGTTCGTCAACGAGATAATGACGTTGTTGAAGGATGCAAAGATGCATGCCCTTCCTTGAGGTTCAACTTTTACGACTCTTTTTTTAGTCGGTTTGGAAGTTTTTGCCATTGTTTTTTTGCTTGATTTACTTTTTTTACTCTTGTTGCCAACCGCTCCTGTGTCAATGTCTAATCCGCGATTGGGGCGCTACAACCTTTACTTACTTGGTAGCTTTCTTCTTGTTAGCGATTGTCTTCTTCTTACCCTTGCGAGTGCGAGCGTTGTTCTTGGTGCTCTGTCCACGGAGGGGAAGACCCAGACGGTGACGGATGCCGCGGTAGCAGCCGATATCCATCAGTCGCTTGATGTTCATCTGAACCTCGGAGCGAAGGGCGCCTTCCACTTTGTATTCATCGTTGATGATGTTGCGGAGGGTGTTCTGCTCGTCGTCGGTCCAATCCTGCACTTTCTTGCCTTCGTCGATGCCGGCCTTGGCCAGGATCTCTTTGGCAGTGCTACGTCCGATTCCGTAGATATAGGTCAAGCCTATCTCTCCTCTTTTGTTCTTGGGTAAGTCAATACCTGCAATACGTGCCATAAATTCTTTTTATTGTTTTTTAATTATCCTTGTCTTTGTTTGAATTTAGGATTTTTCTTGTTGATTACATAGACCACACCGTGGCGGCGAACCACTTTACATTCAGGTGATCTTTTCTTTACAGAAACTCTTACTTTCATTTTGTGTAATTATTAATCTTGTTGTTCTATTTCTTCTTGTTAGACTCGGTGTCTACTTGTGACGGTAAGTGATGCGGCCTTTGGAGAGGTCGTAGGGCGACATTTCAATCTGCACCTTGTCGCCGGGCAGGATTTTGATGTAGTGCATGCGCATCTTGCCGGAGATGTGGGCGATGATTTGATGTCCGTTTTCCAATTCGACGCGGAACATGGCGTTGCCGAGTGACTCGGTGACGGTTCCGTCAAGTTGTATGGATGCCTGTTTTGCCATTCGTTATCTTACCGTATTTTAATTGTTGCTGTTTTCAATAAAGTCAAAAGTGGTGAGGATATCGGGGCCGTTGGCCGTGATGGCTACCGTGTGCTCGTAGTGAGCGGCGGGTCTGCCGTCGCGGGTGCGGCAGGTCCACCCATCCTCTTTGGAAAATTTGACATTCTTGGACCCCATGCACACCATCGGTTCAACAGCGATAACCATACCCTCTTTGAGCAGGGGGCCGGTGCCCTTGACGCCATAGTTGGGTACATTGGGTGACTCGTGCATCTGTAGTCCTACCCCGTGGCCGCAAAGTTCACGGACCACGTTGTAGCCGTTTTTCTCGCAGTGCATCTGTACGGCGTGGCTGATGTCGCCTACACGGTTTCCGGCTTTGCATTTGTCAAGGCCGATATAGAGTGCCTCCTTGGTGACTTTCATTAGGCGTTGCACCTCGGGGCTGATTTCGCCCACGGCAAATGTGTAGGCAGAGTCGGCGACATAGCCATTGAGGTTGATGACGCAATCAAGGGAGACGTTGTCGCCCTCCTTGAGGAACACCTCGCCGGGGATGCCGTGGACCACCACATCGTTGACTGAAATGCAAAAAGCCGAGGGGAAACCCTCGAAACCTTTGCACAGAGGCATGGCTCCATTGTCACGAATGAATTGCTCGCCGAGCTGGTCGAGGAAGGCCGTGGTGACCCCCGGACGGATGTGACGACCTACCTCCGCGAGAGTTTTCCCGAGGAGGAGGCCGGCATCACGTATGAGCTCGATTTCTTCTTTTGTCTTGAGCAATATCATTCAGTATAAGTCTTTAGGCTTGGATGGACATGGAGGTGCGGCCTTTGATGCGGCCGGTTTTGGTAAGACCGTCGTAGTGGCGCATCAGCAGGTGGCTCTCAATCTGTTGCAGGGTATCGAGGATAACACCCACAAGGATGAGCAGCGAGGTGCCGCCATAGAACTGTGCAAACTGTGTGTTCACATGGAACAGGCGGACGATGGCGGGCAGGATGGCCACAATGGCGAGGAAGATGGAGCCGGGGAGGGTAATCTTGGAGAGGATGCCCTCGAGGTATTCAGCTGTCTTCTTGCCAGGTTTCACACCAGGGATGAAGCCACCGTTCTTCTTCATGTCATCGGCCATCTGGTTGGGGTTGATGGCAATGGCAGTATAGAAGTAGGTGAACACGATGACGAGGATGGCGAAAACCACATTGTACCAGAAACTGTTATAATCGGCGAAAGCCATAGCGAACTTGGAGCTGCTGTTGCCGGAGAAGCCCATGAAGGTGATGGGCAGGAACATGATGGCCTGGGCAAAGATGATGGGCATGACACCGGCAGCATTGACCTTGATGGGGATATACTGACGGACACCACCATATTGCTTGTTGCCAACAATGCGTTTGGCATACTGCACAGGAATACGGCGGGTACCCTGGACGAGCAGGATGACAAGCAGAATGACGGCCAGCAGGACGACAAGTTCAAAGAGGAACATCACCAATCCACCACCTTCCGACAGGCGCGAGGCAAACTCGGCTGAGAGGGCGAAGGGAAGACGGGCGATGATACCAATCATAATGAGAAGCGAAATACCGTTGCCAACACCTTTGTCGGTGATGCGCTCGCCGAGCCACATCACGAAGAGGGTACCGCAAATGAGGATGATAATGCTGCTTGCCCAGAAGAAAGGCGAAGGAGCACTGCCGTCAAACGGATAAATGGCGGTGGAAGAGGCACCAAGCTGATACATCATGTTGGTGATGTAAGCGGGAGCCTGCATGGCCGTCACAATAACGGTGAGCCAACGAGTGATTTGATTCATTTTTCTACGGCCACTTTCACCATCACGCTGCATTTTCTGGAAGTAGGGCACCACCATCACCAACAGCTGGATGACAATCGAAGCTGTGATGTAGGGCATAATGCCGAGTGCAAAAATAGAGGCATTGGAGAATGCACCACCCGAGAACATGTTGAGGAGTCCCATCAGGCCCTCGGAGCCCTGTTTTTGCAATCCCTGCAACTGCGAGGGGTCAACACCTGGGAGCACGACGTAGGAACCGATGCGGTAGATAAGCACTAACCCGAGGGTGTAGAGGATACGTTTCCGCAGGTCTTCAATCGACCAGATGTTTTTAAGTGTCTGTATAAATCGCTTCATTGTAACAAGTTTCTTTTATTCGATAACAGTAGCAACGCCGCCTTTGTCCTCAATGGCCTTTTTGGCAGCAGCCGAGAAAGCATGGGCAGTGACGTTGACGGTTTTGGACAGTTCTCCGCGACCAAGAATTTTGATGCGATCCTTGCCCGAAATAAGGCCATTCTGTTTCAGTACATCGACATTGATGTCGGTGATGTTTTTGGCTTCGGCAATGGCATTGAGGGTGTCAATGTTGATACCCACAAATTCAACGCGGTTGATATTCTTGAAACCGAACTTGGGAACACGGCGATAGAGGGGCATTTGACCACCCTCGAAGCCCACCTTCTGGTGGTAACCCGAGCGGGCCTTTGCACCTTTATTACCACGCGTGGAAGTACCACCTTTACCGGAACCGGCACCGCGACCGATGCGTTTCGAATGTTTGATAGAACCTTCAGCGGGTTTGAGATTACTTAAGTTCATTATCTTTTTCCTTTCTTACTTTACGTGATTAGATTTCTTCAACGGTGATGAGGTGCTTCACAGCCTCAATCATACCCAGGATCTGAGGGGTGGCCACAACCTCACGGGTGTGGTTGATACGGCGCAGACCGAGGGCTTCCATCGTGCGTTTCTGACGGGCGGGACGGCCAATGATGCTTCTCACCTGTTTGATTCTAAGTTTCTCTGCCATAATATTGACCTCCTATTTTAACCGTTAAACACTTTGTCAAGGGAAACTCCGCGAAGTTGGGCGACCATGTAAGGATCCTTCATCTGAAGGAGGGCGTTGATGGTAGCCTTCACCACGCTGTGGGGGTTTGAGGAACCTTTGCACTTGGCAAGCACGTCTTTCACACCCACGCTCTCCAGCACTGCACGCATAGCACCGCCAGCGATGACACCGGTACCGGGGGCAGCAGGTTTCAAGAAGACTTTGGCACCACTGTATTTACCCATTTGCTCATGGGGGATAGTGCCCTTCAGCACGGGGACGCGGATGAGGTTTTTCTTGGCATCGTCGACGCCCTTCTGGACGGCGGCCTGAACCTCCTTGGCTTTACCAAGGCCGTAACCTACAACACCGTTTTCATTTCCAATAACGACGATGGCAGCAAAGGTGAAAGTTCTACCACCTTTGGTAACCTTGGTGACGCGATTGATAGCGACGAGACGGTCTTTGAACTCTATCTCGCTTGATTTAACTCTGTTAATGTTTACTTCTGCCATGACTTCTTAGAATTTTAAACCACCTTCTCTGGCACCATCAGCCAAGCTCTTCACACGGCCATGATAGAGGTAACCATTACGGTCAAAAACAACGGTATTGATACCAGCGGCGATAGCACGTTCGGCAACAGCTTTGCCGACTTTGGCTGCCACTTCACTCTTTGTGCCACTCTTTTCAAAGCCTTTCTCCAAGGAGGAGGCAGCGGTCAGTGTCACACCTTTTACATCGTCAATCACCTGGGCGTAGATTTCTTTGTTGCTTCTGAAAACCGACAGGCGGGGCATCTCAGCAGTACCGCTGACTTTGTGACGAATGTGGAATTTAATTTTTGTTCTTCTTATGTCTTTTTTCGTTGCCATAATTACTTTTCTTTTGGCTTTAGTAAAGTTGTCTTTACTTTTTTATTTATTTGGCTGCAGCTTTACCAGCTTTCTTGCGAATTTCTTCACCCTGGAAGCGGATACCCTTGCCCTTGTATGGCTCAGGCTTGCGGAGCGAGCGAATCTTGGCGGCGGCTTGGCCGAGAATCTGCTTGTCGCAGCAGGTCATGGTGATGATGGGGTTCTTACCTTTCTCGGTGACAGTCTCAACCTTGATTTCGGGAGCCAACTCGAAGAAAATCTTGTGCGAGTAGCCGAGGTCCATTTCCATCACATTGCCATTGGCCTGAACTTTATAACCCACGCCAATAACTTCCTGGACGGTTTTGAAACCTTCGCTCACGCCTTTCACCATATTGGCGGCCAGAGCACGATAGAGGCCGTGCATGGCTTTGGTCTCTCTCTCGTCGTTGGGACGGTTGAAATGCAGGACACCGTCTTCCAACTTCATCTCAATCATCGGATTGATTTTCTGATGGAGTTCTCCGAGAGGACCTTTGACAGTCAGAGTATCGTCGTCGGAAATCTTTACTTCAACACCTTTGGGAAGGTGGATGGGCATTTTACCTATTCTTGACATTTTCTTATCTCCTCTCTTTGATTAGCTGATGTAACATAATACTTCACCACCCACGTTCAATGTACGGGCTTCTTTGTCAGTCATCAGACCTTTGGAGGTCGAAACGATGGCAATGCCAAGTCCATTGAGTACGCGCGGCATTTCGTCGACAGAGACATACTTGCGGAGACCAGGGCTGGAGACACGTTTCAGCTCGGCGATGGCTGATTGTTTGGTCACAGGGTGATATTTCAGGGCTATCTTGATGCTCTGATTGTGTGCACCCTCGTTTTCGAACTTATAGTTCAGGATGTAGCCCTTCTCGAAGAGAATCTTGGTCATTTCTCTCTTCAGTTTGGAGCCGGGGATTTCGACCACACGATGTTTTGCCGCGATGGCATTGCGCATACGGGTCAAGTAATCTGCAATAGGATCTGTTAACATTTTAATTTTTGATTTTAAGTTTTGTAGTATTGGTATTGTGCCAACTTGCAAAGCTACCAATAAATTATTTTACCAACTTGCTTTTTTAACACCAGGGATAAGACCGGAAACAGCCATCTCGCGGAAGTTGATACGCGAAATGCCAAATTGACGCATGTAACCTTTCGGACGACCGGTGAGTTGGCAGCGGTTGTGCTGACGGATAGGGCAGGCGTTTTTCGGCAGTTTCTGCAGGGCAATGACAGCCTTTTCCACATCCTCGGGCTCACCCGTACGGACGATTTCTTTCAGGGCAGCGCGTTTGGCGGCGTATTTGGCGACCATTTTAGCTCTTTTGCGCTCTCTTGCTTTGATTGATTCTTTAGCCATTATGCTTATTTTTGTTGATTCTTAAACGGTAAGCCAAATTCCTTGAGCAGAGACATGGCCTCTTTGTCGGTCTTGGCCGAGGTGACGAAGGTGATATCCATGCCCTGGATGCGGTCGATTTTATCGATATCAATCTCAGGGAAGATAATCTGTTCGGCAATGCCGAAGGTATAGTTGCCCATACCATCGAATCCCTTGTCATTGATGCCACGGAAGTCGCGGATACGGGGGATAGAAGCCGTCACAAGGCGCTCCAGAAACTCGTACATACGCTCGCCACGCAGGGTTACGCGCACGCCGATGGGCATGCCGCGGCGCAGTTTGAAGTTGGATATGTCCTTACGTGACTTGGTGGCCACAGCTTTCTGTCCGGTGATAGCGGTCATCTCCTCAATGCCCTTGTCAATCACTTTTTTGTCGGCAATGGCGGCCTTGCCGAGACCCTGGTTCAGGGTGATCTTTTTCAGACGGGGAGCCTGCATAACGGTCTTGTAGCCATACTCTTTCATCAGAGCGGGCAGAATCTCCTCTTTGTACTTCGTTTTTAATGTCGGAATGTATGCCATTACTTAATCTCCTCCCCTGTTTTTTTAGAATAACGGACAATTTTACCGGTTTTCTCGTCGACACGGCGACCAATCTTGGTCGGGGTCTTGCCGACAACAACCATAAGGTTCGAGATGTGTATCGGAGCCTCTTGTTCCACAATGCCGCCCTGCGTGTTCTTGGCGTTGGGCTTGGTGTGTTTCTTGTTCACGTTGACACCCTCGACGATGGCGCGATTCTTTTCGGGATAGACCTTCAGGACCTTGGCGATTTTGCCTTTGTCATCGCCGGCGATTACCTGAACCATATCCCCTTTCTTAACGTGCAATTTCATTGTTCTCTTTTCTTTTATTGTTTACAATACTTCGGGTGCAAGGGAAACAATCTTCATGAATTGCTTCTCACGCAACTCGCGACCCACCGGGCCGAAAATACGGGTGCCACGGAGCTCATCGGCTGCGGTGAGCAACACGCAGGCATTGTCGTCGAAGCGGATGTAGGAACCATCATTGCGACGAATCTCTTTCTTAGTGCGTACCACGACTGCTTTAGATACGCTGCCTTTCTTTACGTTGCCGGAGGGAAGAGCATCTTTGATGGCTACCACGATGGTATCGCCAATCGAAGCATAGCGCTTCTTCGTGCCACCGAGAACACGGATGCACAGGGCGCTTTTGGCACCGCTGTTGTCGGCAACTGTCATTCTGGTTTCTTGTTGTATCATTTCTTTTCGTTTTTCTTGTAGGTGGTAGTATTACTTTGCCTTCTCGACAATCTCAACCAAACGCCAGCATTTGTTCTTGCTCAAAGGACGCGTCTCCATAATACGGACGGTGTCGCCCATGCTGGCCTCGTTCTTCTCGTCGTGGGCCATGAATTTTGTGGACTTCTTGACGAACTTTCCGTATTTCGGGTGTTTCACCTTACGCTCGACAAGAACCACGATGGATTTTTCCATCTTGTTGCTGACCACAACACCGATTCTTTCTTTTCTTAAATTTCTTTCCATCTTAGAATTCGATTTAACTAATTGCCATGTTACTTCTGGTCGGCGATTTCTCGCGCGCGGAGCTCGGTAAGACAGCGGGCAATATTTTTTCTACTTTCTTTAATTTTGTTGGGATTCTCGAGGGGCGAAACGGCGTGGCTCATAACCATTTTCTGGTAGAGTGCGCGTTCGGTATCGAGTTTCTCCTTCAGTTCAGCAGTCGAGAGCTCCTTTAATACGATTTCATTCTTCATGACTGTAGATGTTCTTCTTATTTATTCTTCGATATAGTCTCTTTTCACAACGAACTTGGTCGAAATGGGGAGCTTCTGGGCGGCCAGACGCAGAGCCTCTTTGGCCACATCCATCGGCACACCTTCGCACTCGAACAGCATGGTGCCAGGCATCACGCGTGCCACGAAATACTCGGGAGCACCCTTACCTTTACCCATACGCACCTCATTGGGTTTCTTGGTGATGGGTTTGTCCGGGAAGATGCGAATCCATATTTGACCTTCACGTTTCATGTGACGTGTTACAGCTTGACGAGCAGCCTCAATCTGGCGGCCGGTAATAAAGCAAGTCTCCAACGACTTGATGCCGAAAGTGCCAAATGCAAGTTCGTGACCACGGAAGGCATTACCCTTAATTTTGCCTTTCTGCTGCTTTCTGTATCTTGTTTTCTTGGGTTGTAACATTTCTTCTTATGTTTAGTGTTTAGTGTTTAGTGTTTTAACGCTAACTTCTAAACGGATATGTTTACTTACTATTGTTATTTCTTACACTCTGACGACGGCGGGGAGCACCTTCCGGACGACGACCGGTGCCGATACCGCCACGGTGTTCGCGCTGCTGGCCACCAATGGTGGAGGCGACGAGCTCGGGCTTGCCATAGATGACACCACGGCAAATCCACACCTTGATGCCAATACGGCCATAGGTGGTGTGAGCCTCAGCGTTTGCATAATCGATGTCAGCACGGAGAGTGTGCAAAGGAGTGCGGCCTTCTTTGAAGTGCTCGCTGCGTGCAATTTCAGCGCCGCCGATACGGCCACTAATGGACACCTTGATGCCTTCGGCACCGGTGCGCATGGTGGTGGTGATGGCGTTCTTGATGGCGCGGCGATACTGAATACGGCCTTCAATCTGTTTGGCAATATTCTGAGCAACCAGGATGGCGTCCATCTCGGGGTGCTTCACCTCGCTGATGTTCACCTGAACATCTTTGTTGGTGAGTTTCTTCAGCTCTTCGCGGAGTTTGTCAACCTCCGAACCGGCGCGGCCGATAATCAGACCCGGACGGGCGGCATTGATTGTCACAGTGAGCATTTTGAGCGTGCGCTCAATGTAAATTTTCGAAATGCCGGCTTTCGCCAGACGGGCATTGAGGTATTTACGGATCTTGTCGTCCTCAACCAACTTCTGCTCGAACTTTCTGCCACCGAACCAGTTGGAATCCCATCCGCGGATGATGCCTAATCTGTTTCCAATAGGGTTAGTCTTTTGTCCCATTGTTGAGTTTCTTCTTATTAATTACTTTATTTTGTTTCTTCTGTTTCAGCCTTGGCCACGGGAGCCTCTTCAAGACGGCTGCCGATAATCATGGTGATGTGGTTGCTGCGTTTGCGGATGCGGTAGCCACGACCCTGGGGGGCGGTGCGCATGCGCTTCATTGTGCGGCCTTCATCCACCATAATCTGCTTCACATACAGTTGGGCGTCTTCCATGCGGACACCTTCGTTCTTGGCCTGCCAATTGGCGATGGCGGAAAGAAGGAGTTTGCGCATTTTCGGAGCGGATTCTCTGGGGTTGTATTGAAGAATACCAAGGGCTTTCTCCACGTCGACACCACGCACCAAGTCGGCAACCAGACGGGTCTTCTGGGGCGACGTCGGATTGTTCATCAACTTGGCCATATAGATGGTCTTGTTGGCTTCTTTGCGTGCTTCTGCACTATTATGTTTTCTACGTCCCATTTTCTTTTAAGTGTTTACTTTTTACCTTTGTCTTTAGATCCTGCATGGCCGCGGAAGATGCGGGTGGGAGCGAACTCGCCAAGCTTGTGACCCACCATATTCTCGGTGACGTACACGGGGATGAACTTATTGCCGTTATGCACGGCGATAGTCTGACCCACAAAGTCGGGCGAAATCATCGAAGCTCTGGACCATGTCTTGATGGTGACTTTCTTGTTCGATTGCTGTGCCTCGATTACGCGTTTTTCCAATTTGTGGAAAATATAAGGACCTTTCTTTAATGAACGACTCATTGTTTCTTCTTTTTACTGAGTTACTTCTTTCTTCTTTCGACGATGTACTTGCTCGACTGCTTCTTGGGAGCGCGAGTCTTGTAGCCCTTGGCCGGGATACCCTTGCGCGAACGGGGATGTCCGCCGGTCTGACGGCCCTCACCACCGCCCATCGGGTGGTCGACAGGGTTCATGACAACGCCGCGGTTGCGCGGACGACGGCCGAGGTGACGGCTGCGGCCGGCTTTACCGCCGACTTCCAGGTTGTGCTCAGGGTTGCTGACGATACCCACAGTGGCGCGGCAGGCCTGAAGGACCATACGCATCTCGCCGCTGGGCATCTTGATGATAGCATACTTGTCGTCGCGGGACATCAGCTGGGCGTAGGCACCGGCAGAGCGGACCATCTTGGCACCTTGGCCGGGGCGAAGCTCGATGTTGTGAATCAGTGTACCGAAGGGGATTTCGGAGAGCAACAGGGTGTTGCCGACCTCGGGGGCCACGCCGACGCCCGACATTACGGTCTGGCCAACCTTCAAGCCCTGGGGGCAGAGGATGTAGCTCTTCTCGCCGTGCGAGTACTGAATGAGGGCGATACGCGAACTGCGGTTGGGATCGTACTCAATGCTCTTTACGATGGCGGGATCGTTGTCTTTGTTACGCTTGAAATCGACGAAGCGATACAGTTTCTTGTGGCCACCGCCGATATAGCGCATGGTCATCTTACCCTGATTGTTACGGCCGCCGCTTTTGCGAATACCGTAGACAAGGCTCTTTTCCGGCTTGGTAGCGGTGATGTCATCATTGGTGACAACCAACTTGTGGCGCTGGCCGGGAGTTGTGGGGTTGATTTTCTTTAAAGCCATTTCTTTGTTTTCTTATTGGTCTCTTATCAGTCGACCTAACTATTATTAACTTGTTCTGTTCGTTTTACCGTGTTAGATGCTGGCGTAGAAGTCGATGCTGTCGCCTGCGGCGAGGGTCACGATGGCTTTCTTGAAAGCGTTCGTGCGGCCCGTAAGGAAGCCGGCCTTGGTGTAGCGCGACTTCACTTTGCCCGAGTAGTTCATGGTGTTCACATCAACAACCTTCACATTGTAGAACTGCTCCACGGCAGCCTTGATCTGGATTTTGTTGGCGCGTTTGTCAACGACAAAACCATAGCGGTTCTGGGCGGGAGCGGCGGCAATGCCTTTATTGCGCTGGATGCGGGTCTGGACCGGATTGGCGGCAACCTCGGTCAGACGGGTCATCTTTTCACTAATCAGCGGTTTTACTATAATGTTCATCATTGTTAAACTTTCTTAAATCGTTATACTCACTTCCCTTATTTTGTTGCCAAAACGCGGTTGATTTCGTTCAATGAACCCTCACAAACGACAATATTGGAGGCGTTAACAATGTCGTAAGTATTTAATTGCGACACGTTTACAACCTTCACGTTCTTCAGGTTTCTGGCGGACAAAGATACGAAATTATTTTGATTTCCAAGCACAAAAAGTGACTTTTTATCATTCAATTTCAGATTATTGAGCACCTCAACCATCTTCTTGGTCTTGGGACCTTCAAACGAGAAGTCCTCGACAACAGTCATGGCGTTACCGTTGGCCTTGTAGGCGAGGGCGCTGCGGCGGGCCAGACGTTTGACCTTGATGTTCAGTTTGAAGCGATAGTCGCGGGGCTTGGGTCCGAAGATGGTACCGCCGCCGACGAAGACGGGGCTCTTCAAATCGCCCGAACGGGCACCGCCGGTGCCTTTCTGACGTTTCAGCTTGCGGGTGCTGTGAGCGTTCTCGCTGCGTTCTTTTGCTTTGTGGGTGCCCTGACGGTTGTCGGCCAGATACTGCTTCACATCGAGGTAGATGGCGTGGTCGTTGGGCTCGATGGCGAAGATAGAATCCTCGAGGTTGATGGTTCTACCGGTTTCGCTTCCGTTGATATTATAAACTTTTAACTCCATGTCTGATTAGCTCCATCTTTCAAGTTTGACAATAGAACCCTTGGGGCCGGGGACAGAACCCTTGACAAGCATAAGGTTCTTCTCGGCGATAATCTTCACCACCTGGAGGTTCTGCACCTTCACGCGGTGGTTGCCCGTCTGGCCGGCCATGCGCATACCCTTGAAGATACGCGAGGGATAGGACGATGCGCCGATCGAACCGGGGGCGCGCAGACGGTCATGCTGACCGTGGGTCTTGTCGCCCACACCGCCGAAGCCGTGACGGGTGACCACACCCTGGAAACCTTTACCTTTCGAGGTGCCGACCACATCGACGAACTCGCCTTCCTGGAACACGTCGACGGTGAGCACTTCACCGTATTTCTTCTTGTGACCTTCCTCGAAGCGCGAGAACTCGGCGAGGTACTGCTTCGGGGTCGTGCCGGCTTTGGCGAAGTGGCCGCGCATGGGTTTGTTGGTGCGGCTTTCCTTCTTCTCGCCAAAAGCGAGCTGGATGGCTTCGTAGCCATCTTTCTCAATCGTTCTTACTTGTGTAACCACACAAGGACCAGCTTCAATCACTGTGCACGGAATCTGCTTTCCGTCGGCATCAAAAAGACTGGTCATTCCAATTTTCTTTCCGATTAATCCTGACATTGTTTTAGTTGGATTCTTTTAATTTGTTAGACATTCAGCTTATCTGTCGTGACATAGGCTGATTAAATTCACACTTTGATTTCGACTTCCACACCGCTGGGGAGCTCGAGCTTCATCAAGGCGTCGATGGTCTTGGCGCGATCGTTGATCTCGATGTCCATCAGGCGCTTGTAGGTGTTGAGCTCGAACTGCTCGCGCGACTTCTTGTTGACGAAGGTCGAGCGGTTCACGGTGAAAATCTTTTTGTTGGTAGGCAGTGGGATGGGTCCATTGACCACTGCGCCAGTCATCTTAACGGTCTTCACAATCTTCTCGGCCGATTTGTCGACGAGGTTGTGGTCGTAAGATTTGAGCTTGATTCTAATTCTTTGACTCATTGTTATTTATTTTTTAATTATTTTTGTTCGTTAATATGGCTTCCTGCTGGTCGCGTGTCAGCTCGGCATAGTGCGAGAACTCCATCGTTGAGTTGGCGCGACCGGAAGTGATGGTGCGCAGTGCGGTGACGTAGCCGAACATCTGCTCCAGCGGCACCTTGGCATGGATGGCCTGCACGCCCACTTTGGCGGTGATGTTCTCCAGCACGCCGCGGCGGCGGTTCAGGTCGCCGGTGACGTCGCCCACATAGGCGTCGGGCGTCAGCACCTCGAGTTTCATAATGGGCTCCAGCAGCACGGGGTTGGCCTTGCGGCAGGCAGTCTTGAAGCCTATCTTGGCACACAGCTCGAAGCTCAGCTGGTCGCTGTCCACAGGGTGGAACGAGCCGTCGATGACGCGCACCTTCATGCTGTCCATCGGATAGCCGGCCAGCACACCGTTCTGCATGGCTTCCTTGAAGCCCTTCTCGATAGCAGGAATGTATTCTTTCGGGATATTGCCACCCTTGACCTCGTTGATGAACTGCAGGCCCACGAAGCCCTCGTCGGCGGGACCGATCTCGAACAGCACGTCGGCAAACTTACCCTTGCCGCCGGTCTGCTTCTTGTAGATTTCGTGGTGCTGCACGGTGGTGGTGATGGCCTCTTTGTAGGCCACTTCGGGACGGCCCTGGTTGACGTCCACGCCGAACTCACGGCGCATACGGTCGATGATGATGTCCAGGTGCAACTCGCCCATGCCGCTAATCACGGTTTGGCCGCTCACCTCGTCGGTCTTCACGCGGAAGGTGGGGTCTTCCTCGGCCAGCTTCATCAGGGCGTTGGTCATCTTGTCCATGTCGGCCTGCGTGTGAGGCTCCACGGCGATGCTGATCACCGGCTCGGGGAACTTCATCGACTCCAGCACGATGGGGTGCTGCTCGTCGCAGAGGGTGTGACCCGTCTTGATGTCCTTGAAGCCCACGGCGGCGCCGATGTCGCCCGCTTCGATGCGGTCGAGGGGGTTCTGCTTGTTGCTGTGCATCTGCATGATGCGCGAGATGCGCTCCTTCTTGCCGGTGTTGGCGTTGTATACATACGAACCGCTCTCCAGCGAGCCGCTGTACACACGGAAGAAGCAGAGACGTCCCACATAGGGGTCGGTGGCAATCTTGAAGGCCAGGGCCGAGAAGGGGGCTTTGACGTCCACCTTGCGGCTCTCGTCTTTTTCGTTCTTGGGGTTGATGCCCACCACCTCGGGTTTGTCCAGGGGGCTGGGCAGGAAGGCCGCCACAGCGTCGAGCAGCGTCTGCACGCCTTTGTTCTTGAAGGCGGAGCCGCACATCACGGGCACTATCTTGCGGGCCAGGGTGGCCTTGCGTATCTCGCCTATGATGTCGTCGGCGGTGATGCTGTCGGGGTCGTCGAAGAACTTCATCATCAGTTCCTCGTTCTCCTCGGCCACACCTTCCACAAGCATCTGGCGATATTCGGCCACGGTGTCCTTCAGGTCCTCGGGCATCGGTATCTCCTCAAAGTGCTGGCCGTTGGAGTTTTCGTCCCACACCAGCGCCTTGTTGGAAATCAGGTCGACCACACCTTTGTAGAGGTCTTCCTGGCCGATGGGTATCTCGATGGGGATGGGGTTGGCACCCAGGCGCTCCTTGATCTGCTTCACCACGCCGAAGAAGTCGGCACCCGCGCGGTCCATCTTGTTGATGAAGGCGATGCGGGGCACCTCGTACTTGTCGGCCTGGCGCCAGACGGTCTCGCTCTGGGGCTCCACGCCGCCCACGGCGCAGAAGATGGCTATGGCGCCATCCAGCACGCGCAGCGAGCGCTCCACCTCGACGGTGAAGTCCACGTGACCCGGAGTGTCGATGATGTTGTACTTGTAGCGGTTGTTATGCCATTCCCAATACACGGTGGTGGCGGCGGAGGTGATGGTGATACCGCGCTCCTGCTCCTGCACCATCCAATCCATCGTGGCCGAGCCCTCGTGAGTCTCACCGAGCTTGTAGTTCTTGCCGGTGTAGAACAATATGCGCTCCGTCGTCGTCGTCTTGCCGGCGTCGATGTGGGCCATAATGCCGATGTTGCGTGTGTAGTGGAGATCTGACATGTGCTATATATAATATATAATGTTACGCGCGGAAATGCGAGAAGGCCTTGTTGGCGTCGGCCATACGGTGGATGTCCTCCTTGCGCTTGAAGGCGGCGCCCTCTTCCTTGTAGGCGGCCTGTATTTCGGCGGCCAGCTTCAGGGCCATAGTCTTCTCACTGCGTTTGCGCGAGAAGCCGATGAGGTTCTTCATGCCGATGCTCTGCTTGCGCTCGGCGCGGATCTCGGTGGGGATTTGGAAAGTGGCACCGCCGATGCGCTTGCTGCGCACCTCGACGCTGGGCGTCACATTGGCCAGGGCCTTCTTCCACACCTCGAGACCGTCCTCTTTCGTACGCTCGGTAACCACGTCGATTGCATCGTAGAAGATGCGGTAGGCGATGGTCTTCTTGCCACCCATCATCAGGTTGTTGACGAACTTCGTCACCTGCACGTCATTGTATTTGGGATCCGGAAGGATGATTCTTTTCTTGGGCTTAGCTTTTCTCATTTTGCTAAATAACTTTAAACTTTAAACTCTAAACGTTAAACTTTACTTACTTGCCGGCTTGTTTCGGACGTTTGGCACCGTATTTCGAGCGGCGCTGGCGACGGCCGTCCACTCCGCTGGTGTCCAATGCACCGCGGATGATATGATAACGCACGCCGGGGAGGTCCTTCACACGGCCTCCGCGGATCATCACGATCGAGTGCTCCTGCAGGTTGTGACCCTCACCCGGGATATAGGCGTTCACCTCCTTGCCGTTGGTCAAACGCACACGGGCCACCTTACGCATGGCCGAGTTAGGTTTCTTGGGGGTGGTGGTGTACACACGCGTGCAGACACCGCGACGCTGCGGGCAGCTGTCGAGGGCGGGAGACTTGGACTTGTACTCCATCTGCTGACGTCCTTTGCGAACTAATTGCTGAATTGTTGGCATTTTTTCTTTCTTGTTTTTATTTTTATTACTTGATTTTCAGTCTCGTTTCAGGGCACAATGGGCCCAAAAAGGAATTGCAAAATTACACCTTTTTTTCAAACCCACCAAGCATCTGCTGTTTCTGTTAGTGTTAAAAAAACTTAAAATCTTACGCAGGTATTAGTAACCAATCTGTTACAAAAAAATTTTAACACTTTAAAAGCGCACTTTTTTGTAAGTTTTCAACAAAAAACGGCCCGCACCGCGAGCCGTTTTCAACAGGTTTTGCACAAAATGGGCGGGTGCCGTCATCGCGTCACCACGAGGCGCTTGGCGGAGGTGCCCATCGGCGTCTGCACGTGGAGGATGTAGGTGCCTGCGGGCCAGCGGCTGACGTCGAGGGTGGTGCTGAGGCCCGAAGCCTCCTGCCGGTACACCTGCTTGCCGGCCGCGTCGTAGGCCGTCAGGCGCTCCATGCCGCACGAGGACACCACCTTTACTCTCTCTGTGGCGGGGTTGGGCTGCACCGCCACCAGGCGGTCCACCAACTGCACCTGCTGCACCGCCAGCGTGTCGTCGCCCGTACCTGTGGTGTCGGGGGGTGTTAAGATGGGGAAAATGAAATAAATCCCATTATCCCCGTTGTGGTTGGGAATCATATAACTCCATTCAGGCCCCCAATCGATGGGATATCCTTGCCATTCGGTAGGCAAATCACTCAAATCCCGGTGGATTAGCATGATATCACCTTGGCTTAGATAAGGTTCTTGTCCGAACCTTAACATTATTACAGGCCACGAGCTATATTCGTAGTATGTTCCCGTGGAATCATATACATGATCCTTGTAACTTCTCTGCGTCATGCCCACATAGAACGAATCCGTCATCCAATAAACGCTGTCGAAATAACGCTCATACACGGGAATTATAAATTCTTGTTCAATGCCGTTATAATTATGATTTGACCCGCATATCAAATTCATGTAATATGACACCGGGGTGTCGCGCAAATGGAATACAAGTGAATCAGAGACGGGGGTCAATCCCAAGGTGTCTGCATCATGCTTATACAACGTAAAATACTCGTATGCGTTGTTCCAGGAAGTATCTAAAATAATATATGGGTAAGGGTCATCCAAATCTGTGGTGGTTAATCCTGCGGCTATGCCGTATACAGGAACAGCATCATCCACATAAAAATACTTTGCCTTCAACATCGTTATTTTCTCAAACTCGATTGTGCCGCCCGCAATGAGATTCAACGACTCCGTGTTTTCCAACCAAGCATACGGAAGGTAGCCATCTTTCAGTTCACAAGAATTAACAACCTGTTGTGCCTGTAGACCTGTGGTAAGCAGCAATGCTGCTGTGAAAAACATTGCAACCTTTTTCATAATGTTTGGAATGTTTGTTTCCTTTTTGCCCTATAGACGCACAAGGTGACAAAATCTGCCCATTTCTTAACGCACTTTTAATTTTATTTAACGATTGAGGCGAAATCTGCTGCAAAAGTACTAACATTTTCTGACATACGCAAATATTTTTTTATCTCCGCATTTTTCCCCGCTGCGCGGAAATCCTGTAAATCTTGGAAATCTTTTTCTTTTCTCCCGCCTGGCGGCGTAATCTATAAATCTTGTAAATCTTTTTGGATTGTTGGATTACCGCGCAGCGGGGAGGAAAACACACTCCTCAGTCACATGACACACACTCCTCAGTCACTTCGTGACAGCTCCCCTAACTTAGGGGAGCAGCTGGGAGGGGGCACTTGCTATCTGGCTCCTCCCCTTAGTTAGGGGAGGGGGACCGCCGCGAAGCGGTGGTGGAGGAGTGTGTCAAAACGGATTTATGTCGTGCACGATGTATTTTGGGGTGGTCGGTAATCGGTGGTCGGGGGCCGGTGATTGGGGGCGACAACGGAGACAACCAAGACAACTTGGCTGGTGACATACGCATCGGCGCTGACAACTGAACGGGAAAGATGGGATTTGGCGCGCAATATGTTGGTTATAAGTGCCGTATAAGACCCAGGTGACTCCGATATGACTCCGACTTATGTCCGTTTGTTGTCCGCTTGTTGTCCGTTTGTTGTTCGATTATAAAACGGACAACAAGCGGACAACAATAGGACAACAATGGGACAACAGTGGGCGTTAGGGCGGTGTTAGAGCGGAGGTGGAAGGTGAAAAGTGAAAAGCGAAAAGTGAAAAAACAACCGGCCAACGACCACCATTTATATCGTGCACGACATAATTTTTTTGTTGTATATAAGATATTCTTTGTATATTTGCAAGTTAAAACCGAAGAGGATGCAGTTTAAAGACATTGTAGGACAACGAGATGTGATAAACCGGCTGACGGAAATCATCGACAGCGGGCGCATCAGCCATGCGCAGTTGCTGCTGGGCGACGA
>JAFZKV010000120.1 GCA_017551765.1 Bacteroidales bacterium
GAGGTGTTGTATATGTTGGCCACCACGAACTGTCCCGTGTGGTCGATGCAGCCCCACTTGCCGTCCATTTTGGCGGGTGCCACGCGGTCGTTCCACACGTAGGTGAACAGCTTGGCATCCTCAAGGGTGGGCTTGATGACCCACTCGCCCTTGTAGTCGACATAGCCCCAGGCCTGTGTGCCCTGGTCCATGATGGGGTAGAGCCAATGGCCGAGTTCCTGGCCGGTGTCCCACTCGTTGCCGGCGAGCCAGGCTTCACTGCTGAGGGTGAAGACGTTGCGGCTGAGGTCGTCGCCGGTGTCGCTGATGACCATCCAGAAGCCGTCGAGCTTGGCGGTGGCGAAGAGGCCGGTGTCGTTGGCGAAGTGGGTGGCATCCTCATAGATGGGTTTGATGCGCCATTCGCCGCTCCAATCCACCCAGCCCCATTTGCCGCTGGCGGGGTTGGTGACGGGCAAGCGCCAGCCCTCGAGGGTGCGGCCGTGCTCGAACTGACGCAGGGCGTAGGCGGCATCCTCGGCGGTGAAGAAGATGGCGGTGCTGATGACGTTGCCGTTGCGGTCGATGTTGGCCCAGCGGCCTTCCTGCTTCACCTGGGTGTATTGATAGTTGTTGTCCTCGCCAAAGGGGCGCTGGTCCTGATAGAGGGGTTGTACGGCCCAACGGCCGAGGTAGTCGACAAAGCCCCAGAGGTCGGTCTTGGGGTTGGTGACGGGCACGCGCCAGGTGTAGTAGTTGCGTGCGATAGCCCACTGTGCGCCAGCCTCTTCGGCCTGCTCGGCGCTGTGGAAGATATTGTTGATGACCAGCACGCCGCGACCATCGATGCAGCCCCAGCGGCCTTCCTTCTTGACCGAGGCGTAGCTCTTGGGGTCTTTGCCCATGTGGGGATTGGCAGCCTCATAGACAGGCTGGTATTTCCAGCGACCGTAGTAGTCGACGAAGCCCCAGCGGCCGTCGGCTTGGTTGCGGGCGGGGTAGACCCATTTGCCGGGCTCACTCATCACCTCCCATTCGTGACCCGCCTGGCGAGCCACCTCCTGGGTGGGGAAGAGGTTGCGGCAGATGAGGTTGCCGTCGATGTCGATGCAGCCCCAATGGCCGTCGAGTTTCACGGGCGCCCATTTGCGCACGCTGCCCTCGAATTCGCCGGCACGTTGATACTGAGGCATGATGCGCCAACTGCCGTCGGTGTTCTTATAGCCGAAACTCTTCATGGCACTCTCGTAGACGGGCTTCTGCGCCGAGGCTCCGAGGGCCGTCAGTATTGTGAATATGAGCAGTATAGCAAACTTTTTCATTGCTTGATAATGTATTATTTAAAATGCAAAGATACAAAACTCTGCCGATATGGCCAAAAAAAAATTCACGTTCCCCCATCCACCACGTGCTGACGCCGTTCCGACTCCACTATAACTACGCCTTTTAAACCATTGTTTACCTATCGTTCAACCATAGTTCTACCATTACTAATGGTTAAACGATGGTTAAACGATGGTTGAACTATGGTCGAACTATGGTTAAACGATGGTAGAACAGTCGGATTTAATGCGCAGTCATAGCCTTTTTACTGCGGTGCACAATAAAAGGGTGTGGGTGGTCGTTATGAGTGTAAATCAAATCCTCAACACTATGGAATGGAAGCAACTTAAAATCTGGGTGTACTCGGAGGCCGTCGACCCAGGTATTGTGCATCACGACTCGTTTCTCACAACCTTTGAGCCCGATGAGATACATGTGGGTGAGTGCCTTCATTACGAGGATCCGGGCCGGGTCTTGGCGTCGCTGACGGTGGTGGAGGTGAACGAGAATTGGGTGACGCTGCGTGTGGGCGAGACCAAAGAGGTGCGCCTGTGGCCCGGCGAAAGCAAGGATTTGGATACAGGTGGGCGCGACTACACCAATTTCTACCTTCAGGCGCACCTGGAGCCTTCCTACGACGAAGACAGCCTGCTGGCTCCCGACGAGGAACTCGACGACGACGGCCGCTACGACGCATGGGCGTAAACTTTTTTTCGCCATGTCGGAAAAAAGTCGTATTTTTGCACCCTCAAACGTAAACAATAACATTAATAAACATTTGATAACAATGAACAAATTCGATCCCGCAACTGCAATTCAGCGCGTCGACGGACGCGATGCCAACCGTGGTGTGAACCCCGCTATCTGCGACAGCGCCACCTTTACCTTCCCTGAGGCTCACCTGATGACCGAGACCTTCCACGGCGAAACCGAGGGCTATTTCCTCTACAGCCGTCATTGGAACCCCTCGAACCTCGCCCTCTGCCAGCGCCTGGCCGCTATGGAAGGCACTGAGGCCGCTTGGGTGACCGGCTCCGGCCTGGCAGCCATCACCAGCGCCCTGCTGCACGAAGTGAAGGCTGGCGACCACATCGTGGCCAGCATGACCACCTACGGCGGCACCTTCGCCTTCATGGCCAACTACCTCAAGAAGTTCAACGTCAACTGCACCTTCGTGAACATGCAGAACCTCGACGCCGTGAAGAAAGCCCTTGCCGAGCACCCCAACACCAAGGTGGTCTACACCGAGACGATGAACAACCCTCTGCTCCGCATCGCCAACGTGCCCGAACTGAGCAAGATGGCCCATGCCGCCGGTGCCAAGCTGATTGTGGACAACACCTTCACCCCCATGATTTTCAGCCCCTGCCGTTTGGGTGCCGACGTCACCGTCTATTCGATGACCAAGTACATCAACGGCACTAACGACTGCGTGGCCGGTGCCATCTGCGGCAGCGCCGAATATATCAACAGCCTGATTGATGTCAACGACGGCACCTGCATGCTCCTCGGTCCCGTGCTGGATCCCATGCGCAGCGCTTCCATCAACAAGAACCTCCACACCCTGCATATCCGCATGAAGAAGCATGGCGAGAACGCCATGTACCTGGCCAAGCGCTTCAAAGAGGTGGGCTTCAAGTACAACTACCCCGGATTGCCCGAGCATCCCGACTACGAGCTGTTCTGCAGCATGATGAACGAAGGCTACGGCTTCGGCGGCATGATCAGCATCGACATGGGTACTGCCGAGCGCGCCAGCAAGATTATGGAGCTCATGCAGCAGAAGGGCGTCGGCTACCTGGCCGTCAGCTTGGGTTACTTCAAGACCCTCTTCAGCAACAGCGGCAAGAGCACCAGCTCTGAGGTGCCCGAGGACATCCAGAAGGAGATGGGTATGAGCGAAGGCCTCATCCGCTTCAGCATGGGTCTCGACAACGACATCGAAGCCACCTTCCAACTCATCAAAGAGAGCGTGGACGCTTTCAACAAGTAATATGAAAAAAGTAGCAGTTATATTGAGTGGCTGCGGAAACCGTGACGGTAGCGAGTTGCAGGAGAGCTTGTCTCTCCTGCTCGCTATCGACCGGCGCGGTTGGCAGTACCAATGCTTCGCTCCCGAAGGCTACTTCGAGGTAGTGCCGCATGTGGAAGTCGTGGACGACGAGGAGGAAGGTACCATCCTCGACACCGAGCAGCGCGACATCTTTGTCGAGAGTGCCCGCATTGCGCGTGGCAACCTACTGCCGCTGGAACAGTACCGCCCCGAAGACTACGACGCTCTGGCCCTCCCGGGTGGCATGGGTGCCGCTCGCAACCTGAGCACCTTCGCCTTCGATGGTCCCCGCATGACGGTGGTCGACAGCGTGGCCGACGCCATCCTTGAGACCTATCGCGCCCACAAGCCTGTGGTGGCCATGTGCATCGCCCCTATGGTGGTGGCCAAGATGCTGGGTCGCTACGAGGTGGAGCTCACCCTCGGTCCCGACGACAACCAGGCTTCACAGATAGCCCAAGGCTTCGGCTGCAAGGTGAAGGCCTGTGGCCCTACAGACGTCTGTGTCGACACCGAGCACAAAGTAATCACCACGCCAGCCTATATGGCGGCCACGCACATCAGCGAAATCTTCGACGGCGCCGAACACATGGTCGCTGCTCTCGCCGAGATGTTGGGTTAAGATTTCTTGAAAGAAGGATCGATAGACTCGCTGACGTTGATAATATAGTCAGCGAGTTTTTCATATTGTGCAAAGAGGCTGCTGTAGGCGTTGCCCACCTCGTATCCGTAGCGGTTGTGTCGCAGGGCGTCGAGGTGCTCTTCTCGCAAACGGTCGCGGCAAGCGTTGACATCGCGCTCGGCATCCTCGGCAGCACGGATGTTGGCATGGTCGTAATTGACAAGGTTGCCGTCCATCACCAATAAGGCGTTCTCCACGAGTGCGCTCATTTCAGCAAGATTGGTATTTTGAGTTTCATTGAAGTGTACAGCGTTGGAGTATTTGTTTTTGCGTGTCAACGCGATTTGATAGATGCTGTCGCCGATGCTTTCCAAGTTGTCGCTAATGCGAAGCATGGTACTGATGCGCTCCGATCCGTGGCCGCTGATGCTACCTCCCCCGACAGCGACGAGGAACTTGCTTATTTCCATATCCATGCGGTCGGTGAGTCGCTCATATTGTGCAATCCGTTTCACCACTGCATCCATCTCCTTGGCGTTTTTAACCGTCCGTAGCTCGGGCAGTAGGGCATACATGCGCAGCACTTGCTTCGAGAAGAGTTGCAGTTCCTTCTTGGCACTCTGCAGGTTGAGCTCGGCGGTGTCCACGGGACCGCGGCTGATGTAGGTGAGGCGATAGTCGTCGCTTTCGTTCTTCTTTTTCTTCTCAGGCACCATGCGTGTGACAATCCACACAATCTGTGGGATGAACCACGACTGAATGCTGACGTTCATTACGTTGAACATCGTATGGAAGAGTGACAGCGCCATTGGGGCATCGTTAGGGAAAACCAGCTGCACTACCGAAAGAATGGGACGGAAGAGGATGAGCGTTAGCGTAACACCTAATACGTTAAATACAAAGTGCGCTCTTGCGGCACGCTTGCCGGCGATGCCCGCCACTGTGGCGGCGACGTTGGCTGTGACGGTGGTGCCGATGTTCTCGCCCATCACCAGTGCAATGGCTACGTCAAGGCCTATCCATCCGTTGTGGAGCATAAGCAGCGTGATGGCCATTGTGGCCGCCGAAGCTTGCACCATACAGGTCATCACAGCGCCGATGGCTACGAAGAGAAGCACCGACCAGAATCCGTAACCGCTTAATGAGGCAAGGCCGTGCAGCAGCGATGGGTAGTTGCTGAGGTCGGGCATTGCGCTTTGTAGGCATCGCATCCCCACCAGCAGCAGTGCTAGGCCAATGATGGTCTGGCCGACGGAGTGCATCTTGTCTCGTTTCATGAAGAAAAACGCGAGGCTGGCGGCGGCGATAAGTAACGGTAGGTCGAAATATCCCGAGCCGCTGCCGAGGCCCAACAGGGTGATAATCCAAGCGGTTACGGTAGTGCCTATATTGGCTCCCATGATGACCGCGATGGCGCCGCCGAGCGATAGCAGGCCAGCGTTGACAAAACTCACCACCATTACCGTGGTGGCGCTCGATGACTGGATGGCCGCCGTCACTGCTGTTCCGGTCAGGATGCCACTTAAGGGTTTGCCCGTCATGCGGCCCAGTACGGCACGCATTTTGCTGCCCGCAACCTTCTGGAGACCCTCGCTCATCATTTTCATGGCGAAAAGAAATACCGCTAATGCGCCGGCGAAGTTGATGATAATTAGTAGGATTGTTGTAACATTCATGTCTTTTTGCAATGCTGGTTTGACACCGCAAAAATACAGACAGATTGTTACAAAATGGTTACGAAATGGTTAAGTTTTTGTTAAGATATTGTTACGAAATTGTTACGAAAAAGAAAGCCCCTGCTTGGCAGAGGCTTTTGTATTTTCTAAAATAGGTAATCTAGGGTTATTTACCGGCTTCGGCGAGGGCGATGTACTTGTCAATCTCGGTCCACTCGGTGCTCTCGGGGTAGTTCTTCTTTACCTGCTGGAAGCAATCGAGGGCATTGGTGTTGTCGTCGAGCATCAGATAGGCCATGCCGGCTTTGAAGAGGGCAGTGGGGGAGGTGATGTAGTTGCTGTTCATGGCAGCAGCTTTTTTGTAGTGGTTGACAGCCTCTTTGGTGTTGCCTTGCTCGATGAGGGCGTCGCCCAGCATCATCTCGGCCAGCGGACGGGTGAAGGTGTCGTTGCCTTTGTACTTCTTCAACCAATGGATGGCCTCGTCGTAGTTGCCCATGTGCAGATAGGAAGCACCGGCATAGTATTTGGCCAATTTGCCGGCTTTGGTGCAGTTGTAATTGTCAATGACGCTGAGGAAACCACGGAAGGTGTCGTCGCCGTTGAGGGCTTTCTCAAAGTCGCCCTGGGCGAACCACTGCTCGGCGGCAAACATCTCCTCGGCTGCACGCACTTCGCGGGGCTGGAAGACCCACTTGCGCAGGCCAAAGATGGCGAGGACGACCACGAGGATGGCCGCCACGATGATAATCAGGGTCTTTTGGTTCTTCTGGATAAACTCTTCCGAACGGGTGATGACGTTAGCCATCTCGGTGTTTTTCTCTTCGATTTGCTTTTCCATTATTGTTGTGTACTTTTTAGTTTTCTGTCGCTGAAAAATCGGGTGCAAAAATACAACTTTTTTATGAATTGAGCGTTTGAAAATGAAAAAAGTGATGAACATGGCCTGTTTTTAATATTTTATGCTAATTTTATTGCTGTTGATAATCAGCCTGATATAGTTTGTTTTGTAATTTTTTTGCAGAAAAATTTTTTTTATAAATATATTTTACATATTTTTGCAAAGAATATTAACAGGTGAAAAAATAGTATTTTATGAATACAAAAACCAAATATTTAGGGCTTGAATTGAACAGCCCGATCGTGGTGGGAAGTTGTGGTCTGACCGCCGATGTGGAGAAAATGGTGCAGATGGAGGCCGCCGGTGCCGGCGCCGTAATTGTGAAATCGGTCTTTGAGGAACAGATTATCCACGACATCAAGCGCAATACACACATGGTGGCTCCCACCGAGAGCTACGGCGTTAGTTATGAGTACATCGCCCAGCATGTGGCCGATGACTCGCTGGAGAAGCACTTCTCCATGATACGTGAGGCTAAGCGTCGCCTTACCATTCCCGTGATTGGCAGCATCAACTGCTTCTCCTACGAGAATTGGCTCACCTATGCCAAGAAGTTCCAGGACACCGGCTGCGACGCATTGGAGCTCAATATGGCCATTCTGCCGTATGAAACATCCACGTCGGCCGACGATGTGGAGCGTACCTTTACACAGATTATCAACACGCTGCGTAAGTCTGTCACCATACCCATCAGCATCAAGGTGGGGCCCTATTTCACCGATATGGCCAAGCAGATGCAGCAACTCAGTTGGATGGGTATCCAGGGCGTCACGATGTTCAACAAGAGTGTCCAGGTCGACATCGACATTGAGAACGAGACGCTGAAGAACGCATCGTTCCTCTCCACGCATGAGGAAATGCACAACACCCTGCGCTGGGTGGCTTTGCTTTGCCGCAAGATGCGCTGCGACATCAGCGCCTCCACCGGCGTCTACACCTCCGACGATGTGGTGAAAATGCTTCTGGGCGGCGCCACAACGGTACAGGTGGTCAGTTGCCTCTACAAGAACGGCATCGACACCCTGCGCGAGCTCAACAGTGGCTTGCAGGCATGGATGGAGAAGAAGGGCTACGACAGCATCGACAAGTTCCGTGGCAAGCTGGCCGTCGCTCCCGCCGAAAAAGCCTCTGTCGCCATGCGCACGCAGTTCATGAAGTATTTCGCCGAAATCGTTTAAAGAATATAAACCCATTAAACACTATACAATTATGGAACAACAAGAAGAGAAAGTAGTAAGTTTCTTCCGTTTTGAGGACTTGCGCATCTATGGCAAAGCAACCGACTATGCCAGCTGGGTCATGACGCAGCTCAGCAGCCCCCGCAACGATGCAGAGAAAGCGCTGGTGAAATCGTTCTGCCATTCGGCTTACGACATCGCCCTCAACATCGCCGAAGGCTCCAGCCGCAGCAAGTCGCAGTTTGACCACTATCTGAAGATTGCCAAGACTGCCATCCGTGAATGTGTGGTCTACACCGAAGTGGCCCACAACCTCGGCGTCTTTGGCGACGGGCAGTTTGAGCAGTCGCGCGAGTACCTGATGGAGATGACCCGCATGCTGGGTGCACTCATCATCAGCCTGCAACGCTCGTCAGAGCGCCGCGTGCAGCGTGGCGATGAAGAACAGGACGGCGAGTCCGACCCCTATGCAAACGATGAAATGAGCTATTGATGATCCCTACACTCTCTAAACTGCGCTACACCGACTCGGGCAACTTCTTCCTCATCGCCGGCCCATGTGTTGTTGAGGACCACGAGAACCCTTTTGTGGTCTGTGAGCGGCTTGTCGCCATCTGCGACCGGCTGCATATTCCTTTCGCTTTCAAGGCCAGCTACCGCAAGGCCAACCGCTCCAGCGTCAATTCCTTTACCGGCATTGGCGACGTGGAAGCCCTGCGCCTGCTGCGCGAGGTGGGTGAGCGCTTCGGCGTGCCTGTGGTGACCGACATCCACACCAACGAGGAGGCCGCCTTGGCTGCCGACTATGTCGACGTGCTGCAAATTCCCGCTTTCCTCTGTCGGCAGACCGAGCTTTTGCGTGCTGCCGCAGCAACAGGCCGTTGCGTCAACGTCAAGAAAGGGCAGTTCCTGTCGCCCGAGGCCATGACGCAGGTGGCC
>JAFZKV010000121.1 GCA_017551765.1 Bacteroidales bacterium
AGCTTCTTGGCGTCGGTTTCCTTGTCCTGGAAGTAGCGGTCCTTCGAGCCGCTCTGCATGGCCTCCAGCGAGCCCATGCCACGATAGCTCTTGAACTTGCGGCCCTCGAAGATGATGGTCTCGCCCGGGGCCTCGTCCACGCCGGCCACCAGCGAGCCCACCATGATGCTGCTGGCACCTGCGGCGATGGCTTTTACAATATCACCGCTGTAGCGTATGCCGCCGTCGGCGATGACGGGCACGTCGTAGCCACCCTGTTTCAGGGCGCCGCACACCTCGCAGACGGCCGTCAACTGTGGCACACCGATGCCTGCCACAATACGGGTCGAGCAGATACTTCCGGGTCCGATACCCACTTTGATGGCGTCGGCGCCGGCTTCGGCCAGCATCAGGGCGGCCTCGCCGGTGGCGATGTTGCCCACCACTACGTCAATATCCTTATAGGCTTCTTTCACTTTCTTCAGTGCCTCAACCACGCGGATGCTGTGGCCGTGGGCGGTGTCAATGACGATGGCGTCGGCGCCTGCCTTGACCAGCGCGTCCACGCGGTCCATCATATCGGGCGTAATGCCTACACCGGCGGCCACGCGCAGACGGCCGTTGCTGTCCTTGCAGGCGTTGGGGCGCTCCTTGGTCTTCATGATGTCGCGGTAGGTGATCAGGCCCATGAACTGACCCTTCTCGTTCACCACCGGCAGCTTCTCAATCTTGTGCTGTTGCAGTATGTCGGTGGCCTCGGCGAAGGTGGTGCCCACGTGCGTGGTGATGAGTTTGGTAATCATTATCTCGCTCAGCGGACGCTCCATGTCGCGCTCGAAGCGCAGGTCGCGGTTGGTCACCATGCCGATAAGCATCTTTTGCTCGTCGACGATGGGGATGCCGCCGATGCCGTACTCTGCCATCAGCTTCAGGGCGTCCTTCACCTTGGCCTCTTTGCTCAGGGTGATGGGGTCGATAATCATGCCGTTCTCGGCACGCTTCACCTTGCGCACCTCGTTGGCCTGGCGCTCGATGCTCATGTTCTTGTGCAGCACGCCGATGCCGCCCTCCTGGGCCATGCCGATGGCCATGGCGGCCTCGGTGACGGTGTCCATAGCGGCCGACACGAGCGGCGTGTTGAGCATGATGCGCTTCGAGAAGCGCGACGCTACCGAGACTTCGCGGGGCAGCACTTCAGAATAGGCGGGGACGAGCAGCACGTCGTCGTAAGTAAGGCCTTCGCCGATGAATTTAGTGGTGTCTGTATACATAATTGCGCAATTTTTTGTCTGTATAAATAAAATGCAAAGATACGCATTTTTTTACTAATACGGAAAGAAAAAATAATAAAAAATATTAACCTCCTCGACATCAGCCGATAATAGTCCTCTCTACTACCACCGTGGAAGTCGATGGGAAGTCCTTGGGAAGTCGATGGGAAGTCCTTGGTAGGTTGTTGGTGCGGCGCTGGCAGGTGTCGTGTCAACGGGCGGATTTGTTGTAAAGTTCGTTGAGGGTGCGGACGGTGACTTTCACATGGCTCACGTCGGCCCGCGGGTCGGCGGGGATGAGCGTGGTGGTGACGCTTTCGCCGGCACGGAGGTCGAAGAAGTTGCGTGTGAAGTGGCCGTTGATGTGCGGATCGGTGTCGATATAGACATCGTAGAGGTCGGTTTGGGCGGTGATGGAGACCTGGAGTTGAGAATTGAGAATTGAGAATTGAGAATTGTATTTTGGTTCCGGATATATGCGGTCTTTAGGGTAGACGCTGTAGTACTGTTGCCAAAGCGGCAGGTCCAAGTCGTCGCTGTAGAGCGCCTGCGCACGGTAGTGCAACGCCTTCCAATTGCCGTAGTAGTCAATGCTGCTCCACGAGGCCACAGGCCAGCAGTCGTTTAGCTGCCAATAGAGGGTGCCCATGCAGTGAGGCTGCTGCTTGATGTGCTGGAAGATGCCGTAGCCGGTGCCCCAGGCCTGCAGCAGCTGGCTGACATAGCAGAAGTCTTCAAGGTTCAATGTCTTGCTGTCGAAGCCGTAGTACTGCCGCATGGCTTTGTCGATAATCTCGCGGCCGCGTGGGTGCTTCTGATGGCTGCGGAGGGTGGGGGAGTCGATATAGAGCTGGTCTTCGGGGCAGAACTGCCTGATTGTCGACAGCATGGGGTAGCTCTGGAAGCCGTATTCGCTCATGAAGCGGCCGGTCTTCTCGGCGTATTTCTCAAAGGGCTCCTCGCCCCACCAGACGCCCCAATAGTGGCTGTCGCCGTGGGTGACGCACTCAGGGTGCCCCCAGCCGTAGAGCGGTGAGGTGGTGATGTAAGGGCGGTGCAGTGGATCGCAGTCTTTCACCGCCTGCGCCAAGATGCCTTGCTCACCGAAAATAGTGTCGATGCCGTGCTGCAGGCGTGCGCGCTGCTCGGGAGTCCAATGGTATACATCCTGCCAGCCCCAGTCTTCCCAGCCGTTCTTCACCTCGTTGTTGCCGCACCAGAGCACCACACAGGGATGCTTCGCTATGCGTCTGACATTCTGATAAGCCTCCTCTTTGATGCTCTCCAGCATCTCGGGGGTGTCGGGATAGAGCATGGTGCTGAAGTTGAAGTCCATCCACACCATCAGACCGAGCGAGTCGCAGAGGTCGAAGAAATAGTCGTGCTCGTAGATGCCGCCGCCCCACACGCGCAGCATGTTGAAACCTGTTTCCTTGGCCGAGGTGAGCAGCAGACGGTAGCGGTCGCGGTTGGCCTTGTTGTCTATGGGAAAACTATGGACAGGTATCCAATTGGCCCCCTTGATGAAGAGGGGCTTGCCGTCGCGGTAGAAGGTGAAACTCTGGCCGATGGAGTCCTGCTCCTGCCGGAGTTCGATTTTTCCCCAATCAGAACTAAAAGAACAAAAAGAATTTTTTTCTGATGGTTCTTTTAGTTCTGATTGAGATTTATTTGTGATATATACCGGCTTCCAGATGCCGCAGGTGGGCAGCGTGGGCCCCCAGTCCCAGCCCTGCTGATAGGGTGCAATGCGCGTGAAGGCGCGGCGGTCGGGCAGTGGGATGCCATACTCTTTCTCGCTATATTCGTCCTCCTCCGCAAGAGAATGTATCAGGAAGTTAAGGACAATTCCCAAAGTGTCGGCGCCGCCTTCCGCTACACAGTAGACAAAGGGGTCTCTCGTCATGTCAAGGGGGATGACATGCTCGACAAACATGTTGTTTGCCAGGTAGTCGCGAGGAGCAAAGCCTCCATATTTGTCAATCCACACATCGGCAACATAAACCCATCCTGCCAATCCCTCGAAGACCAGCCAGAGGCTGTCCCCTTTTGGCAGGTCCTTGAGACTAACACAGGTACGATAATTATACACCCATGGAGTATCCACAACCCATTGCACCGAGTCCTCATTGGTGCCATAAAAAGGGTCGGGGATAAGTCCGTTGGCCATCAGGTCGGTATGGACAAATCCAGGCACCGTGGCCGGGTACAACTTCCCCTGATAATTTAGAGTCCAGTCCGTCAAGTAGAGCCTGTCCGGCCTCGTAGCACACGACGCCAGCAACACAATCAGCGGAATCCACAAGAGCCGTTTCATCGCACTATCGTTTTAGGAAAGCAAAGAAGACGGCCAGCACAATGCAGCCAAAACTGACGATATGGTTCCAGCGGATGGGCTCGCTCTTAAAGACGGTGGCCACGATGACGGTGAAGACGGTCAGCGAGATGCACTCGGCCAATATCTTGAGCTGCATCAGCGAGAAGGGGCCGCCGTTGATCTGCGAGCCTATGCGGTTGGC
>JAFZKV010000015.1 GCA_017551765.1 Bacteroidales bacterium
ACCGACATGTCGCAGTTCATGTCGGGCAACCTGCCGCTCGAGGAGACCTACGAACTGATGGACCTCCTGGCTGCCAACAACGTAGAGCTTTATCTGCAAGGCCATGACCACCACCGCAAGGAGACCCTCTACGGCGGCGTGCGCTACATCACCCTCGACTGCCTGAAAGACGATGGCGGCTATGGCTCCTCCATGACCATCAGCGTCGGCTCCGCCCTCGGCTGGCAGTTTCACAACGACATTTAACCCCTGAAAAAATAGGTCGTGCACGACCTATTTAGGTAATCGGTAGCCGGTGGCCGGTGGTCGGTATTGACCCAAAACCGTCCCCAAACCGCCGTTTTACCGGCCACCGGCTACCGATTACCGGCCACCAACCACCTAAAAACCACTGTTTCAGAGCATAATACCCCGTCATGACGTCGTGTTGCCGCCCCACCTCCTCCGACTCTGCTCCGACTCATGTCCGACTCAACTCCGACTGAACTCCGACCACAGTCGGACAAAACACGGTGCATGTACGGTGTCGCTGCGAATATGTCGTGCACGACATAAATTGCTCCAGACGGGGGCACGTGGTGGGTCGCCGAAATAAAAATTTGGTGGTGTCGGAAATTAGTTGTATCTTTGCATTTTAAAATAGATGCAATATATGGATACTATCATTATCTTAGACTTTGGCTCTCAATACACTCAGTTGATTGCGCGCAAAATTCGCGAGCTGAACGTCTACTGCGAAATCCATCCTTTCGACAAAATACCCGCCCTCACCCCCGAGGTGAAGGGTGTCGTCTTCTCCGGCAGCCCCTTCAGCTGCAACGCCGCTGACGCGCCGGTGCCCGACATGACGAACATCAAGGGCCGCCTGCCGCTGCTGGCGGTGTGCTATGGTGCCCAATATCTGGCCAAGTGGGGCGGCGGCCGTGTGCAGCAGAGCAAGATACGTGAGTATGGCCGTGCCAACCTCAACTATATCGACCACAGCAACCCCTTGATGAAGGATGTGACGCTGGGCAGCCAGGTGTGGATGAGCCACGGCGACACCATCGAGGTGCTGCCTGAGGGCTACAAGACCATCTGCTCGACCGCGAATGTGCAGTTTGCCGGCTACCAGATTGAAGGCGAACAGACCTACGCCATACAGTTCCATCCCGAGGTGCACCATTCGACCGACGGTGTGCAGCTGCTGCGCAACTTCGTGGTCGGCATCTGCGGCTGCCGTCAGGAGTGGACGCCCGAGTCGTTTATCGAGACAACGGTGAAGGAACTCCGCGAGAAGGTGGGTGGCGACAAGGTGGTGCTGGGCCTCAGCGGTGGTGTGGACAGCACCGTGGCCGCCGTGCTGCTCAACCGCGCCATCGGTCATCAGCTGCACTGCATCTTCGTGGACAACGGCCTGCTGCGCAAGAACGAGTTCGAGAGCGTGCTGGAGAGCTACAAGGATATGGGTCTCAATGTGAAAGGTGTCGATGCCAAGCAGCGTTTCTATGATGTGCTGGCCGGCGTGAAGGACCCCGAGAAGAAGCGCAAAGGCATAGGCAAGACCTTCATCGACGTGTTCGACGCCGAGGCCAAGCTGATTACCGACGCCAAGTGGCTCGGCCAGGGCACCATCTATCCCGACGTCATCGAGAGTTCGAGCGTCAAGGGCCCCAGTCAGACCATCAAGAGTCACCACAATGTGGGCGGATTGCCCGACTATATGAAGTTGCAGCTGGTGGAGCCGCTGCGCAGCCTCTTCAAGGACGAGGTGCGCCGTGTGGGCCGTCAGTTGGGTATCAAGGACAGCCTCATCGGGCGCCATCCTTTCCCGGGCCCTGGCCTGGCTATCAGAATATTGAGCGATGTGACCCCCGAAAAGGTGCGCATCCTGCAGGAGGTGGACGACATCTTCATTCAAGGCCTGCGCGACAACGACCTGTACGACAAGGTGTGGCAGGCCGGCGCCATGTTGCTGCCGGTGCAGAGCGTGGGCGTGATGGGCGACGAGCGCACCTATGAGAGCGTGGTGGCCCTGCGCGCTGTGGAGAGCGTGGACGGCATGACGGCCGATTGGAGCCACCTGCCTTATGACTTCCTGGCCAAGGTGAGCAACGAAATCATCAACCGCGTCAAGGGTGTGAACCGCGTGGTATACGACATCAGCTCCAAGCCGCCTGCAACCATCGAATGGGAATAAGCATGAGAAAGTTATTAGCGATACTGTTATTGCTGCTGACGAGCCTTACGGCTTGGTCGCAGAAGCCCGGCACCACACCTGTCAAGGTGAGCCTTGAGACGCAGATGTTGCATGGCCGCAAGTACTATGTGCACATTGTGGAGACGGGCCAGACGGTCTACTCTATCTCCAAGGCTTACAAGGTGCAGAGCTATGATGCGGTGACGCATGTGGATATCCATTTCCTGCATGCCGGCGACACCGTGTGGCTGCCTGTCCGCGGTCAGTTCAGCGAGGCCGCCAAGGAGATGGCTCCTGCCGAGGAACCTAAGGATACTGTGGTTACCCGAAAAGTGGTTGAAAAAGAGCCGGTTAAACCCATTGCTATGCCGACGGTGCGCAAGACGGGTAGCGTGCTCAAGGTGGCGGTCATGATGCCGCTGCACCTTGACCAGCTGGATCAGATCAGCACCTCGAAGTTCGACATTGAGCAGCGGGGCAAGAAGACCTACCGTCAGTTTGAGTTCATCGAGTTCTACGAAGGATTGTTGCTGGCCCTCGACCGTCTGGCGGAGCAGGGTGTCAATGTGGAGCTGAACGTGGTGGACGTGAGCGAGAACAATGCGGCAAAGGTGGAGGAGGCTTTCAATAGTCACAATGTGGCGCAGAGCGACTTTGTTGTGGCGCTGCTGCTGCGCGATGCCTTCGACAAGGCTGCAGAGATGGCGCAGCAGGCAGGCATCTACATTGTCAACCCTATGGCCACCCGTGCCGAGTTGTGTGCCGAGAACCCCTACATGGTCAAGGTGCAGCCCTCGGTGGAGGGTATGGTCAGCCTGATGCTGAAGAACATGAAGGTGGAGCGCCCCAACGGCCACCTCTACATCATACACTCCAACTCTAAGAACGAGAAGGCGGTGTTGGACGAGTTGAAACGGCAGCTCGACGAGCGGCAGGACATTCCCTACACCCTCTTCAATTGGAGCCAGAGCGCCAAGCTGACCGGTGTGCTCAAGAAGACCCCGGGCTGCAGTGTGCTGAGCATTTTTGACCAAGACAAGGACAACAATCGTGTCTTCGTGGGTAACCTGCTCAATCGCTTGGCTGCCTTCAAGAGCGACAGCCCCACGCTGTACAGCCTCAGCGATTGGACGCGCGACTATATCGATGTTGATTTTGCGCAGTTGCAGCTGCTCAACTACCATACCTTCAGCACGTCGTGGGATATGACCAACGATGTGCATGTGAACTTCCTGCAGGCCTACCGCACCCGTTTCGGCACCGAACCCTCCTCACCGTTGGCCGCCGCAGGCTACGACCTGATGCTGTATATCGGCACCGGCTTGAGCCAGAAGAACAGCGCTTTTTGGCAGTCGCCTGGCAATTCGCTGCCGACCCTTATACAACCGATGCACCTCAGCCGCCACGGTGCGGGCCTGGAGAACGACAAGGCCCAACTCTACCGGCTGGAGGGACTGAAGTTCATCAAGGCCTCTTTCAAATAACTGCAAACGCACTAAATGGAGTATCAAAACACAATCAATAAGGAGTTTCGTCTGACAGGCCTGGGGTTGCATACCGGCCGCACAGTGACGGTGACGGTGAAACCTGCGCCCGATAACTTCGGTATCGCTTTTCGCCGCACCGACCGCACCAATATCGTTACCCAGCCGGCGTTTGCCAACAAGGTGGGCGAGACCTCGCGCGGCACCACCTTGGGTTCGGGTCGCCACACCATCGCCACCATTGAACACCTGATGTCGGCCCTGCATGGCATGAAGGTGGATAATGTGCTTGTGGAACTCGACGGTGGCGAGGTGCCCATCCTCGACGGATCGGCGCGCCCCTGGCTGCTGCAGTTGGCGCGCGTGGGCATCAGACAACAGCAATCGGAACGCAAAGTATTCACCCTCAACGAGCCACTACACTTCGAGTTTGAGCCTACGGGCTCGGTCTTCGATGCGGAACCCTGCGACCACTTCGCCGTTGACTGTGTGATTGATTTCCCCAAGAGCGTCATCGGCCACCAGCAGGCCGAGATGAACGACCTCTCGGAATACGCCGCCAGCATTGCCCCCTGCCGCACCTTCGTCTTCCTGCACGAGATAGAACCTCTGCTGCACCTTAACCTCATCAAGGGAGGCAGCCTCGACAACGCCCTCGTCTTCGTCAACAAGGAACTGACCTCCAAACAGCTCAAACGCTTAGCCAAGACCTTCAACAAGGACGTGAGCAATTTCAAGGTGCACGACGGTGTGCTTAACACCACCGACCCCTACTTCCCCAACGAGCCCGCGCGGCACAAGTTACTCGACTTCGTGGGCGACATACGACTTGTAGGCTTGCCCATCAACGCCAAGTTCAAGATTTACAAGCCTGGGCACAAGGCTAACAACGCCTTTGCCCGCTACCTAATGGAATATATTGCGAATAACAAATAGAACATGATTTTATACGACCTGCACCCCAATGCCAAGATAGGCAAAGACGTGACGATTAGTAACTTCAGTACCATCTGCGACGATGTTGAGATTGGCGACGGTACCTGGATTGGTCCCAATGTGACCATCTTCCCTGGTGCCCGCATCGGCAAGAACTGTAAGATTTTCCCCGGTGCCGTCATCGCCGCCGTGCCGCAAGACCTCAAGTTCGCCGGCGAATACACCACCGTTGAGATGGGCGACAATAACGTTGTACGTGAGTGTTGCACCATCAATCGCGGCACTGCCGCCAGCGGCAAGACGGTAATCGGCAGCAACAACCTGCTGATGGCCTACGTGCATGTGGCTCACGACTGTGTGGTGGGTGACAACTGTGTGCTGGCCAACAACGCAACCCTCGCCGGACACATCATTCTGGGCGACTATGTTATCCTCGGTGGCAAGACGGCCTGCCTGCAGTTTATCCACATCGGCTCGCATGTCATCACCCAGGGCGGCTCCCTGATTGACAAAGACATTCCGCCTTTCATCAAGGCTGCCCGCTACCCCATACAGTATTGTGGCGTCAACAGCTTGGGCCTCCAGCGTCGCGGCTTCTCCAGCGAAAGCATCAACCGCATCAGCGACATCTACCGTTACATCTTCGTCAAAGGCCTCACCGTCACCGACGCTGTCGAACAAGTGAAAGAACTCTATGGCCACACCGACGAGGGCAAGCAAATCCTCGCCTTCATCGGCAACGCCGACACAGGCCTCCTGAGTGGCTATAAGTCTGTGAGGAAATCGGAATAAAATTACAGCTTTATCATAGTGGTCTCGACGATGGCAATGGTTTTGCCATTGTCGAGGCTTTCTATTACTGTCTGGTAGAGCGCTGTCGCTCGGCCTGATTTGAGAGCTTTGCTGGTGGCTCGCAGGCTGTCGCCGGTGGCAGGGGAGAGGAAGTGGATGGTGCTGTCGAGCGACACCCAATGCAGTTCCTCTTCTTCAAGGCAGGAACTGTTAGCGGCCACGGCGGCGCAGAAGTCGGCCATAGTGAACAACACCCCACCCATCGCCACGCCGCGTGCGTTGCGGTGACGCTGGTCAAGCATTAGTTGGCAGGTGGCTTCATGTTCGGCGACACGAACTATATCAATGCCCGTCAGTTCGCAGGCATAGCGGTCGGCGGCAAACACCTCACGTGCCCTCTCGGTTAGATCCATCACTTTTAGAAGGTATAGGAGAAACCCGCCGATATGGCGCGGTTGAACGAGCCCGTATTGGACGTGACGATGCGGTAGGCTGGGTGCGCGTTCTGCTCCGTGATGCTCAGTATCGAGGTCTGGAAGCGCAGTTCGAAGCCCAGGTTGTCGGTGAACAGATAGCGCGCCGATGCCACCAGAGGCAGGTAGTCGAAGCGCTTGTAGTTGGCCTCGTGGGCTGCATTGTGCTCACCGCCATAATCCAACACCGAGGCACCCACCTGCACCGCCGGTGCCACACCGGCCGCCAGGCGCAGCCTGCGGTCCAGCAGCGTGTAGCTCATCATGATGGGCAGCTCCACATAGTTCAGCGAGATGGTGCGCTGGAAGTCGTCGCGCACAATCCGCGACCCTTTCTGCGAGAAGGCAAGCTCCACCACCATGCGCCACGGTGTGCGCTCGTCCCAGCCGAAGAAGAAACTCGTGCCCACACCGGCGCGGAGGCCCAGGTGACTGTAGCTGCCGGCATCGTCGCCGTCAATCTGGCAGAAGTTGAGGCCACCGAAGACCGACACGTCGAAGCGCTCCTGCGCCTGTAAAGTGTAAAGCGAAAAGTGAAAAGCGAGAAATGCAATTGCAAAAAACAAAGTTCTTTTCATATCAATGTTTAATTTTAATTCTTAACTTCTCCTTTAAATCCTCGGCACCTTGGAATACAATGCCCTCCATACCCATCTGGCGGGCTGCGTCCACGTTGTCGGGATTGTCGTCAATGAAAATGCACTCCTCGGCCTTGAGACCATAGCGGTCCAGCAGCACTTGGAACAAGCGCGGGTCGGGCTTCACCAGCCCCTCGGCACCACTCACCACGTAGCGGTCAATCATCTGCAGGATGCCGAAATGCTCGCGCGCCTCGGGGAAGGTCTCCATGCTCCAGTTGGTCAGGCCGTAAATCTCATATCTTTGGATTTTCAACTCCTCGATAAGTTCCCGCATGCCCGGCACTTCGCCCACAAGCATCTCGCGCCAGCGGTCGCGATAGAGGGCAATGGCCTCCGCATACTCAGGGTGTTTGGCCTGCAACTCGGCGATGCACTTGTCCTGGCTTTCGCCGGCGTCGATGCGCTGACGCCAATCCAAATCAATCACATGGCGGAAGAACCACCAGGCGCGGGCCTCGTCGCCGAAATACTCGCCGTACACACGGTCGGGGCACCATTGCACCAGCACATTGCCAAAGTCGAAGATGACGTTTTTCATACCGATGATAACGCCATCTTCGACTTCTTATTGTGCCCGTAGGCCTTTTATTCTTGCAGCTTGAAGGTGATAGGCAGGTTGAACTGCACGCGGACGGGCTTGCCTTGTTGCATGCCGGGTGTCCACTTGGGCATGGCCTCGACCACGCGCAGGGCCTCCTCGTCGCAGCCGCCGCCGATGCCGCGAAGCACCTGGGCATTGGTGACGCTGCCGTCGGCCTCAATCACGAAGCGCACGAACACCCTGCCCTGTATTCCATCGGACTTGGCCTGCTCGGGATACTTGATGTTCTCGGCCAGGTATTTGTAAAGAGCTTCCAAACCACCCTCAAACTGAGGCTCGACTTCCACCACCTGGAACACCTCACCCTCGGGGGTGTTTTCGGTGACTTCAGTCTGTGCCGTCTCTGTTTGCTGTGGCTCTTGGGCGGCGGGCTTGCAGCCCACCATCAGCAGCAGTGCCGCCACGGGCAGCGCCACCAAAGCTTTCCATGCGCCGAAGCGCGTTGTTGTTCTGTTCATCATAACGATACGTTTTTTGATGTTAATACTTTGGAAATTATTTGTGATATGGCCATATCCGATACCGGTCACCTGCCGGTAGAGCAGGTGTAGATAGCTTTCGCGGCTGCACGAGTCGAGCGAGGCTGCGTCGGCCTGGTACTCATGCACGGCGCTCAGCTCGCGCATCAGCAGCCACGCAAAGGGATTGAACCACGCCAAGCAGCACATCAGCCTTGCAAAAAGGATGTCGAATGAATGTAACTTGCCCACATGGAACGACTCATGGGCGAGAATACAGCGCAATTCCTCATCTGTGAGTCCGCGCGTGCCGACCACTATCTGGCGGAAGAAAGAGTAGGGCGCCGTGTCGTCGTCCAGCAGGATGAGCGACGAGCCGCGCGGAATGTCGAAGCCGTCACAGGGACGATAGACGGTATGTTTCTGCCGGAGCATAATGATTTTCACCGCCTGAACCACCAGCTGGAATAGTAGGTAGGCCACGCACAGCGCCAGGCCGATGACGTAGACGTCCATCAGACTGATGGCGTGCGACGCCGGCGTGGCTGATATCTCGATTTCGTTCAGCGTCGCATGGTATCCGCCCGCGGGGATGACCGACTGCGATGCCGAGGCCAACCGTTCGGGCAGCGAGAAGAAGGGAAACATGATGCTGAACCCAAGCGCCAGCAGCAAATACCACAAACTCAGCTGCAGCCAACGGTCGCGCCGCAGCGTCAGGCAGTAGAGTCCGTAAAAGACTCCAGCCGCCAACGTTGAGAAGATCATCCAGCGTATCATGACTCAAGTGCTTTAGTTATTGATTCCAAGTCATCAAGCGACACCGCCTTGCGGTCCACCAGGAACGACACCAGCGCCCGTGGCGACGAGCCGAACCAATTGTGCGTCATGCGCCCCAGCATCTGCTGCATATACTCTTCGCGGCCGATGAGCGGGTAGTATTGGTTGCTGCGGTTGAAGGTCTCGTGCCCCACGAAGCCCTTCTGCTCCAGGATGCGCACCACCGTGAGCACCGTGTTGTAGGCCACGTCGCTCTCCACGGCCGCCACAATCTCATTGGCAAATCCTTTGCCGATTTTCCAGATGGCCTGCATCACCTGCTCCTCGGCTTTGGTCAGTTCTTTGTTGCCTGTATCCATAGTTATTTAATTAAAATCTTAGTTAAGAAACGAGCAATTAAGTTTATTATTGTGCGACCATAAAATTTTTTTTATTTTTTTGCGGAAAAATAGGTCGTGCACGACCTAAGTGGGTCGTTGGTAGCCGGTCGTCGGTGGTCGGTATTGGCCAAAAACCGCCCCAAAACCGCCATTTTACCGGCCACCGGCTACCGATTACCGACCATAAATTATCTAAAAATCACTGTTTCAGTGCATAATACACCCTCTGTACATCGGGTTGGCTACCCACCTCCTCCGACTCTGCTCCGACTCAAGTCCGACTGTGGTCCGACTGAAGTCCGACCGCAGTCGGACAAAACACGGTGTACCTGCGGTGTTGCTGCGGATATGTCGTGCACGATATAAGTTTGGTGGCTGGTGAACGGTAGTCGGTGGCTGGTAATGTTAAATAATCATAAAATGCCCACCCCCTCTGTAGAGATTGCACCCACAAGGTGGTTATAATATTTATAGGAAAGCAAACGATTATGTATAACCTAAAAATTAAAATCAAATGAAAAAAGCAATTCTCATCATCGCCGCTGCGCTGCTGTTGTGCAGTGAAATGAAAGCACAAAACTTGACCGATGCCACCTCCTTCAACCAACCAGCCCAACTTAGCTTTGCCGAAAGCATGCCGTCGGACATGGGCAGCATCTATACCCTTCCGATGCCTACCTCCGACTTTGCTGCCAAGGAACAACTCAACACTAATCAATATGCTTCGCGCAAAGGATGGGGCATTGCCTGCATCATTACGGGCGGCATGACCATGATTGGCGGTGTCACCACATGGTTGGGGGCCGACATGTTCAACAATGCCGCCTCGCAGATGTCTGCCACCGACCCCGACTTCCAAGAGGGACAACAGGCGGTGCAGACCGTTGGCAACGGCATCAAGACCGTTGGCATTGTGGGCACTATTGTGGGTGCCGCCTTGGTGGGCACCGGCATTTGGCTTGTGTCGTCCGACGGCGGTTCGTCCTATCGTCGTGGAGGATACAGCCGTAGCCGCTACAGAAGGTTTGCCGACAGCATGCCCGCCACCGAGTCTGTCAGTCCCGATTGGGGCCTGAAACTCAACGTCGGTCCGGCTTCCGGCGGTCTCACCCTCGTCTTCTAATATAATTTAAAGGGTTAAAAAAATAGGGGCAAATCAATTTGCCCCTATTTTTTTTGACTTGAGGGTCTCCTTATCGGTTGGCGTACATATCCTCGTAGTACTTCAGGTAGTCGCCCGAAGTCACGTTGTCCATCCACTCTTGGTTGTCCAAGTACCAGCGGACGGTCTTCTCGATGCCCTCCTCGAACTGCAGGCTGGGTTCCCAACCGAGCTCGCGCTGCAACTTGCTGCTGTCGATGGCGTAGCGCATGTCGTGGCCGGCGCGGTCGGTGACGTAGGTGATGAGGTCCATGTCCTGCCCTTCGGGGCGACCCAGCAGGCGGTCCACCGTGTTGATGACCACCTTGATGATGTCGATGTTCTTCCACTCGTTGAAGCCGCCGATGTTGTAGGTCTCGGCCACCTTGCCTTGGTGGAAGATGAGGTCGATGGCGCGGGCGTGGTCTTCGACGTAGAGCCAATCGCGCACATTCTCGCCCTTGCCATACACCGGCAGCGGCTTGCGGTGGCGGATGTTGTTGATGAACAGCGGTATCAGTTTCTCGGGGAATTGATAGGGGCCGTAGTTGTTCGAGCAGTTGGTCACGATGGTGGGCAGGCCGTAGGTGTCGTGGAAGGCGCGCACGAAGTGGTCGCTCGAGGCCTTGGCGGCACTATAAGGGCTGTGCGGCTGGTACTTGAGGTCTTCAGTGAAGAACTTCTCGCCGTAGGCCAGGTGGTGCTCACCGCTGGAGGCCTTGGTGGTGAACGGGGGCTTGATGCCCTCGGGGTGGGTCATCTCCAATGCGCCATACACCTCGTCGGTCGAGATGTGGTAGAACCTCTTGCCTTCAAACTTCTCCGGCAGGCTCTCCCAATAGAGCTTGGCGGCCTGCAGCAGGCTGAGGGTGCCCATCACGTTGGTTTGTGCGAAGGTGAAGGGATCCTTGATGCTGCGGTCCACGTGGCTCTCGGCGGCCAGGTGGATGATGCCGTCGATGTGCTCGTCCTGCATCAGCTTGTAGACACCGTCGAAGTCGCAGATGTCCATGCGGACGAACTTATAGTTGGGCTTATCCTCAATGTCCTTGAGGTTGGCCAGGTTGCCGGCGTAGGTCAGCTTGTCGAGGTTGATAATCTTGTACTGCGGGTACTTGTTGACAAACAGCCGTACCACATGGCTTCCGATAAATCCGGCTCCGCCGGTGATGATGATATTCATAATTACGTAATTGTTTGAATATATAATTATATGAATGAGTAACGTAGAAGTGCTTAAATTATTGTGCATGATGTCAGATTTCGGTCGAAAAGTGGGTATTATATTTGTAGATGGACATTTTTTGTTTAACCCCAATCGAATAACAACAACACCATGAAACACACAAGAACCCTCTTTGCACTCTTCGCAGTGCTTTGCTTGCCATTAGCTGCTAAGGCACAATATTTTGTAGCGGGCGGTATAGCCTACGGCGTGCTGTCGGAGACGGAGCACACCGTGGAAGTTACCACCAAGTACAACGGGTACTACCACGGCAACATCACCATTCCGTCGACGGTAACCTACGGTGGCACCACCTATGATGTCGTTTCGCTGGGCGAGCTGGCGTTCTACGGCTCGACGCTCACCAGTGTCACTATCCCTACGTCTGTCACCAGAATAAAAAGCCAGTGTTTCCTTTACTCCACCGGCCCTACATCAATCACTGTCCCGGCCTCGGTTGCTGACATAGGAATGATGGCCTTTGCGGCAAGCAATATG
>JAFZKV010000008.1 GCA_017551765.1 Bacteroidales bacterium
TAAAATGCTAAAAAACATTAAAATTACACATTTTTTTCTCCACGTCAGAAAAAAGTCGTACTTTTGCAAAAATTTTAGAAAGAAATACTAACCTTTAAAACATAAAAAAACAATGAAGAACATTTTCAAACTGATGGGCCTTGCCCTGATCGCCGGCAGCATGATGTTCGTTGCCTGCACCAAACCCGAAGAAGAAGGCAACGGTAACGGTAACAACAACCAGGAACCCGCCATCGCTGACGGTTGGAAAGTCACCTTCGGTGGTGATGCTTGGACTCCCGACGAGACCATGATTGCTGCTTACGAAGCCTACGAGGCCATGATTTTCGACGCCTACATGGACAACGACAACAACATGCCCGAGTTCTACGCCCGTGCTTACCAGTATGGCCAAGGTGAGGAGAACTACCAGATCAATGAAACCGGTGATTATGCTGGTTACTTCGTTGAGGACAACAAGCAGGTTCTCAAACTTGACTACTACGATCAGACCGCTCTCTACAGCGTCAACAGCTCGACTAATGAGACCACTTGGTTTGGTGACTGGTGGGGCAAAGAGGCCACCCTCAAGGTCAAGGCTTTCGATGCCACCGCTCTGACCATGACCGCCGTTCTGGATGCCACCATGTTTGATGCTTATGGTGTTTTCATCAGCGGCACTTCTCTTGCCAATGCTGAGACCAAAGCCCTCAATGTCACCATGGGCAACGTCGCTTTTGAATTGAACTAAAAAAACACAAAAAAAAGCATTTAAAGAAATGAAAAAAGTATTTCAATTCGCAGCTATCGCCGTTGTTGCCTTAGCCCTTACAGTTGCCTGCAAGAGCAAGACCGAGGCTGTCCCCGAGGACACCACTCCTATGGAGGTCGTGGAAGACACCATGGACACCATTGAAGAGGTTGCCGAGGAAATGATCGTTGAAGAGCCCGTAAAGACCACCGCCAAACAGGACGAGGGTATCAAGAAGGCTACCGCCGATCAGGCTGCCAAACGCACCAGAAACACCGAGCTCAAAGAGACGAAAGAAAAGGTCGAAATCAAAGCCGACGAAACCGCTAGTTCTACCAAGAAGGTTGCCGACGCTCAGAAACGTACCGAATCCAACAGAAAAGGTCTCTAAGAGATTATTGGTAACACACAATCAAAAAAAGCCGGATTGCCTTATTGCAATCCGGCTTTTTCAAAAACCAACACCATGAAGAAACTCTTTGTTCTTATTCTGGCTCCCTTGTTCCTAATGTCTTGTGTGGACAATAGCGACGAGGCTCAGGTAGAAAGGACTGCCTACAAATACCTGAAGGCCATGGGCGAATACAAAATTGCCGATGCAGAGAACTATGCCGACGACGAAACTCGAAGCATCACACTCCAATTCTTTGAACGCAAGATGATGCCCTACCTCGACAGCGCATATCTTCGCTCTAACACACCTGCTAAAATTACCATTGGGGACGTCACTATCATTGACGATACAAGCGCTTTGGTAACCTATCACAAAAGCACCCCCATCACAGAGCAAGACGGCGAATTACAGATGCGAAAAGAGGACGGCAAATGGAAGGCTCACGTGGTGATTAAGATTCCCAATATCTTCTATTTAGACTCTGACGAGATGCGGACAAATGCCGAGAAGTTGGATTCCCTTAATGGCAAAGAACTCAAATTGGAAGTATATAACGGCCCCAAACCAAAACAAGTGTCCACAGATACGTTACCATCAACAAAATAGCAAAATAAAAAGAAGGCGGAGAGTTTAACAATCTCCGCCTTCTTTGTCACATACTCTCAAAACACACTACTGCCCGTCCCGCTCGGCCTCCAAGCGGGTGACTACCTCCTCGTGGATGGTTTGGTACTCGTCGAGGTGGCGGGTGTAGTAGTCGAGGCTGCGCTCCACAGCGTCGCGCGTAAGGTTGTGAACCGACAGGATGCTGTCGTAGCTGTGCAGCACCTCGGGGGTGAGGGCATCGTAGCGATACTGCGTCTCGATGGCGTAGAAGCCCTCCAGCAGGTAGGCGTCGGACAGGAAAGCGACCATCTGCTCATGGGTCATCACGTCGGCCGGTCGCTCATCGTGGCGACAAGCCGCAAGAGATGAAAAAAGGAGAACGGAAAAGGAGGCGACGGCTAAGCAGCGGAGGATTTGTTTCATGGCGCTTTATGGATAAAAAAAGACAGGTCTGTTACAGACGGCAGACCTGTCTTTTTCTGTTACTAATGCTTATTTCTTTTTGTTCAGAGCGTTGGACAGGGCTTTGGCACCTTCCTTGACACCCTCATTGGCGGCCTCTTTGGCAGCCTCTTTGGCTTTCTCCTTGATGCAGCTCTGGTACTCGGCCTCCATAGCGTCCTTGAACTCCTGGTTGCCCTCATAGGCAGCGTAGGTCTGGGTCAGGATGCTCTTGATGCAGCTCTCGACGCTGGCGGGGTCGGTCTTGTAGCAGTTGCATTTGGCACGGCCGGCCTCACGGGCGGCGTCCAGCATGGCCTGGTGGTCGGCATCATTCATGGTGCAGGCGGCAGCCTCGGCGGGAGCGGCGGCCTCGACGGTCACCTCTTCGGGGTTCTCTTCAACGGCCTCGGTCTTGTGACCACAGGCAACAGTCATGGCGGCGACAAAGAGGGCGCAGCCAACGAACGATAAAACTTTCTTCATTTTCTTTAATTTTTAAAGGTTAAACTTCGTGGGAGTAACAGGGATCGAACCAGTGACCTCCTGCTTGTAAGGCAGGCGCTCTGAACCAGCTGAGCTATACTCCCTCACTGTTTTGAGTTTGCAAAAGTACTAACTTTTTCCAATATGGCCAAAATTATTTTATAAAGGTTTGCATATCAACAAGTTTTTTATACAGGCCACCTTGCGTCATCAATTCGTCGTGGGTGCCCTGCTCCACAATGCGGCCCTGGTCGAGCACCACTATCATGTCGGCGTGGCGGATGGTGGAGAGGCGGTGCGCAATGACGATGGAGGTGCGTCCCTGCATGACGCTCTCGAGGGCCTGCTGGACGGCATGCTCCGACTCGGTGTCGAGGGCCGAAGTGGCCTCGTCGAGGATGAGTATCGGCGTGCCGCGCAGCACGGCGCGTGCGATGGAGAGGCGCTGGCGCTGGCCACCCGACAGGTTGAGGCCGCGGTCGCCAATCGAGGTGTTGTAGCCCTCGGGCAGGGCCTCGATAAACTCGTCGGCATGGGCCACCCTTGCCGCCTCGCGTATCTGGTCGAGGGAGTAGCTGTCGGAGCCGAAGGAGATGTTGTTGGCCACCGTGTCGTTGAAGAGGATGCAGTTCTGCGACACCAGGCCGAACTGCCGGCGCAGGCTGTTGATGTTGAGGTCGGCAATGGGGTTCCCGTCGACGGTAATCAGGCCCGACGTGCAGTCGTAGAAGCGCGGCAGCAGGTCCACCAGGGTGCTCTTGCCCGACCCCGAGGGGCCCACGATGGCCACCGTCTGGCCCTTGCGGACAGCGAGGTCGATGTGCTGCAGCACGTCGTCGGCCTCGTAGCGGAAGCTGACATCGCGGAGCACTATCTCGTGGCTGAAGGTGTCGAGCTGCACCGCATGGGGCTTCTCCACAATCACCTCGTCGGCGTCGAGCACCTCAAGGAAGCGGGCCGCCGAAGCGGAGCCTTTCTGCAGGCTGTTGTAGGCCTTCACCACCGCCTGGATGGGCGGTATGATGCGGGCAAAGATGATGACAAAGAAGATGAACACCGAGGGCTGGATGTGGTCGCCTATGACCCACGAGCCACCCACAATCAGGATGATGACGAGCGCCAAGGTGCCGAGCACCTCGGAGAGGGGCTTGGAGAGCTCGCGATGGAGAGCCACCCGCACCATGGTGCGCGAATAGCCATTGTTGGCCTCACGGAAGCGCTTCTCGCTGTCGTCCTCGCGGCCAAAGCTCTTGATGGCGCGCAGCGAGGCCAGCGACTCCTCCAGCATGGCGAAGAGACGGCCCAGGCGGTTCTGTCCGCGCTGCGAATTCTTCTTCAGGCTGCTGCCTATGCGGGCGATGAGCCACACCCCCGCCGGCAGCACCAGCAAGAAGAGGATGAACAGGCGCCACGAGACGAAGAAGAGCGTGGCACAGAAGACAATGACATTGATGGGGTCCTTGACGAGCGACTGCAGGCTGCTGACGATGCTCCACTCCACATCGAAGAGGTCGTTGGCCATGCGGCTGATGAGGTCGCCGCGACGGCGGTGGCCAAAGTAGCTGACGGGCAGGATGGTGATGTGGTGGTAGAGGTCGTTGCGCAGGTGCTCAATCACGCCGTTGCGGATGGTGCTGAGGAAGACCAGGCCCAGGTAGCGGAAGAGGTTGCTCAGCAGCGAGCAGGCCAGGTAGCCGCCCGAGATGATGAGCAGGCAGGTCCAGAGGCCCACCGTGTTGCTGTAGTTGTGCAGGTGCCAGAAAGCCCATTCGGCCAGCTGCTCCTGGTTGAAAGCGAAAGCCGGCTCGACAGGCCCCGTTTCGCCGCTGCCGAACAGCAGCTCGACGAAGGGCACAATCATCACATAGGAACCCAGGTTGAACAGGATGCTCAGCAGGTTGAAAAAGATATTGAACCCTATCTGCCACGGATAGTGGCGCAGGTAACCAAATATGCGGAAGATGGGCTTCATATCAGCGATAGGTGTTTAGTGATGAGTGATGAGTTTGATTTGAGGGCTTTTGATGTCGGTGCCGCCACGGTAGGTGAAGCGCTCGGCCCGCAGCCCTTTCTGCCGCAGCCGCTCGTAGGCCTCCTTGGCCTCGTCGGCCTTGGGGCACTCGATGGCGATGTGCACCCGCGGATGCTCGATGAGCCAGGCGGCGAGGGCGTCGACCACCATCGGCTCCTTGAGGTCCATCGCCGCCACGCTGTCGCCCAGCGCCACCTGCCTGCGGTCCAGCTCGCGCGCCTTGCCGCAGCGGATGGCCGGCAGCAGGCCCTCGACGTCGAAGGTAACCACATTGGTATACTGCTCAGAGAGCATCAGCAGCGTGTCGCGCGCGCCCTGCGGGGTGTCCATCTTCATCGTGCACAGCCGCATGGCCTCGGGCCGTGCGGCAGGATACAGGTCGAAGAGGTAGACATCGCTGCTGCGTGCCCCCTCCTGCTTGGTGGCGAAGTAGGCCTGCCGCCCGTCGGTGGTGACACCGAACGACACGGCATCGTCCTCGCTGTTGACCGGCAGGCCGAGGTTGGTGGGGCGGTTGCCGTAGAGGTCCGACAGGTTGGCGAAGTAGACATCGTAGCCTCCGAAGCCCTGCCAGCCGTCGCTGAGGAAATAGAGCGTATGGCCGTCGGCCGCCAGGAAGGGGGCTTTCTCGTTGCCCGCGGTATTGATGTTGGCGCCCAGGTTCTCGGCGCGGCCCCAATCGCCGTTCTTCAGACGGCGGCAGCGCCAGAGGTCGATGCCGCCGTGCCCGCCCTTGCGGTTGGAGGCAAAGTAGAGCGTCTGCCCGTCGGCGCTGACGGAGGGCTGCGACTCCCAACTGCGGTCGCCGTTCACCTGCGGGCCGCAGTTCTCGGGCTGCTGCCATTGGCCGTCGACGCGCCGCACACAGTAGATGTCGCTGTTGGCGTAGCCGCCGCTGTTGCGGATAACGGAGTAGTAGAGCTCCGAGCCGTCGGCGGTGAGGCTCACCCCACCCTCGGGGTCGCCGCCGTTGAAGGGCGGCGGCAACTCGGCGCCACGGCTGAAGGCTGTATCGTTCAGGCGCTTGCTGAAATACATGCGCCACTGCTTCTGCTCCAGCTCGCGGGCATAGAAAGTGCGCCCTGTCGAGGCGGGCACCTCACGCAGGTAGTAGAACGTCTGCCCGTCGGCGGTGAGGAAGGGCAGCATCTCGTTGTTCGAGGAGCTGACACCCTGCACGCGCTTCGGGTCGAAAGGCGCCATGTTCAGCACCGCCTCGGCCAGGAAGCGCGACCAATAGAGGTAGTTCGACGCCTCCTCATAGACGGCATTGACCGCCTTGTCGTCGCTGCCGTTGGCCAGGGCGAAGTACCTGTCCAGCTCGGCCACCGCGTCGTCGTAGCGCTCGTCGGTGTAGTGTATCAGGCCCATATAGTAGTGGGCCAGCGGATGGGGGTAGTCGGGGTTGAGCTCGATGCAGCGGCCGAAGTAGCGCCGGATGGCGGTAACGTTGAAGCCGTCCTTCACGGCCGTCATGCCGAGCCAGAACTGCGGGTCGGCGGCCTTGGGGTTGCGGCCCGCCACATGGCGCATCTGCTGCGCCGCCTCGCGGTACTGCCGCTTCTCGTAGCACGACAGGGCCGCGTCATAGGCTTTCTGGTCCGAGGGCTTCACCTGCGAATAGAGCGAGGAGAGAGGGAAAAGAAAGAGCATTAGGAGTATAAGGGAGTGCATGGAGTGCACAGGGAGTGCTGGGAAGTGCAAGACAAATGCGCTTGACGATGCCATTGTCTTGCACTCCTCTGCACTCCTCGCACTCCCTTTGTACTCCACAAACATCATAGTTTACTCGGGTCAATATCAAAGTGGGCGTCGGGACCGTTGCAGGGATTTTTGCAGGCAATGGCGCAGTCGGCGCAGGAGGTCAGTTCGCCGTGCAGGCGCTTCTTCACCATGTCGCCCACCGCGTCGCGCAGCGTCTCGATGGCAATGCCGCGTATCACCTCGTCGCAGAAGGCGTAGCTGAGCATGGTCACGGCGGTGCGATGGCTGATGCCGCGCGTCATGAGGTAGAACATGGCCTGCTCGTCGAGCTGGCCGATGGTCGAGCCGTGCGAGCACTTCACGTCGTCGTTGTATATCTCCAGGAAGGGACGCGTGTCCACATGCGCCTTGTCGGTGAGCAGGATATTGCGGTTGGTCATATAGGCCTCGGTCTTCACGGCGCCGTCCTGCACCAGCACATGGCCGTTGAAGCGGGCGCGCGCCGCGTCGTCGATGATGCCCTTGTACAGCTCGCGGCTGTAGCAGTGGGGCTTGGCGTGCTCGACGAAGATATAGTTGTCGCACTGCTGCTCGCGGTCCATCAGGTAGAGCCCGTCGGCGCGGCAGCTGCCGCCTTCGCCCTTCATGCGCACCACCACATTGTTGCGCACATGGCCGCCGCCGAGGGTGACGGTGCACAGGTCGAGGCTGGCGTCGCGCTGCAGGGTGATGTTGAGCTCGGTGAGGTGCCTGGCGGGGGTGTTCACGGCCTGCAGGCGGTAGAGCTTCAGACGGCCCCCTTCGGCCACCTCGATGTCGAGGTGCTCCAGGTCGGGCAGGAGGTCGTAGCCCTGGCCTTCGCGGAGCATGAACATCGGCGCGTCCTGCTCGTGGCAGAGCACCAGCAGGCGCTCCTCGCCGCGTCCGACGGCCATCCTCTGCGGCGCCGCCGCCACCTGCCACCCGTCGGTCCATATATCTGGCAATTGGTCTTTCCTAATCATAACTCAAACATTCACACATTCAAGCAATTTCCTCCTTAATCCACTCGTAGCCTTTCTCCTCCAGCTCCAGGGCCAGCTCCTTGGGGCCGGTCTTCACAATGCGGCCCTCGTAGAGCACATGCACATAGTCGGGCACGATGAAGTCCAGCAGGCGCTGGTAGTGGGTGATGACCACCGTGGCGTTGTCCTTCGAGCGCAGCTGGTTGACGCCGCCGGCCACGATGCGCAGGGCGTCGATGTCCAGGCCGCTGTCGGTCTCGTCCAGGATGCTCAGCGTCGGGTTCAGCATGGCCATCTGGAAAATCTCGTTCTTCTTCTTCTCGCCGCCGCTGAAGCCCTCGTTCACCGAACGGTTGGCCAGGTTGGTCGTCATCTCCACCACCTTCTTCTTCTCCTCCATCAGGCGCAGGAACTCGCTGCCGCTCAGCGGGTCCAAGCCATGATACTTGCGCTGCTCGTTCACGGCGGTGCGCATAAAGTTGGTGATGCTCACGCCCGGTATCTCCACCGGATATTGGAAGCCGAGGAAGATGCCCTCGCAGGCGCGCTGGTCGACCGGCATGTCGAGGATATTCTTGCCGTTGTACAGCACCTCGCCGGCGGTGACGGTGTACTTGGGGTTGCCGGCCACCACACCCGCCAAAGTGCTCTTGCCGTTGCCGTTGGGGCCCATGATGGCGTGCACCTCGCCGCGGTTCACCTCCAGGTTCACACCCTTCAATATCTCGCGGTCGCCGATAGAGGCGTGCAAATTGCGTATCGAGAGTAAAGACATATCGTTACAAATCGTTGGTTTATATTTATATATACTATTCCTTAATGAGGAATTTAAGTTACAAATATACACAAAAAATCCAAACCGAGCAAACCACGGCCGAAAAAAATATATCGTGCACGACATAAATAGCTGTCAGTTGTCAGTTATCAGTTGTCAGTTTCCGGTTGTTTTTTCACTTTTCGCTTTTCACTTTTCACCTTCCAACTTCGCTCTAACACCGCCCTAACGCCCACTGTTGTCCCATTGTTGTCCGCTTGTTGTCCGTTTGTTGTTCGATTAATAAACGGACAACAAACGGACA
>JAFZKV010000122.1 GCA_017551765.1 Bacteroidales bacterium
GATTAACGTAAGGAAACAAAAACAGTTATGGCAAAGAAAAATAAAGACGCACGCGTGCAGGTTATCCTCGAATGCACCGAGCAAAAGAACAGCGGTGTCGCCGGCATGAGCCGTTACATCACCACCAAGAACAAAAAGAACACTCCGGAGCGTCTGGAGCTCAAGAAGTACAACCCCTTCTTGAAGAAAGTCACTGTTCACAAGGAAATCAAATAAAATAGGAGACATTGAACTATGGCAAAGAAAGTTGTTGCTACCCTTAAGACCTCTACCGGCAAGAGTTTTGCCAAGGTGATCCGCATGGTGCGTTCCGAGAAGACCGGCGCCTATATGTTCAAAGAGGAAATCGTCGCCTCCGACAATGTGCAGGAATACCTGAAGAAGAAGTAATCGAAAAAAGATAATTTTTTTCATACGCTTTTGTTTTGGCTTCCTCCGCAGTCTTTGTGGGGGAAGTTTTTTTTGAAGATAAAGATGAACCGTCGCACACGCATATCAGCTTGGATCCTGCTGGCAGCTTTCCTGCCGCTGCTGGTCGTGTCGTCGTTTCACACCCACCGTCTGCCTCCGGCTGAGGCGGACGTATGCCATCAGTGTGTGGCGCATGAGGCGCACCCCGCCCATCTGGGCGTCCCGGTCGTGACGGTGCACGACTGCGTCTTCTGCCACCTGATGTCCTTTCAGTACCTGGGCAGTGCGGCTCTGTTGGCCGCAGTGCTGCTGCCGGTGTCTGTCGCCGTCAGCATGGGCTTGCCATCGGCCGTTGTGGCCGGTCGTGTGTGCCGTCCGAGCCTCAGGGCTCCCCCGTGTTGCTGACCATTCGCTTTTGCCGCCGTGGGCGGCTGTCAATGAATGTTTCATCAACACAATCAATTATTTTCATGAAAAAGATTTGGAGCATCTTGTTGATGCTTGTGCCCTTTGTGGTGTGGGGGCAGAAACACACCGATACTATCGACCTTAATCAGGTGGTGGTCACCGCCACGCAGCATGCTTCTACGCGCACCGAGGTGCCCGCTGTGGTGGGTGTGGTGAGCCACGAGCGGCTGGATGCCGTCAGCGCCGTCAACCTCGCCGAAGGGTTGCGCTTCGAGACGGGCGTGCGGGTGGAGAACACCTGTCAGAACTGTGGCGCCAACGAGGTGCGTATCAACGGTTTGGGTGGCGCCTATTCGCAGGTGCTTATCGACAGTCGACCCATCAACAGCGCCCTTGCTGGCGTCTACCTGCTGGAGCAGCTGCCCACGACGATGATCGAGCGGGTGGAGGTGCTGCGCGGTGGCGGCTCGTCGCTCTACGGCAGCAACGCCATCGCCGGCGTCATTAATGTCATCACCCGTGAGCCGATGGGCAACACGGCGTCGGTGGGCAACACGACGCACCTGGTGGGGATGCGCACCGCCGATTGGAGCAACTCGTTCAACGCCTCGGTGGTCAGCGACAACCGCAAGGCGGGCCTCTTCGTCTTTGGCCACAACCGTCAGCGCGACCCCTATGACCACAACGGTGACGGCTACTCCGAGTTGGGCTTGCTGAAGGCACGCATGGTGGGCTTCCGCGGCTATGTGAGGCCGAGCGACTATACCAAATTGAACATTGAGTATCACAACCTCAATGAGTTCCGTCGCGGTGGTGACCGCTTCGACCTGCCGTCGCCAATGGCCCATATCTCCGAGGGTGGCGAGCACGACATCCACAGCGGCAGCTTGAAGTGGGATTGGTTCTCGCCCAGCGGTTTGCGCCACGCCTCGCTTTTCGCGTCGGCTCAGTATGTGGATCGTCAGAGCTACTACGGAGAGCGCGAAGACAGCGACCCCTACGGCACCGCCTATGGCTACACCACCGACCTGACGCTCAACTATGGCGCACTCTACAGCCGTCACTACGACCGCCTGTGGTTCATGCCAGCCGACCTGACGGCAGGTGTGGAGCACACCCTCGACAAGCTCAGTGACCGCAACCTGTACAGCAACGACACCTTGCGACAGCAGGTGGGTGTGCTCAGCGCCTACTTGCAGAATGAGTGGAAAAGCTACCGCTGGAGCCTCCTCCTGGGCGCTCGGGCCGACAAGCACACGCTTGTGGAGCGGCCTGTCGTCAGCCCCCGAGTGAATGTGCGCTATGCTCCGAGTGAGCACCTAGTGCTGAGGGCCGGCTACTCGTCGGGCTTCCGTGCACCGCAAGTCTACGACGAGGACCTGCACGTCGGTGCCGTCAATGGCGAGTTGTACAAGATTACCAACGCCGCCGACCTGCGCATGGAGACCTCACACTCGCTCACCGCATCGGCCGACCTCTGCTTCCATCTCGGCGCTGTGGAGGCCGACCTGCTGCTGGAGGGCTTCTTTACCCGCATTAACGACGCATTTGTCAATGAGTTGCTCTTTGACGACACCGTCAGCGGCTACCGTCACTATGAGCGGCGCAATGCCGACGGTGCCGAGGTGAAGGGTCTCAATGCCGAGCTGCGCCTCACGCCCCACCGCACCCTGCAGCTGCAGCTGGGCGGCACCTGGCAGAGCAGCCGCTACACCGGAGAAGGGCAGGAGTGGAGCGAAGGCTGCTTTGAGCAGCGCATGGAGCGCACCCCCGACCTCTATGCCTACCTGACGGGCCTCTACAACCCCACCAAGCGCCTGCAGCTGACAGCCAGCGGCACCTTCACGGGCCCCATGCTGGTTTACCACAACGTCGGCGACGGCGTGGAGCAGGTTGTCACTCCTTCGTTCCTCGACCTTTCGCTCAAGGCCGCCTATAGTATTCCCTTCGGTCAGCGTGCAGCGTTGGAGCTCAGCGCCGGCGTGCAGAACCTCTTCAACAGTTACCAGCAGGACCTCGAAGTGGGTCCCGAGCGCGACTCGCAGTATGTCTACGGTCCCTCGCAACCCCGCACCCTCTTTGTCGGTGCCAAGTTGACGCTGTAACCCAAGGTTAACGGCAGGTCAATAGCAGGTTAACCCGAGGTTATCCCGAAGTCATCCCGAGGTCATCCCGAGGCGATTGGGTGCTTTTTTTGTTTTGTGGTTTAATTTATTTTTTGTATCTTTGCTGTTGGATTCCTTGTCGGCGGTTGCCGTCAAGTGGCTGTATTATAATATAGTATATGAAATATAACGAGTATAAGCAACTTAATTTGACCCAGATTGGCGAAGATGTGCGCCGCTACTGGGAGGAGAATGAGACTTTTGAGAAAGGACAGAAGCTGAGCGAGGGACATCCCGCATACGTATTCTATGATGGTCCCCCGAGCGCCAACGGCAAGCCCGGCATCCACCATGTGATGGCTCGCACCATCAA
>JAFZKV010000016.1 GCA_017551765.1 Bacteroidales bacterium
CTTCGCCTTCGCCCAGACCGCCAAGACCACCGTTCCCGCGAAGTTCTCGCGCGACGATGCGAAATTGGCCCCCGTCCAGCTGCATCACCAGACCAATGGTGAGGCTCAGGTGGACTACAAAGCCTCCATCTTCACCAAGGCTCGTACCGAGGTAGTTAACTACCAATTTGATGCCGCACACATGACCGGTATTAGTTACGGCTCCAACGCTGTTGTGGGCAACAACGAGCCCGCTGCTACCGGTGGTGCTCACACCATGGCCAGCGACAAGGCCTATTGGTTCCATGTCGATAGTGCCCGCTACCTGTTGACCACCGCTTTCGCTCAGGTCTACAGCCAGATGGGTAACACCTTCACCGGCACCCGTAACCCCATCATCACCTACATGGGCGCCGATTATGGTGACGAGCAGAACAACGGCTTCATGATGATTTCCTCGGTGGACGCCAGTGGTTTGGTCTCCGGTACCGTGCCCGACCGCCTCAACGCTTATGTCGGCTTCCCGCAGGTAACCCTGCCCGCCAGCAGCACCTACGTCATGCCTTTTGTGCGTTATTTCCAGGTCTATCGTAAATTCTACGACAACTGCTATCTTGACTATAAGATCAACGGTGTTTGGAACACTGTTGAAATCAATGTGACCGGTGTTGATGTGGACGTCAACGGCTTCTGCATTGGCTACTATGAGACTGTCTTGCCGCGCGCAGTTGCTCTGCAGGGTACTCTTGATTTCCGCTTCCGTCAGTTCAGCGAGGGTTCGCACCAGATTGCCGGTTACGGCTGGGCTATCGACGATGTGACCGTCCTTGCCAGCGACCTTTCTTCTGACTGGTCTTTCCTGCAGCCTGGCTACCTTGATGGCTTCTACGGCCTCATCCCCGAAGGTTTCAACCTCCCCGTCGGCTACACTGTCAAGGCTCGCAACATTGCTGTTGATAACCTTAACAATGTGACCCTCCATGTTGAGCACCGCTACTGGGACGATGGCGAGTGGGTCGACAACAACGACTTCAGCCTCAGCCGCACCCAGCAGAACCACCTGACCAACAACACACTGCCCGCCGGTGATGTCTATAAGAATCACGTCCTCAGCATCAATGAGCGTGGCTTCATGGTCGACACCCTCGGTCTCAGCGCTGTTGATGTGACGGTTAACGGCGAAACCAACCCCGAGGCCTACTACCAGTGCAACTCGGAGTTCTATGACACCGCCGTTTATGGTGTCGGCGATCCCGCCGCTCTGCCCTCCACCTATCAGTATGTGGGTCTGCCCACCGACCACCAGGGCAAGAACCAGTTCGTCATTCGCGCCACTGCCGGCTCGCTTGACACTGTGCTTGACCGCATGACCTACACCGTCTCCAGCAACCTCGACACCACCGAGGCCAACAAGCGCCGCGGTATCACTGTCCCCGGCTATCGTTGGGGCCACGACAACGGTGTTATTTCCACCGGTTCCGAGTTTGCCTATCAGTTTACCACCGATGGCTATGTCTCTGAGGATCCTGATGGCGGCGACCAATACTATCCTGGATACGAGGTCTACACTCGCTTCAACACCCCCAGCGAGGTTCCCACTGACGAGAACGGCAACCCCTATGTCATCCGCGGTATCGAGCTGATCCCCACCTCGATGTTGAGCGCCCAGGCCATGAACAACGCCCTCATTACCCCTGTTGCCTACTTCGACTATGACTTCGGTGAGGGCGACGGCATGAATACCTACTACTTCAACAACTACACCGGCCTCAGCACCCACCATACCCAACTTATTGATGGTAGCTGGTTTGAAAGCCGCGACACCCTGCACTACAAGCTGCCCAGCCAGAACTACAACGCTGTGAACATTCTCTTCCCGGGCCAGCCCACCCTGTTCCCCAACATGAGCCTCTACTTCGGCTACAACTACGCCGGTGGTACGGGTGTCTTCTCGGTGGGTACTCCGCAGACCTACTTCCGCGCCACTGCCGACAGCAACGCACGCTATCGCGACGAAGCTGCCCTGGCCGATTATGCCAACCAGCTCTATCCCACCAACAAGGTGCTCGATGTGATTGCCTATGACGCTCTGAACGCCAGCGGCAGTGGCCGTCACAGCATCAACAGCTACAACATCACTGAGTATCCTATGATCCGCCTCATCGTCGGACCCGCTATGGAGCTGCCCGAGACCGTTGTGGCTGCTGAGTGCAACGAAGACGACAACGACACCGTCAACCGCTATTGGATTGCCCGTGGTCAGAGCAACATGTGCGTCCTGGGTAACGACACCGTCGCCGAGGGTTCCTCCATCGGCTACAATGTCTATCCTGGCAGCCCCGAAGAGCTCGAAGAGGGCGACTACCTCCTCGACAACGGCAACGTGATTGACCACATCTGGGTGAGCCACAACGGTGGTGAGTGGGTTGAATATGACCTCAACGATGAGACCCGTGTGGAAGCCCACGAGTACAATGTGACCGATGACCCCGATGGTACCGTCCACCCCTGGTGGGGCGCCATGCTGGAGCGCAACTACTACACCGTCTACCTGGAGAACATGAGCGGTGAGTACACCATCAAGGCTCAGGCCCACTGGGCTGGCTTGAATGTGAAGCCCGTTGAGACTCACGTCAACCTCACCTTGGCTCCCAACCCCGCCACTTCGCAAGTGCGTGTGAACCTCTCCGGTGTGACCGGCAAGGTCAACTGCAACATCCTCGACATGAGCGGCCGCGTGATCTACAATGCCGACTTCAATGCTGAGAACGAGCAGACCATCAACCTCAACGGTGTTCCCGCCGGCGCCTACTTCGTGCGCGTCACCGGCGACACCTTCAGCAAGGTTGAGCGCCTCATTGTCCGCTAATCAGATTAGCAGATAAAGCAAAAGAGGCTCCCCAAACGGGGAGCCTCTTCTTTTTCTCCTCCCGCCGCAGGCGGGAGATATTGTTTAGAGCACGTTGCCCAGCTGCTCTTTGATTTTCTCCAACTCGTCTTTCATCACCACCACCAGGCGTTGTATCTCCACATGGTTGGCCTTGGAGCCGGTGGTGTTGATTTCGCGCCCCATCTCCTGTGCCACGAAGCCCAGCTTCTTGCCGCATGAGGGCTCGTTGGACATCGTCTGGCGGAAGTAGTCGATGTGCTTCTGCAGACGCACTTTCTCCTCCGTGATGTCGAGCTTCTCGAGGTAGTAGATGAGCTCTTGCTCGAAGCGGTTGGCATCGACCTCCTTCACGGCGGCCTCGTCCATCCAGCGGCGGATGCGTTCCTTGGCGGTGTCGATGCGCTCGGCCTCGTAGGCGGGTATCTTGGCCAGCATCTGTTCGATGAGGTCCACGTGGCGGTGGAAGTCGCGCTCCAGTACCTCGCCTTCGTGGCTGCGGAAGGCGTCGGTGAGGTCGATGGCGCGCTCGATGTCGGCCGCCAGGAGGGTCCAATCGGCGTCGCTCACCTCTTCATCGGTGCCAGCGTTCCAGAGGTCGGGCATGGTGACCAGGCTGTTGAAGAGGGCGGGCCGGCTGTCGAGTGAGATGGCGGCCAGGTCGTCGGCCACCTCGCTCAGTGCGTTGAAGCGGGCGCAGAGCAGCTCGCGGTTGAAGTCGGCTGTTGCGGTGTTGTTGCTCTCCTCGCTTAGGGTGCACTCCACCTTGCCGCGTTCCAGGCGTCCCAGCAGGGTGCGTATTTCCAGCTCATGGCTGCGGTAGGCTGCCGGCAGCTTGACGATGAGGTCCAGCTGCTTGCTGTTGAGGGTCTTTATCTCAATGTTCACTTTCTTTTGGCTCAAGGTGCTCTGCACCTTGGCATAGCCGGTCATGGATTTCATATTATATAATAGTATTATCTTATTATTATTTTTAATTTTTAATTCTTAATTCTTAATTCATCCCATTGCGGGGTGGCATAGGAGGCCAGGGTGCCGCAGGAGTCGTAGAGAAAAAGCACGGCGCCTGTGCCAGGGCCGTCGGGGTGGGCGGCAATGAAACTGCGGGCACTGTCAAGCCCCATGACCATGTAGGCCGTGGCCAGGGCGTCGGCCAGCCAGCCTTTGCTCTCCACCACCGAGACGCTCAGCAGCGAGTGCTGCACGGGGCGTCCTGTGGTGGGGTCAATGGTGTGGGAGTAGCGTATGCCGTCGCGCTCGTAGTACTTGCGATAACTGCCGGAGGTGACCACCGAGGCATTGCGCAGGGCGATGGCGGTCTGCACGATAGGAGCATCGTAGGCGTTGGAGGCAGGTCGCTCAATGCCTACACGCCAAGGTTTGCCGTGCCCTTTGTCGCCGTGGGCCACTACTTCGCCGCCGATGTCGATGAGGTAGTTTTCTATGCCGAGGCTGTCCATCATGCTGGCGAGGAGGTCGGCTGCATATCCTTGGGCGATGGCGTTGAAGTCGAGCTCTGTATCAGGGTATTCGCGTTGGAAACGGTGGTGGTTGTAATCTATGGATCCGTGGGCAGCACGGAGCAGGTCGTTGAGGGTGGCACTGTCGGGTTCGCTTCGCTCACGGAAGCTGAAGCCCCACATCTGCACAAGGCGTCCGACGCGAGGGTCGAAAGCACCGTTGGTATATTCTGTGATTTCAATCGATTTGGAGAGTAGGAATAGCAAGGTGGGGTCCAGACTGTCGGTAAGGCCGGCGTTGAGACGCCGCAGCAGCGAACTGTCGACCCACAGCGAGGCGCTTTGGTCGAAGGCGGCCAGCAGAGAGTCAATTTGCGGCTGCAGGTTGCGGTGCTGTAGGTCGTAGTACTGCACGCTGTAGTAGGTGCCTTGGGCTTCGCCGAAGAGGCTTATGGGTTGGTCGGCACGGTGACAGCTTGTCGAGGTCGCCAGCAGCAAGAGGGGTATTAAAAAACGTCCGACACCGGAGTGCCGGACGTTCTTTGTGTGATGCACTATATTCATTTATTTGTTGACAATGAATGTACGTGTGGTGCTGTTGCCGTCGGCGCCGAGGATGCGGAGGGTGTAGTGTCCCGTGGCCAGGCTGCCGAGGTCGAGCACGAGGTGGTTGCCGTTGCCGTTGCGGGTGATGACCTGCTGGCCTACGGTGTTGTAGATGACCACCTCATGGATACCCTGGGCGCTCTCAAGGTTGAGGAAGCGCGAGGTGGGGTTGGGGTAGAGGTTGACCTGCAGGTCCTCGACGTCGTCGATGCCCACATTGGTGGTGATGGTAATCCAGTTGACGGCGGTGCAGTTCTTCTGGCTGGTGGCCTCGAGGCGCACATCGGTGTTCTCGGTGACGGCGGGCACCACCAAGGAGTCGGTGTGGGTGGACTGCAGGGCGTTGTTGATGTACCAATTATAGGTCTTGATGGGCATGTCGGCGACTGCGTGGAGTGTGGTGCCCTCGTTGGGTACGCCAAGTGCCCACTCGCCGTTGATGGTGACGACGGGTGTGGGGTTGATGGTGAGCACCAGATGGGCGGAGTCTTCGCAGCCATCAGCGTTGAGGCCCAAGCGGACATACTTGTCAACGGAGTGGGTGTAGGTGGTGGTGTCGACATCCCAATAGTA
>JAFZKV010000017.1 GCA_017551765.1 Bacteroidales bacterium
GGTCCTCGGTGGCTTCCTCAAGCTGAAACCCATTGTCGACAAGCAGTACATCCACGAAGGTCTGGAGCACTCGCTGCCCCAGCGCCACTGGAACCTCATTCCCCAGAACGAGGAAGCTATCGAGATCGGCAAGGGCATCATTGAAGCCGTCCAGGTGCTGTAAGCAATTACAGTCTTACATGATAAAGGCCGCTGCAATGCAGCGGCCTTTTGTTTTATTCCCAATAATCTATCTCTCGGTCAAAATAGGGCGCCTTGCTGCCTATGACACGACTGCGTAGCAGGAGGCCGTGGCTGTCGTATTCGTGGATTTCGGTTGATTCCTCTTCCTCTCCATAAGTACGCCACACCTGGTGCTCCTCTATCCTGCGGCCGTCAGGCTGGCAGCGTATGTAGACATCGGCCTCCATATCGAGGTCGTATAACTTGCCGGTCATGTGGGTGAGCACACCGTTGGCGTCGTAATGATAGGAGAGCGAGTCCCAGCTTTCATAGTAATACCCTATACGGTATTCCACACGCCCATCAGGACGGTAGTGGTAGTTGATGTCTTCGCGGTTATCACCGTAGTTTGTATATTGACGCAGCAAGCGTCCCTTGTCGTCATACTCGCGACGATAATAGAATGTGTCACTCTCAAATAATTCGCCATTGCTAATAAAGCAACCCCGGAAAGTGTAATCCAGCAAGCCATAAACAGGATGTGTCTTGTGGGAGATTAACTCATAGTCATACTTATTAGTGTCGTGACCTGGATCATGATAATATCCATACCATTCATTTTTCACACGCAGTATCTCCCCGTCGGAAGAATAGTAGATGTCCAATATATCCGCAGTGTCAATCCAGCCCATAGGATTGGCGGAGGAGAACCGTTCGCGAAGACCCACCTGTCGTGTAAGCAGTCCCTGGTCGTTGTAGGTAAATTTGGTGAGTGGGTGTGTCTGGTAGCCATGACGGTTGTAGTTCTCAGTATAATGTAATGTCCGTTCCAGCGTCACGGTATCATACTTATAATATCGGAGGGTCTTGATGTGGTTGGTGTCGCGTGCCGGCATCCACGGGAGGTCCACCTGCGCCTCTTGCGCCATAGTAGCAAGGCTACTGAAAACCACACAGATAAACAGAATTCTTTTCATATCATTCAACGATAATCAAAGTGCAAAAATACATTTTTTTTGTCATTTTCTAAAAACTTCGTATTTTTGCAAATTAATATGGACAAGAAACTGTATATCATAGGCGGCTGCAATGGGGCTGGGAAAACCACAGCCTCATACACCGTACTACCTGATATACTGCAATGTAAAGAATTTGTTAATGCCGACGAGATAGCCCGAGGCCTCTCACCTTTCAATCCAAGCGATATGGCCATCGAAGCCGGCCGTTTGATGCTCAAGCGTATCAACGAACTGCTCGACAAAGACGAGACGTTTGCCATAGAGACCACACTGTCCACCAAGTCGTATATTAACCTTGTGCATCAGGCACAGCAGAAAGGCTACATTGTCACGCTGGTTTTCTTCTGGTTGCGTACTCCTGAACTTGCGTTGCAGCGCGTAGCCGAGCGAGTGGCCAACGGTGGACACGACATTCCGGCGCCGACAACCCGCCGCCGCTATGTGGCAGGCATCAACAATCTTTTCAATCTCTATGCCTCCGAAGTCGACGGCTGGATTGTCTACGACAACAGCGACACTCCTCGCACCGAGATCGCCCGTGGTGGCAAGAACAAGTCCACAACCGTCCTTGATGAAAATTTATTTGCAAAAATAATGGAATATGTCGGATAAAGATTTAGAGGAATTTGCAGAAAAACTACATTACGGGCTCGGTATCGCTGAGCGTCGCATGCTGGAAGAGAAAGCACTCCACGGACAGGACATCGTGGTGTGTGACTCTCAGGGGGCCATACACCGCATCCCCGCCCAGGAAGCCCTCGCAGCACTATAATCTTTAAACGTTAAACTTTAAACAATTCAATAATATGTGTGGAATAGTTGGATACATTGGTGAGCAAGAGGCTTACCCCATCCTGATAAAGGGTCTTCATCGTCTTGAATATCGCGGCTACGACTCGGCCGGCGTAAGTATGATTAATGCCAAGGGCGACCTGAACATCTACAAGGCCACCGGCAAAGTGGCGGCATTGGAAGACAAGTGCGCCAACAAGGATACTACCGGCAGCATCGGCATCGCCCACACCCGCTGGGCCACCCACGGTGAGCCTAACACGGTCAACGCCCACCCCCACCTCAGTCAGAGCGGCAACCTCTCGCTGGTGCACAACGGCATTATCGAGAACTACAAGACCCTCCGTTCCATGCTCGAGAAAAATGGCTACACCTTCTGCTCCGAGACCGACACCGAGGTGCTGGTGCAACTCATCGAATTCACTCAGAAAGAGCATAAATGCGACCTCTTCACCGCCGTGCAGCGCGCACTGAAGAACGTCTTCGGTGCCTATGCCATCGCCATCCTGCAGAAGGACCATCCCGACCAGCTGGTCTGTGCACGCAAGGGCTCACCGCTGGTCATCGGCGTGGGTACCGACGCTCGCGGCAAGAAAGAGTTCTACCTGGGTAGCGACGCCACTCCCATTGTGGAGTACACCAAGCAGGTGGTCTACCTCAAGGACGAGGAGATTGCCCTGATGGACCGCAGCGGCAAACTCGACATAGTAAACCTCGCCAATGTGCATCAGACTCCCGAGATGCATACCCTCAGCCTCTCGCTCGACGAGTTGGAGAAGGGCGGCTTCCCTCACTTCATGCTCAAGGAAATTTGGGAGCAGCCCAACGCCCTGCGCACCTGTATCAAAGGGCGCCTGCACCCCAAGACCAAGGATGTGGTGCTCAGCGGCATCATCGACCACAAGGAGAAGTTCATCAACGCTCGCCGCATCATCATCTGCGCTTGCGGCACCTCATGGCACTCGGCCCTTATCGGCAAGTACTTCATCGAGGAAGCGGCCCAGATACCCGTCGAGGTGGAATACGCCTCCGAGTTCCGCTACCGCAACCCCGTCATCTATCCCGACGATGTGGTCATCGCCGTATCGCAGAGCGGTGAGACTGCCGACACGCTGGCCGCCATCCAGCTGGCCGAGCAGAAAGGTGCTTTCCTTTACGGCATCTGCAACGTAATCGGTTCCAGCATCGCCCGTGCCACCCACAGCGGCACCTACCTCCACGTGGGTCCCGAAATCGGCGTGGCCTCCACCAAAGCCTTCACCGGCCAGGTCATCACCCTCTGCCTGCTGGGTCTGGCCATTGCCAAGGAGAAGAAGACCCTCAGCGACGAGATGTTCCACATGCTGGTCGACGAACTCTATATGATTCCCGACAAGATACAGTGGACGCTGGAGCACAACAAGGATATCGACCGTTTCGCGCAGATGTTCACCTACTGCCGCAACTTCCTCTTCCTTGGCCGCGGCTACAACTACCCCGTAGCCCTGGAGGGTGCCTTGAAACTCAAAGAAATCAGCTACCTCCACGCCGAAGGTTACCCCGCTGCCGAGATGAAGCATGGCCCCATCGCGCTGGTCGACGAGGAGATGCCCTGCGTCTTCATCGCCCCAAAGCGAGGCATGTACGACAAGATTGTCAGCAACATTCAGGAAATCAAGAGCCGCAAGGGCAAGATTATTTCCGTTGTCACAGAAGGCGACACCACGGTGAAGAACATGAGCGACTACACCTTCGTCATCCCCGACACACGCGACTGCTATGTGCCCTTGCTCTCGGTCATTCCGCTACAACTGCTGGCCTACTACATCGCCACAGCAAAAGGCCGCAATGTCGACCAACCCCGCAACCTCGCCAAGTCTGTAACGGTGGAATAAGATGCTGTTCAACTCCGTCGAGTTCCTCATCTTCCTACCGATAGTCTTCGCGGTCTATTGGTTGCTAAAAAATAACAGGCGGCTACAAAACCTTTGGGTTGTAACCGCCTCTTATTTGTTCTATGGGTGGTGGGACTATCGGTTTCTGGCATTAATAGCCTTCACCTCTTTGCTGAGCTGGTGGACAGGAGTGATGATGGAAAGCGACCGCCGACGACACCTATGGCTATGGCTGTCCGTAGGATTAAACCTGGGTATACTTGGACTCTTCAAATATTACGATTTTTTTGCACAATCCTTTGCCGACGTATTCCTCGGTGGTCATGGCGACAGGCTGCTGTTGGGCTTGATATTGCCGGTAGGCATCTCTTTCTATACATTCCAGGCCTTGAGCTACAGCATTGATGTCTACAAACGAAAGATAGAGCCAACTCGCGACATTGTAGCCTACTTTGCCTATGTGAGTTTCTTCCCTCAGCTGGTGGCGGGACCCATCGAAAGGGCCACCAATCTGCTGCCTCAGTTTCTGGAGAAGAGACATTTTGACTACAGTTTGGCTGCGGATGGCATGCGACAGATGCTATGGGGGTTCTTTATGAAGATGGCCGTGGCCGACCGCTGTGGCGTGTATGTGGACCAAGTATGGGGACATTACGCCGAGTGCACAGGACCCCAATTGGTGCTGGCAGCCATGCTCTTCTCCGTTCAAATCTATGGCGACTTCGCAGGCTACAGCAACATTGCCATTGGATGCGCCAAGTTGTTCGGCATCAGACTTAAGCCCAACTTCAAGACACCCTATTTCAGCCGCGATACAGGCGAATTCTGGCGGCGCTGGCATGTCTCGCTCAACCGCTGGTTCCGCGACTACCTCTA
>JAFZKV010000123.1 GCA_017551765.1 Bacteroidales bacterium
CGCGCCTCTCCCGCCTCCAGAACGAGCTCGCCGCCATCGAGGCCCGCGAGCGCACGGACCTCTTGCGCCGCGAGCGCGCCGCCGCCGAAAAGGCCGAGGCCGAGCACCGTGCCCTCGTCGAACGCACCCGCGCCGAAGCCGAGAAGCAGATCAAAGCCATCAACGCCACCGTCTACTTCGAGACCGCCGGCACCAACGCCAAATTCGACGCCGTCACCGATGCCGCCATCCACGCCATCTGCGAGGCCATGAAGGCCGACGAGAACCTGACGGTCACCGTCTACGGCCACACCGACAACACCGGTTCGCTGCAGACCAACATGAAGTACGGCCAGAAGCGCGCCGAGGCCCTGAAGGCCTACATGGTCAAGCTGGGTGCTCCCGCCAAGAACGTCAACTGCGTCAGCCGCGGACCCAACGAGCCCGTTGCCGACAACGACACCGAAGAGGGCCGCGCCAAGAACCGCCGCGCCACCGTCGAGCTGAAGTAGCCTTTTCAGCGACACTATAACAAAGGGACACCCCGCCGCAGGGGTGTCCCTTTTCTTTTGCCCGCCGCTCTTAAAAATAGGTCGTGCACGACCTATTTAGGTAATCGGTAGCCGGTAGTCGGTGGTCGGTACTGACCAAAAACCGCCCCCAAATAGCCGTTTTACCGGCCAACAACTACCGATTACCGACCACCAACCACCTAAAAACCACTATTTCAGAGCATAATACCCCACCTTGATGCCGCACCCCCTCCGACTCTGCTCCGACTCAAGTCCGACTGTGGTCCGACTGAAGTCCGACCACAGTCGGACAAAACACGGTGTATCTACGGTGTCGATACGATTATGTCGTGCACGACATAAATCCCCTTTTCTGGCCTCCCCGCTTTCGGCGGTAATCCAACTATCCAACGGATTTATAAGATTTATAGTTTACGCGCAGCGAGAGAAATAAATTTTGCCAGATGAAAAAAACTTTGTACTTTTGCAAATTGAAATAATACATGAACAAATGATGAATACATTTGTCGATACAATGGATGACATTGATGTCATGGAGGCGCAGGACGAACTAACTTCCGAAGAAAAAGCCTATTGGGAGGCTTCCATCGAGCGCGATATGCGCAACAGAGCCGAGGGCAGAAAGCCTAAGTATCTGTCGGGTGATGAATTCTGGAGTAAGTTTGAAGAGGCCGTAACGCGTCACCATGAAAGAGTACACGCTTAAGTATAGCGACGAAATTGTAGCTGATTTCGACAGGTTGTCCATTTTTGCGGCCGAGCAGCACACACCCGGCTTTGCCAAACGATACACGGCCAAGCTTCGCAAAGAAATAGAGGACCTTTCCATACTTGTGGGGATATATCACGAAAGCGAGTACCGCATACCCAAACTCTACCATCCCCACGCCAAGACCAAGACCATCGGCAAGCGGAAACTGACCGTTATTTTCCATATTGAGGGGGAATATGTGATTGTGGACAAGATATTGCCGTCGTGCATGATAACATATTAATAATGTAAAATGTAATCGCAGGCATTGCAGAGCCCAAGGAGTAACAAAGAATAATTTATCGCCTTTTCTAATATGAAACACAAAGTATTTCTTTTCACCGTCTTGATGATGACAATGGCAATCCCGCAAAGCCTTAAAGCCTATGATTTTTCGGCGGTGGCACCCTCGGGACAGACGCTGTACTACAACATCATTGATGAACATGCTGAGGTCGTTAGACCTAGTTCAAGCAGCAGCGCCTATGTGACAGGAAATTTGGTTATTCCCTCGACTGTTACATATAATGGAACTACATATAGGGTTATCTGCATCGGAGGTGGTGCCTTCCAAGCCTGCTACAATTTGACATCCGTCACCATCCCCGATTCGGTGACCAGCATCGGTAATTCAGCCTTTTCCGGATGCGAAGTCCTGAACTCCGTCACCATCCCCAATTCGATGACCAGCATTGGGAGCGCTGCCTTCGCTCAATGCAGTGTTCTAACCTCCATCACTATTCCCATCTCTATGACCAGCATTGGTAACGGCGCTTTCTATCGCTGCATCGGACTCACCACGGTCAATTTCAACGCTACCAACTGCACGTCTATGGGATCCAACGGCTCTCCGGTTTTCACTGATTGTACAAATCTTGCGACGCTAAACATAGGTGCGAATGTAATCAGGATACCTGCTTATGCCTTCAAAGGTTGCAGCGGTCTGACCTCCGTCACTATCCCCGACTCAGTGACCTACATTGGCGGCCACGCCTTCGATGGTTGCAGCGGCCTGACCTCTGTCAACTTCAATGCCATCAACTGTACGACAATGGGGGACTACAACTCCGAGTATTGGGTTTTCACTGGTTGTACACATTCTGCAACGCTGACCATTGGTGCAAATGTAATCAGTATACCTGCTTTTGCCTTCCAGGGTTGGAGCGGCCTGACCTCCGTCACTATCCCCAATTCGGTAACCAGCATCGGAGATCAAGCCTTCGCCGATTGCAATAGTCTGACCTCCTTCACCATCCCCAACGCGGTGACCTCTATTGGAGATTGGGCCTTCTATCATTGCGACGGATTGACCTCCGTCAATTTCAATGCCACAAACTGCGTGTCTATGGGATCCGGCAGTTATCCGGTTTTCTATTTTTGTGATAATCTTGTAACGCTAAACATAGGTGCGAATGTAACCAGGATACCCAATTATGCCTTTAGAAAATGTCAAAGCCTGACCTCTGTCTCCATCCCCGACTCGGTGACCTACATCGGTAGTTATGCCTTCGCTGTATGCAGCGAACTTGATACGGTTTACATGCACCCGTCCACACCTCCTACTTTGGGAAGTAATGCATTTTATGTCAATGCCACTAATCGAGTGTTCATCCTGTACGACTGTACATTTAATGATTACTTCAATGCCGGCTCGTGGGCACCATATCAATCAGCCTTACGTGGGGTTGATATCGACATTGACATCAATCTCGACGCCAACGACTCATTAAGAGGGTATGCAACCATCATTCCCATTAACAATCATGACATCGCCTGCGACTCCACTGCTGTGATTCAGGCCACCGCCAGCTACGGCTACCACTTTACGCATTGGAATGATGGCGACACCAGCAACCCCCGCACCATCACGCTGACCCAAAACACCTCATTTACCGCCATATTCGACAGGAATGAGTACCAGTTGACACTGAACAGCGCCGACACTACTCTCGGCACCGTGACCGGCAGCGGCACCTACCTCTACCTCGACACCGTCCAGATTGCCGCCACTGCCATTGAACATCACCATCTGGTACAATGGAGCGACGGCGACTCAGAGACCCCACGTGACTTTGTGATTATGGGCGACACTACCCTAACAGCCTATTTCGCCATCGACACCTACACGGTGAGTGTTGCCGTGAATGATATGGCACACGGTATGGTGGAGGCTACCGGCACCAATTTTGTCTATGGAACGCCCTGTACGGTGACCGCCACTGCTTATTCAAGCTATGCATTTCAGTGTTGGAGCAACGGCGAGACTGCCAACCCCTATACTTTCACCGTAACGAGCGATGTAGAGCTGACAGCCATCATTATGGAGACATACACCGTCACTGTCGAAAGTGCCGACCAGACGATGGGAAGTGCCACCGTGAACGATAGTGCTTCGGCCACCGTGATGAGCGGCGAGACGGTAACCCTTACGGCCACCGCCAATGCGGGTTACTGTTTCGTGCGCTGGAACGACGATAACACCGAGGCTACACGCACGGTGACCGTGACGGCCGACATGAACTTCACCGCCTACTTCGAAAACGAGGGCACCCAAGGCATTGAGGACGTCGGAGATCAGAGGTCAGAGGTCAGAGTGTATGCTGTCGAGGGCAAGATTATGGTTGAGGGTGCCGAAGGAGAGACGGTGAGAGTGTATGATGTGATGGGGCGCCCTGTTGATAATTACGCATTACCTACCGGAACCTATCTGGTACGCGTTGGCGACCTGCCCGCCCGCCGCGTGGTGGTGCTAAGGTAGTGGCTATTCCTTCGGGGCGTAGGTCTGGAAGACTACGAGCCAGCCCTCGGTGCGGAGCGAGAACTCGGTGCCGAGGGCTTCGTTTAGCGAGGCCTGCCACCAGCGACGGGCGTGGAAGCCATCGAGCGGCCAGCGGAGGCCGTCGCTGTGGATGGGCTGGTCGGGATTCATGGTGAAGATGCTCACCTGCTGGCGAGGAAAGGAGTCGAAGCGGCGGCAGCCGGTCATGGAGTGCAGGGTGCCGTAGTTGGTGAGCATCTCGATGTGGGCCCCGGGGTGCTCCTCGGCGAAGGTGACGAGGTAGGAGATGTTGCCCAGGGTGTGGTCCTCGCGCTTGCCGGTGGCGGCAAGAATTGAGAATTGAGAATTGGGAATTGGGAATTGGGTGGTGGCGTAGTCCATCGCCTTGTGCAGGTCGTTGTAGTCCTGCTCGTCGACCTGGATATAGCGGTCGCCAAGTTCCGCTTTGTCCGTTGCAGACAAAGAGTCCCCGTCTCCGATGACCACGTAATTCTTAATTCTTAATTCTTTATTTTTAATTGCCTCGTAGGCCGAGTCGCAGCAGACCACGAAGTCGGCCTCGCGGAGGGCGCGCAGGGGAACGGGGTGGCTGGGGAAGTCTCCGGCAGCAAGGATTACGATATGCTTTCTTTCTTCCATTTAATGACTCCAAGTATACAGAAGACCTCGAAAACGGCGTAGAGCACGGCGGAGGCGTAGTTGCCCGTGAGTATGAAAATAGTTATCATCAGTGGCTCGACGAGTATCCAGCAGAACCATTGCTGCCACCATTTGTGGGCCAGCATGAGCATGCCGACGATGGTGAGTGCCGACGAGATGCCGTCGAGCACCGAGAGGTTGAGAGTGCGGCCGTTGGGCAACGTGTAGGTGCTCTGGTTGAGGTAGCCCAACTGCCAGGTGAGCAGACCGCTGAGCAGAATGATGACAGTGATAATCTGCCACCAATAGCGGCGCGGACAGGAGGAGATGTGGCGCTCGCCGCCGTGGTCCACCTGGCGCTTTTGGATGATGCCGCGCCACACGAGGATGCCGTAGATGGACATCACGAAGTTGTAGACGCAGATGGCGCCGTTGGCGTAGATGCCGCTGGTGAAGTCGATGACGGCATAGAAGGCCGACATCAGCAGGCTGAGCGGCCAGAACCACCGGTCTGCCCTATATTCGCTGACGATATAGAACAGACCGATGATTGCGCCGATGACTTCGAAAAGTGAAAAGTGAAAAGTGAAAAGTCCATTAGAAGTGGTAAATGATTCTGCCCATGAAGTTGATGCCGGGCTGCTGGAACCAACCACGGTAGTGGTCATAAAAGTATGCTTCAGGATCTCCATTGGCATCTTTGCGTTTATAACGACCATCACCCACCCAGGCGCTGAGGCGGTAGTTGTGGTTGAGCACATTGTTGACCAGCAGTTGGGCCTCAATTTCATTGGTCCCTTTGAGGTGCCAGGTGTAGCTGGCACGAATGTTCAGCAGGAAATAGGGATCAATGGCATAGCACTCGCGGCTCGTGTTGTCGGCATATTGTTTGCCTACATATTTCCCTATGAGTTGCAGTTTAGCGTCTTTGATGGGCGAGAAGGTGGCGATGGCAGAGCCTACGATGGAGGGTGAAAGTGCCAGGTCGGTGTTTGCGGTCACGTGGTGGCCGCTGGCAAGGGTGGTCCAGCTGGTGTCGTTGTTGGGGTTGCCTGTGCCGGTGATGATACGGTTGATGGAATCGCCGGCTGTAAAGTCGTAGTAGTTGTACCCGATAATCTTGTTGGAGCTAAGGGTAAGGTTGGCATCCATGCGGAACCATTCAGTGAATTTGTAGCCTCCCTCCAGCTCGATGCCGAGGCGATAGCTCTTTTCCACGTTCTCCATCAGAGCATAGCCGCTTCCGGAAATAGATCCATTAGGGGTAAGTTGGTCTTTATAGAGCATGGCGTAGCCGTTGATACTAAAGGCCCAGCGTTGCTTAGCAATCTGATAGCCCAACTCTAAATCAAGCATGGTTTCGGCCTTGATAGTGTCGCCGTTGGCGTGGCAGTCTTTGATGTCGCTGCGTGTAGGCTCACGGTTGCTAATACCGGCGACGAAATAGGTGCGCTGGTGGTCGTTGATGCGGTAGTTGACTCCCGCCTTGGGGTTGAAGAAGAGGTAGTTGTTGGTAAAGTTATCAAGTTCGTCCCAATCGTCGGTGCGTCCGTCGAGGGTATAGTTGACGGTGCGCAATTGCAGGTCGGCGTAGGCATTGAAGTTGGTGTTGAAGTCATAGGTGGCCTTGGCGTAGACTGAATTATCGATTTTGTGACCCGTGTAGGAATACCAATCGTCAAAGGGTGTGTCGAAATGAGCCGATGTGTCGCGGCACCATAGTACGTTACCGTAGTGTTCGCCGTCGAAAATAAGCAGGTTGTCACCTATCGACAGGTTGATTTTCTCGGAGTTGTATCGCAGTGCCAAATTGCCGGTGTAAGCATTATTGGCCATAATCTTGCGCGTGATGAAATCACTGTTGCCAGCAAGGGGGATATTAAAGTCGTAGAAATCCTTGCCTACTTTGTAATATTCATCATATCCATAGCCGCGGGTATAGTCGAGAGCTCCGGTGATGCTCCAACTATCGTTGAACAGATGCGATACATATAGTTGGTAGTGACGCTGCCAATAGTTGTCTGTTGCATTGCGATAGTACATAACGTTGCCGTCCATATAGAACTCGCCAGCATCGTTGTATCGTGGGTCTTCATTAAGGGTAGCACTGTCGGCACCGTTCCAGGTAATACCGGTGTTTTGCTGGCCGATGATAGTGAGCAACTTGATGAGTGTGCGTTTGCCATACCACGAAGCGCTGGCGAAGAGTGAGTGCTGGTCTGTTTGTCCTCCACGCAGGAAGCCGTCGCTTGTTAATCCGCTATAAGCAAAGTCGAAACTCAGTCCGCTTTTCATGATGCCGGTACCGGCGCTGACGCTGTATTGACGGGTGTTCCAACTGCCTAAACCGAAGTCGGCCATGCCGTAGGGATTGCTTTGGGCGTTGAGAGTCTGTAAGTTGATGGCAGCACCGAAAGCAGGACTGCCGCCCGTCGAGGCACCCACGCCGCGCTGTATCTGCATGCTCTGTGCCATACCGCCGAGGTTAGGGATGTTTGCCCAAAAGACGCTTTGGCTTTCAGGGTCGTTGAGTGTGATGCCGTTGATGTTCACATTGATGCGGCTGGCATCAACACCTCGGATACGGATGCTGGTGGCACCCACAGTACCGTTTTCGCTGGCTGCTACTACCGAAGTCTGCGTTTCAAGTTGGTAGGGAATGCTCACCGAGGCGCGACTGTCGTTGAGTTCTTCGCGGGTCACCGTGCTGGTGGTCAGTGGCGCTTTATTGCTTACGCGCACGTCCTGTATCATCACCTCGTCGAGGGTGCGCACGGTGTCTTGGGCGGAAAGGGAAAAGTGAAAGTTGAAAAGTGTAATTGCAAGCACGCAGCAGGCTATCATCTGCTGGCGGCTAATTCTGGTGGCCTGATGTATCGGATAGCGGCCACAACTATTGTTTGTGTGTTCCATAATTCGTTCCTTACGCGGGCATTATCCCGATCAAGTTTTAAGGGTATGTTCTCAGCCACAACGCTTTGTAGCACCCCTATGGTTTCGTAGACCGATGCAAAGATACAACTATTCTTGCATCCGGCAAAAATATTTTTGTTTAGTGTCCCACGTCGGCCAGGAACTTGATGCGCATCAGACGTATCTCTTCCTGCGTGTAGTCGGGGTCGTCGGCAAACTCCTCGTAGGCTTCCTCCAGCGAACCGCTCTCCGACTCGTGCCAATAGTCCATCAGCACCTCTTGGTGCTCGGGTTCTATCTGTTCCTCAATATGGTAGTCGATGTTGAGTTTGGTGCCGCTGCTGATGATGTGCTCCATCTCGGTCAGCAGTTCGTCCATTGTGAGCCCCTTGCCGGCAGCGATGTCTTCGAGGCTCTTGCGGCGGTCGATGCTCTGGATGATATAGACTTTGTTGGCCGACTTGTTGGCGGCAGAGCGGATGACGATGTCCTGAGGACGCTCGATGTCGTTGTCTTCGACATATTTCTTGATGAGTTCGATGAAGGGGCCGCCGTGCTTCTGGGCCTTGGCGATGCCCACTCCCGAGCAGTGGCTCAGCTCCTCCACAGAGCAGGGATACTGCAGGGTCATGTCCTTGAGCGAGGTGTCCTCGAAGATAGCGTAGGCCGGTATCTTCTCGCGCGTGGCGATGCTGCGGCGCAGGCTTTTGAGTTGTACGTAGAGGGCTTCGTCGCCGGCTGCCGAGGCGCCGCCTCCGGCAGTCATCAGTTCCTCCTCGTCTTCTTCGGCGGCCGCGGTGTAGTCGTGGTCGGGGGTGACGTAGAGGGTGTAGGGATTCTTGATGAATTTGTTGCCGGCGGGAGTCAGTTTCAGTACGCCGTACTGCTCCACTTCCTTCTGCACCAACTTCTCGAAGATGGCCTGCCGCAGTACCGCCTTCCAGAAGAGTTCGTCGTGGTCGGAGCCGCTACCGAACTGTTCAAGCTTGTCCAGATGGTAGCTTTTGGTGTTGGTGTTCTTGTGCCCGAGAAGCACGTCGACGATGTCTTTGGGCTTGAAGGCCTGCTTCATGGCCACGATGGTTTCCAGTGCCAGCTGCATCTCCTCTTTGGCCTCCACCTGCGGGCGCGGATGGGTGCAGTTGTCGCAGTTGCCGCAGTAGGCTTCGTTGTAGTCTTCACCGAAGTAGCGCAAGATGTTCAACCGGCGGCAGGCCGAACTCTCGGCATAGGAGACCATCTCCTGCACCAGCTGGCGGGCCATCTCCTGCTCCGAAGCGTTCTTGTCCGAGAAGAACTTATATAATTTCTCCACGTCCTGCTCGCTGTAGAAGGCTATGCAGCGTCCCTCGCCGCCGTCGCGGCCGGCGCGACCGGTCTCTTGGTAGTAGCCTTCAATACTTTTAGGTATGTCGTAGTGGATAACGAAGCGCACGTCGGGCTTGTCGATGCCCATGCCGAAGGCGATGGTGGCCACAATGACGTCCACCTCCTCGGTGAGGAACTTGTCCTGGTTCTCGGTGCGCACCTTGGTCTCAAGGCCCGCGTGGTAAGGTAGGGCTTTGATGCCATTGATGACCAGCAACTCGGCCAGGTCTTCCACCTTCTTGCGCGTCAGGCAGTAGATGATGCCGCTCTTGTTGGGGTTCTCCTTGATGAAGCGGATAATCTCCTTGTGCAGCTGCATGCTGTCGCTGGGTTTGGGGCGTACCTCATAGTAGAGATTGGGGCGGTTGAAGCTGGAGATAAACGTTTTGGCGTTTTCCATCCCCAGGTTTTTGATGATGTCTTGTTGCACCTTGGGGGTGGCCGAGGCGGTAAGGGTCAGTATGGGGGCGTTGTCGCGTATGTTCTTGATGGCCTCGCGCAGGCGGCGATACTCGGGACGGAAGTCGTGGCCCCACTCCGAGATGCAGTGGGCCTCGTCGATGGCGAAAAACGAGATGGGTATCTGCTTCAGCAACTCGATGGTCTCTTCTTTCGAGAGGGTTTCGGGTGCCACATAGAGCAGCTTGGTGCCACCCTTGAGCAGATCCTCCTTCACTTCGTTCTGCTGCACGCGCGAGAGCGACGAGTTGAGGAAATGGGCCACGTCGGTGGTACCCGAGGTGTATCGCACGGCATCCACCTGGTTCTTCATCAGCGCTATCAGGGGCGACACCACCACGGCCGTGCCGTCGAGTATCATGGCCGGCAGCTGGTAGCAGAGGCTCTTGCCGCCACCCGTGGGCATGATGACAAAGGTGTCGTTGCCCTCCAGCAGGCTCTGGATGATGGCCTCCTGGTCCCCTTTGAACTTGTCGAAACCGAATATCTCTTTCAGGTATATATGTAAATCTTTCATATCTTCAAGCAATATTTAAAGCAAAGGTGCGTTACTTATTTCAGTTTTACAAAGATAGTAAAAAATATCCAACTGACAAAAAATATTTCACTGTGAAAAGTCGAGAGGAGATTAAACAAATTGCAGTTCAGGTGATTACGGATGAAAAAAAAGCTGTCGCCAACCTGCAGAACTATATAAATGATGCCTTTGCCGATGCCGTTGAGACCCTTTTTTCGACCCAAGGAAGGGTAATTGTGACCGGTATCGGGAAAAGTGCCAACATTGCCACCAAGATTGTCTCCACCTTTAACTCTACCGGCACGCCGGCGCTGTTTCTCCATGCTGCCGACGCCATTCACGGCGACCTCGGCATGGTGCGCCCGGGCGATGTGGTCATCTGCATCTCCAAGAGCGGCAACACCCCCGAAATCAAGGTACTGGTGCCACTTATCAAGAACTTTGGCAACCGACTGATTGCCATTGTGGGCAACACCGACTCGTTCCTCGCCCACGAGGCCGACATAGTGCTCAACACCACCGTCGAGCACGAAGCCTGCCCCAACAACCTGGCCCCCACCAGCAGCACCACGGCCCAGCTGGTCATGGGCGACGCATTGGCGGTGGCACTGATTGAGTGCCGCAACTTCTCGGCGCGCGACTTTGCACGCTTCCATCCGGGCGGCGCCCTCGGCAAGCAGCTCTACCTCCGTGTGGCCGACCTCTATGTGCAGAACGAGCGTCCCTGCGTGGGCCCCGACACCTCCATCTCCGACACCATCCTTGAGATGACCTCCAAGCGTCTGGGGTGCGCCGTCGTGGAACAGGACGGCGCCATCCTCGGCATCGTCACCGACGGCGACCTGCGCCGCATGATGCAGACCTTCCACGAACCCAAGCACGCCTCCGACATCATGAACCACAACCCCAAGCGCATCCTCGACACCGAATACGCCGTCACCGCCCTGCAGATGATGCGCGCCAACTCCATCACCCAGCTGGTGGTGGTCGACCAGCAGGACCGCTACCTGGGCATCGTCCACATACATGACATTCTAAGAGAAGGAATTATATGAAGCTCTATACCGAAAAAGTAGTCAAGATATACCGCTCGCGCACAGTGGTGAAAGAGGTCTCCGTCGAGGTCAGCCAGGGCGAGATTGTCGGCCTTCTGGGCCCCAACGGCGCCGGCAAGACCACCACCTTCTACATGGTGGTGGGCATCATCAAGCCCAATTCCGGCCGCGTCTTTATGGAGGGTGACGGACAGCCGCCCCTCGACATCACCACCCTGCCGCAGTATCGCCGTGCCCAGCTTGGTGTGGGCTACCTGGCACAGGAAGCCTCTGTCTTCCGCCAGATGAGCGTCGAGGA
>JAFZKV010000018.1 GCA_017551765.1 Bacteroidales bacterium
ACACCCAGACCAAACTCGTCAACGTCCTCTATGCCTGTGCCCACGGCGTGCTGGCCATGAGCCGCGAGATAGAGAACTTTGTGGAGACCTCTACCAACCTCGCCAGCATCAAGATGGTGGCCAGTGGTCGGCAGCCGGTGGCCGGTACCATCCACATTGCCACCAGCCAGCGCAGCAGTACCGAGAGCGCCAAGTTGGCGGCGGCGCAGAAGATTGAAGCCACATTCCGCCTGATAGGTGCCCGTGTGAGCCACAGCGACGGCTACCCGGGGTGGACTCCCAACCCCGACAGCCGTGTGCTGAAAGTGGGCGTGGAGGTGTACAAGAAGATGTACGGCCGCGAGCCCATCGTGCGTGCCATCCATGCCGGTCTTGAGTGCGGCCTCATTGGCGAGAAGTATCCGCAGATGGATATGATCAGCTACGGCCCCACGCTGCGCGGCGTGCACAGTCCCGACGAGCGCATCGAGATAAAGACCGTCGAGATGTTCTGGAACCAGACGCTCGAAATCCTAAAGAAGTTGAAATAAACGATAAGCGGGGTGCCTGAAGGCACCCCGCTTTTTTTGTTTATGTCGTGCACGATGTATTTGTGTTGGCACTATGGTGAGGCTATGGTGACTCAATAGATACACCGAGTAAACACCGTGTTTTGTCCGACTGCAGTCGGACTTTGGTCGGACCATACTCGGACTTGAGTCGGACATGAGTCGGAGGAGGTGGGTGTTTAGGTGTTGGTTTTGAGTGTTTTAAGTATGCTCAGGTATGTACTATTGTTGATAATCAGCGAGTTGTGCAAAAAGGTCGTTTTTTAGCGTGTGGAGGGGAGGGGAGGAACGGGGTGGAACAGGGGTGTAAAAAAATGGACCGGCCAGGGGCTGATCCCTTGATTTAGGTCGTGCACGACCTAATTTTGTGTGGCTTTCTTGTCGGCGATCATGCTGCCGATTTTGAGCTGCGAAGACACGTTTTTTTTCCAATATCGCAAAAATTATGTATCTTTGCAGCATGATTACGGTTGAGATATGTGCGCCGTCGCTGGCTTCGGCACGGGCGGCCAAGGAGGGTGGAGCACAGCGCGTAGAGTTGTGCCGCGACTTGCCGTGCGGCGGACTTACGCCCTCGGAGAGTGATATTTACGAATGTGTCCACACCCTCGGTCTGCGCACCCATGTGCTGGTGCGCCCAAGGGCGGGCAATTTCTGTTATACGGCTGCCGAGGTGGCGGAGATAGAGCGTACTATTTTGCGCTGCAAGGAGTTGGGTGTCCATGCTGTGGTGGTGGGTTTCCTTACGGATGACGGACGTGTCGATGTGACGCTGACGCGTCGCATGGTGCAGTTGGCGGCCCCGATGGAGGTTACGTTCCACCGTGCTTTCGACGAGGCACGGCAGGAACCCCTGGAGGCCCTGCAAGCCATCGCCTCGTGCGGCTGCACACGACTGCTCACATCCGGACAGGCTCCCACGGCTCTTGAGGGTGCCGATGTGATACGACGGCTGGTGGGCACTACCGGCGTCAAGATACTTGCGGGCAGTGGTGTGACGCCGTTGAACGTGAGGGAACTGATAGAGCGGACCGGTGTGGCAGAAGTGCATGGTTCCTGCAAGGTTACGTTGCCCGACGGCACCGTGCAGACCGATGCCGTGCAGGTGCGACAACTGATGGATAATATTAAGAGTATATGAAGAAAATATTGCTTATGGTCACGGGCGTGCTGTTGTTGGCTTCGTGCCACCGCGACCCGCATTTCATCACCGACAAGGAGTACCGCAACGAGGTTCATGCCGACTTCGAGTTAAGAGTTAAGAATTATGAGTTAAGAGGTTTGGAGTTCGACACACTGTCGCGTATGGAGCGCGAAGCGATGGAGTTCCTCTACGCCTATATGCCGCTGAGCGACATGGCGGACTATGAGCCGGAGTTCTTCCTCGAGCAGGTGCGCTATGCCTTCATGGCTCGCGAGGAGATGGCATGGGGCAAGGACATTCCTGAAGATGTCTTCCGCCACTTTGTGCTGGTGTATCGTGTGAACAACGAGAACCTCGATACGGCCCGCATGGTGTTTTACCGCGAACTGAAGGAGAGGGTAGAGGGTATGAGCATGGAGGAAGCCGCCTTGGAGGTGAACCATTGGTGTCATGAGCACGTGGCTTACCGCGCCAGCGACAGCCGCACCTCGGCTCCGTTGGCCACCATGCGCACCTCGTTGGGCCGCTGCGGTGAGGAAAGCACTTTTACTGTTACGGCACTTAGATCGATAGGAATACCTGCAAGACAATGTTATACACCCCGCTGGGCGCATTGCGACGACAATCACGCCTGGGTGGAGGTGTATATTGTGGGGAGTGAGAGGGGAGTGAAAGGGAGTGAGAGGGGAGTGAAAGGGACAATACCATCCAGAGAGTGGAAGTTCCTTGGGGCCTGCGAGCCTGACCCGCGGCTGAATATGGGCTGGTTCTCGGTACCGAGTACGCGTTGCATGATGGTACACACCAAGGCCTTCGGCAAGTACAAAGGCGACGAGGAGGTGGTGAAGCGCACCGGAATGTACAGCGAGTTGAATTTGTTGAGCCACTACGCCCCCACGCGCCGCGTGACCGTGACAGTGCAGGACGAGAAGGGTTTCCCCGTCAAAGCACAAGTAAAGTTCAAACTCTACAACTACGCTGAGTACTATACCCTTGCCGACATGACCACCGATGCCAACGGACAAGCCTCGCTGACCACCGGCTTAGGCGACCTGCTCATCTGGGCCACCGACGGCGACCGCTACGCCTTCGAGAAGCTGGACGTTCGCCAAGACAGCACTTTGACGCTGGTACTTAGATCTCAATCAGAACTAAAAGAACCATCAGAACTTTCTTTTAGTTCTGATTGCGAAAAAAAAGTATATCTGTTTGAAATTGTTCCACCTGTTTCAGGCGAGCCTAAGGTGACGGCCACCGAGGAGGAAAGCGCCGCCAACGCCAAGCGCTTGGCCTACGAGGACTCGCTGCGCAACGCCTATACCGCCACCTTCCCTATCAAGGAAAGCTACAAGCAGTTGATGAAGCCCAACACCAACCTCACCGACGACGAGGCTTGGGAAATTATCCGCAAGAGCGAAGGCAACTACGCCGAGATAATCAAGTTCCTTGACAACCATGCGGAAGAGGAGTTGGCAGTAACAAGTACTTGGGTATGTACGTGTATGGATGAAAATGGCAATGTTATGGGATGGTCTGAAAGGTGTAGTATCCTTTATGACTATCTTTGCACATACAGCGACAAAGACCTGCGCGACATCACCGCCGAGGTGCTGGAAGCCCACTGGGCAGTGCCGCCTATGGATTCGTTCGCGAATGAGTACGCACCATATAAGAAAGGCATTATGCCCGCCCGCATCAGCAACGAGATGGTGCGCCCCTATCGCGAGGAGCTGGCGGAGTTCAAGGAGATGAAGTATGCCGAGAATATCTTCCAATGGGTCTCAGGCAATATCATTGTTGACGACAGCAGCAACTACTACAACTGTCCCATCTCGCCTGTGGGTGTCTACAAGCTGCGCCATGCCGACCGCCACAGCCGCGACATCTTCTTTGTGGCCGCCTGCCGTGCCGCCGGTATCCCGGCCTATCTCGACAACGCCACCAACACCCTCTACGCCGCCGATGCATCGAAGTCGGTGTTCCGCAAGGTTGATTTCAATGACGACAATCACCCCGTTGATGTCAACGCCAAACAGGCAAAGCTCACACTCACCTACCGTGGCAAAGAGCCAGCCAAGCCTGTCTATTGGCCGCACTTCACGCTGGCTAAGCTGGAGAATGGCGACCTGCGCACCTTCGACTTTGAGGACGACCCGCGCATGGCCAAGTTCCCCACCACTATAGAATTAGAGCCCGGCACCTACTGCCTCTCCACCGGCAACCGCTATCCCGACGGTGCTGTGCGCTCGCGCATGGAGTTTTTTGAGGTGAAGGCTGGTGAGAAGGTTACGAAGGAGATTGTCATCCTGCCGCTGCTGGCTCGTACCGACGAGCTGGGTGTCCTTGACCCACATTTAGAACTGTTTGACGGCATCGAATTGTGGGACTATGCCGGCGAGAGCGGTATGCTCTATGTCAACCTTGGAGACTACAGCGAGCCTTCCAAGCACCTCATTGTCGAGTTGAAGTCATTGCAGAAGGAGATGAAAGCCTGGGGTGGCATGACCTTTATGGTGGGACCGACAAACATCGGCATGCCCTCATGGGGGCTGGTGAATACCGACTTTGCTTATCAGAAAGGATTGCTGGAGCAGCGCATTATAGAGGCTGCTAAACTTGGCAAGGTAGAGTTCCCGCTTGTTGCCCTTGTCGATAAAGGAGGGCGTATCCGCTACCTCAGCACCGGCTACAAGATAGGTGTTGTCGAGCAGGTGCTCAAGGCTTCCCGATGATGCGGGCTGCCACATATTGGCCTACCGCCTGAGCCGTGGGAATGGAGAAGTGGGTGTCGTCGGGCAGGTAGACATCAAGACGGTCACTTTCTACCATCGAAGAGATGAGTGGGAGCATATTGATGAAAAAGGGTACTGAATCGAACGGGCAAGGCTCCTCCAAAGCGAGTTTCGCAGTGTCTGTTTGGTTGGATATTTGTTGCCGGTAGGCAGTGTATTTCTCGGGTACGCCCACGAAGATGATAGTTTTGCCGCAGGCATGTGCCAGGCTGTCTAATCGCTTTAGGTTGTACAGTGCACGATTGTATTCCTGTTCTGAGGGGTGTTGCAAGTCGTCTTTGTAGAAAAACAGTTCTTGTGGATAGATGGAGAAGCAGGCACGTTTCAGCGTCATCCGACCGACGGGCATGTCCATGCCCAACTGTTTCTTGTAGTATTCGATGGGCTGGGTGCTGGTTTTGCGCCACACCTTCCGCCAATGGTCTTTGTCGGGCTGTTTTTGAGAGGGCTGCGGTTGGCTGATGTTGTCGAAGTCGAGGTAGCACAAGCGGGTAACCAGCAGACGTTCGCCCGATTGCAGGATGACGGTGTCGCTGAGTGCTTCAGGACAATAGGTGAGCGCACGAAGGAACTCCTCAAGCGGTTCTTGAAAGTAGCCAGCCACCACGATGCGTTTCCCCAGCATGCCGCCCATGAATTGGTGCCACCGACAGTCGGGCCAACGGGAGTTCTCGGCGGAATAGGAGTCGCCGAAGACCACCAGCTCGTCTGCCGCCCGAGGGGCAATGTCCACCACATCCACATCGCGGCAGGCGGTGCGGGGTGCGTTAGGGTCCAGCGGAGGACGTGTATAGTGGAACTCCTTCTGTGCCAAACGGGCCAAATCGCCTCGTATGGCATCTTTGTCAACAATGAAACAATAGTAGGCCAGTAGCGCCAAGAGAGGCGAGAGGTAGAGCAGAGTGCGTAGCAGGTATCGTTTCATGGCGCGTCAGAATTGGAAATAGATGAAGTTTTCGCTCTGCGACGAGAAGAGCAGGATGGCTGTCGTCAGCATGTAGTAGATGCCTGCCCGAGCCCAACGGGGACGTACCCCGCTAAGCACCAAGCCATGTTCTTGTTCGCGGTTGATCCATTCGGCCACGAACATGACAAGGATGAAGCACACCGTCAGCCAAGGATACTCCAAGCCCTCCAGCGTCCAGCTGCCTTTAAAGAACTGAGCGAAGTAGCCGAAAGAGTCGTGGATGGTGTCGGCACGGAAGAATATGCGGCCAATGGTGCAGAGCATAAAGGTGTTTAGCATCATGCCGACCTCACCCAGGGTGGGCAGTTTTCTCCCTTGGGCCACGGTGTCGAGGTGGCGTCGGTTACGTCCTGACAGCATCAAGGGGATAAACAGGATGGCGTGGAAGGCCCCCCAAGCCACAAAGGTCCAATTGGCTCCGTGCCATAAGCCGCTCACAAGGAAGATGATTACGGTGTTGCGCACCGTTTGAAGACGGCTTCCGCGGCTGCCGCCAAGAGGAATATAGAGGTAGTCGCGGAACCAGCGGTTGAGCGAGACATGCCAGCGCCGCCAGAATTCGCCTGTATCGCGGCTGAAATAGGGTGTCTTGAAGTTGGGCTTAAGTCTGATGCCGAACAACTTGGCGCATCCAATGGCAATGTTG
>JAFZKV010000124.1 GCA_017551765.1 Bacteroidales bacterium
GGGGAAGGGGAAGAAGGCATCCGAGGCCATCACGGCACCGCTGAGGTCGAAGCCGAAACTCCTGGCTTTGGCGATGGCCTGGCGCAGGGCGTCGACACGGCTCGTCTGACCCGTGCCGCTGGCATAGAGCTGACGGCCCTTAGCCAGCACGATGGCGTTGCTCTTGGTGTGCTTCACGAGGATGGTGGCAAAAGCCAGGTCCTCGGCCTGCTCGGCAGTGATGGCGGTGCTGGTGACGCTCTTCTGCATGTCGGCAGCGGTGGGCACCACATTGTCGCGCTCTTGCACCAACACGCCGTTCAGCACGGTGCGCATCATCGGGTCGGCCATCTTGAAGGCCTTGCGGCGCAGGATGATGCGGTTCTTCTTGCCGCGCAGCACCTCGAGGGCCTCCTCGTCATAGTCGGGCGCGATGCACACCTCGAAGAAAATCTTGTGCATCTCCTCGGCCACCTCCTTGGTCACCTTCTGGTTGGTGATGAGCACACCGCCGAAGGCGCTCACAGGGTCGCCCGCCAGGGCGTCCTTCCAGGCCTCCAGCAGGGTGCCGCGCACCGCCATACCGCAAGCATTGTTGTGCTTCAGGATGGCGAAGGCCGTTTGACCCTCGAAGTCGTCGATGAGGGCGCAGGCGGCGTCGATGTCGCCCAGGTTGTTATAGCTGATTTCCTTGCCGCCCAGCTTGTCGAAGCAGCCCTCCAGATCGCCGTAGAAGACGCCCTTCTGGTGGGGGTTCTCGCCGTAGCGGAGCACGTTCTCGGGAAGTGAAAAGTGAGAAGTGAAAAGTGAAACGTCAACGTTGCTTTCGCTTTTCACTTTTCGTTTTTCACTTTCATTGAAGTGGTTGAAGATGGCGGTATCGTAGTGGCTGCTCACCTTGAAGGCGTAGGAGGCGAAGCGGCGGCGCTGCTCCAGCGTCGTGCAGCCCTCCTGCTCCTTGTAGAGCTGCAGAAACTCCTGGTAGTAGTCCACAGCGGGCACGATGACCACGTCGTTGTAGTTCTTGGCGCCGGCACGGATGAGGCTGATGCCGCCGATGTCTATCTTCTCAATGATGTCCTGCTCGGGGGCGCCGCTGGCCACCGTCTGCTCGAAGGGGTAGAGGTCGACGATGACCAGGTCAATCTCGGGTATCTCGTACTGCGCCAACTGCTCGCCGTCGCTGTACATGTCGCGGCGGGCCAGGATGCCGCCAAACACCTTGGGGTGCAGCGTCTTCACGCGGCCGCCGAGGATGCTGGGATAGCCCGTCAGGCTCTCCACCGCCACGGGCTCGATGCCGAGGTCCTGGATAAACTTCTGCGTGCCGCCCGTGCTGTAGATGGTCACACCTTGCGCGTCGAGTGCTTTCACGATGTCCTCAAGGCCGTCCTTGTAGAAGACCGAGATGAGGGCTGATTTTATACGTTTAGGTTCCATAATGTTAAATTAACTCCAATATACAATAACCACGCAAGCCATTGACAACGCGCCGCTTACACCGCCCATCGCCCAATGCTCGCCAAATGCAAAGATACAACCTTTTTCCGTTTCCGCAAAAAAACTTTTTCCCCTACACCCCCCGCCGACTCAACTTCATTATCTTTACGGGGCGGTCGCTTCCGAGTTGGAGTTGGCTGCAGTAGTTGATTTCGCCGGTGTCGCGGAAGCCGCATTTCTCCATCACACGGCCCGAAGCGGGATTGTCGGGGAAGTAGTCGCTCCAGAGGGTGTCGAAGCCTTTCTCGCGGAAGCAGTAGTCAATCAGCCGCCGCAGCGCCTCGCTGCAGATGCCCTGGTTCCAATAGGGCCGCGCCACCCAATAGCCCACCTCCGCATCGTTCTCGCCCATATTGATATTGCTCTCCCCGTGGACAAAATAGCCCATGCAGCCGATAGCTTCGCCTGTCTCCTTGAGTTCGATAGCCCACATGTGGTCGCCGCTGAAGAGGGTGCGGATAATCTGCAGGCTCTCCTCGACGCTCTTGTGGGGCGGCCAACCCGCACGGGGCCCCACCTCGGGGTCGCTGGCATATTTGAACAGCGCAGGGGCATCCTCTTCACGCCAAGGGCGCATGAGTATTCTTTCGGTTTCCAAAGAGCAATTAAGCTTCTTCACCTCGCGACGGTCTTTCTGATGATCCTTTCCTCCCTTCAAACCAAAGACGCACCACCTGACAATAGGTATACGGCTGAGGAGCTCGTACAGCAAAGGCGAGAGGGTAAAGACGGCAACGGTGAGGATACCATACATGGCCACAGGGGGCAGCGAGGTGTAGTGGTACATCATGTAGCCGAGGCTGGCGATGACGAGGTAGTGGACGATGTAGAGGCCGAAGCTGGAGCGGGTCATGTAGGCGGCGAAGCGGCCTGTGCGGTCGAAGCGAGCCTTGAACCAGCCCATCATAGCCAAACACATCAGCCAGCCATAGAGGCAGTTGAGCGGGTCGGCAAGGTAATGTGGGGTGGTGTTGTCCTGACCAAAGGTGGTTACCGTTAGCAGGATGCCGAAAATCGCAGCGGCAGCCATATTCAGTATCCAGTATTTGCCAAGCGATTCCTGGACATTGTCGAGCGAGAAGAAATAGTAACCCAACAGGAAGGGGATGATATAGAAGGCAGGTTTGTAGAGATTCCAGAGGCCATCGAGGCTTTCGGGCCGCGGGTTGAAGACGAGGGTCTGCTCACCAAGCAGGAAAAGCAAGAAAAGCAGCTCAATCCAGATGTTCTCTCTTATTTTTCCGTACCGCAAGTCCTTGCTTAATTTCCCGCACCACTGGTAAAGACGTTCTTTCCTGTCAATCTTCCGTATCACCAAAAGTATCAGCGAGAAGAGCCACAAATCCTGGATGAACCACAACGGGCCGATGCCGCTGACGGCGCACATGAGATACTTCGCCACAAAGGGTACTCCCTCCAACGCAGCGCCCCTGCCAGCGACAACGGTGTTAAAGTAGCCCGTCATCCACTGGAACACCAGTAGGCCTATGGTGGCGGGCACCAGCAGCTTGCGTGTGCGGTTCCTGAACCACTCTCTTGCCGGCAGCTTCTCCAGGGAGTATCGAGAGCCGATGCCTGCCAACAGGAAGAGCAGCGGCATGAACCACGGGTAGAGGAGGTACATCAGCGTGTCCTGGTACTGCGGCCCGTCGCCGAAACCGCCGACGCCGCCGAAGACACCTTTGTTGTTGTAGAAGTAGACGACGTGGTAAAGCAGCACCAGCAGCACTGTCACCCAGCGCAGGTTGTCAATCCAATGCTTTCTCATTTGTTTGTTTCAGGTTTTCTTCTTCTTGGGTTTGGGGTCGGGCAACTCAGCGCAGGTGGCTCTCACCAGGGCCGAGAGGTAATCGTGGTCATCGACATCCTCAATATAGAAATACGGCTTGGCACCCTCGTATGGAGGGCGCATGTCCTCTAAGCGGAGGAGTTTGCGCCCCGCCTCGGTGGGCTTCACATAAAATCCGTTGTCACAGATGAGGCCGAATATCTTACCATTGCAGTAGATGCCATAGTCGCCGAACATCTTGCGAGTTACAATCTCCCCCGCCCCGCCGCATTGGTCGGCGATGTACTGCACAAAACCGGTACTGCTTGCCATCTTTTAGCGCACCACTCTTGTGAAGACCGGAGCCTGGCCGTCGACAACGGTCACGTAAACCTGCAACTCGCCGGCGGGAGGCATGTCGGGCTTGTCCTCGCGGGGCATATCGACGGCGGTAAAGAGATACTCGGTGCCATTGGGGAGGGTGCGTTTGGCGACACCTGTTGCTTGTGCATGCAGCATGGGATAGCCGTCGACGGCGGCATCAAAGATGGCGGCCTCGTCGGGGCTCACCACATCCTGCTCGGGGAACTCCTCCAGCTTAGTGTACTCACCTTCGAGGAATCCGTTGGCTTTGAGGAACTCTTCCACCTCGGCGGGCATGGCGTCCAGACGGGCGGCACGCACGCCATAGCCGGGTTGTACTTCGGCATAGGGCTGGGCGTTCATCAGGTCCTTGACGCTCGACTCAAGGCCACCGCTGCCGAAGGTGCAGAAGGGGACAATCTTCTTGCCGCTGAGGTCGACACCTTCCAGCCATTTGGTCACCGGCGGCGCATAGGTGCCGAACCACACGGGATAGCCTATAAAGATGACATCGTAGGCATCAAGGTCAGCCTTGACGGGATTAATCTCGGGGAGGCCGCCTTGTTCGCGCTCCTGCATACAACGCTGGATGCAGGCATGGAAGTTGGTGTCGTAGGGGTCGACGCAGGTAATCTCTTCTATGTCGGCGGCAAGGTCGGCGGCTATCTCTTGTGCCACCATCTTGGTATTGCCGGTCAGCGAATAATAGAGCACCAGCGTCTTGGGCTCCTCTTTCTTTGCGCCGCACGAGGCGGCGGCCATAGCCACAATGGTCATGGCCAGGATAAGTTTTGTTGTTTTCATGTTATTGCTATATTATTTTGTACATTTTTTTCAAAACGGCCACAAACACAGACCATTGTTCGGACCATATTTTCGTTGAGCCGTTTGGTAGAATTGTGTATCTATTGGGGCGGTATGGACGGCGTCGTAACCATGGGTGCCAAGGAAATGGAAGAGGTGGTTGTCGGTTTCGAAACGGGCATCCATCCACCCGTCAATCCATTCGCCCAGCGTCGTGCCATCCACGCTGTCCTTCAGCAAAACTTGGGGGATTGCAATATCGTAATTAGTGACACCATAACTATACGTAGAATTATAATCCGCAGGGCTTGACCCCTGGCGGACAACAGTCACATCCTGTATCAATATAGTATCAATCTTGATGTATCCCCAATCCCGCAAGTGCTTCAATGCCGCTTTTGCGTTGTCGGCGTCATTGCTGCCGGGCTTGTTAATGAGCTCGAGGCTGAGCACATAGTCTCCTCTCTCTATGGTCAGATCACTTGTCTTGTAGAATCCAATAGTCAGATGATCAAGTTGCTGCGCCACCGTAGTGACATCGTCATACAGCCTCACCGTATCATCGTCCACCTGGATTATTGCCTCGGGAATTTGTTCGTCGTTGGCGATGCGGTGCCCTTTCACCGATAGCGTATATTGGTCGGTATCAACATGGTGGTAGGTATCCTTCTTTTCTCGAAACGTCCCAAAACAGGCAGAGAGCAGAAGTACCATTACAGTAGCGAGGGATAAAGCCAGCAGTTTTCTCATCGTGTTTTTCAAAGTTCAGTCTCCAAACTCGATGCCCACGCCTTTGGCTGTGTGGACAAGGCGGCTGTCGGGAGCCACGAGGTTCTGTTCTCGCACAGCCTCTTCGAGGGGAATACCAACCACATCGGGGTGATGGTAGGCCACCATCTGACCGAAGCGGCCCTCCATGACGAACTCCATAGCGCGGACGCCAAACTCGGTGGCCAGCACACGGTCAAAGGCGATGGGAGTGCCGCCGCGTTGCAGGTGCCCAAGGATGGTGTAGCGGATGTCGTGCTCCACGCCCGCAGCTTTCAGGTCGGCTGCCAGCTGCTCACCCACGCCACCCAACTTGATATGTTGGTAGCCCACTTCGCCCGAGACGGTACCGGTCACACTGCCGCCTTTCGGCAACGCTCCTTCGGCCACGACGATGATGCAGTAGCCGCGACGCTTGTTGTAGCGTTGCTCAATCTTGGCTTTCACCTTCTGGATGTCATAGGGTATCTCGGGGATGAGGCACACGTCGGCGCCGCCGGCGATGGCCGAGTGCAAAGCAATCCAGCCCGCATCGCGCCCCATCACCTCAAGGATGAAGACGCGGTTGTGCGAGGCGGCGGTGGTCACCAGCTTGTCGATAGCATCGGTACAAATCTGCACAGCCGTCTGGAAACCAAAGGTATAGTCGGTGAGCGACAGGTCATTGTCAATGGTCTTGGGCACACCCACGATGTTCAAGCCCTTCTTGCTGAGGCCGAGCGAGATGCGCTGGCTGCCGTCGCCACCAATATTGATAACGGCATCGACACCCATATACTGCAACTTGCGCAGCATCTCGTCGCTGCGGTCGACGGTCGTCCAGGTGCCGTCGTTGTTCTTCACCGGCCAGGCGAAGGGGCCGCCCTTGTTGGTGGTGCCAAGGATGGTACCGCCTTGTATCTGAAGGCCCTCCACCGTCTTCTCGGTGAGTTCCACAATCTCTGTCGGCTCGCGCAGCACACCGTTGAACGACTCGATGCATCCTATCACCTCCCAATCGGTGGCCTGGGCGGCACGTTTGACAATGCCACGTATCACTGCGTTGAGGCCCGGGCAGTCGCCGCCGCCGGTCAAAACCATTACCCTTTTTAGTGCCATAATATAATAGTATCAATTAATTATCAAACAAATACAAAATCCTTTAAACTATTTTGAAGTCTACAAATTTACACTTTTTCCATCAATCGGCAAAATTATTTTTTTGCATTTCACCACTTCCACTCGCAATGGCCGTTTTGCCCACGTCGTAACTCCGCTCTAAATCCGACTGTTGTATGTTTGTTGTCCGTTTGTTGTCCGCTTGTTATCCGTTTAAAAAGCGAACAACAAGCGGACAACAAACGGACAACAAGCGGACAACAGTAGGAGTCATGCAGGAGTCAATCGGGAGCAAACACCTTTTTGCACAGAAAAATGAAGATTTTTTTCCGATGTAAGTAAATTAGTTGTATATTTGCAGCGACAATCCGAGTGAGTTGGATTGGCAAAATATTTGTAAATTAATCAATTTAATTGTTATGAAAAACAAATATTACGACCTGATTGACCAGACTTTCGACTTCCCGCAGGACGAATTTCGGACAGAAGAGGGCGAACTCTACTTCCACGACATACCGTTGATGGAAGTCATCAAGCAGTATGGCACACCGCTGAAAATCACCTACCTGCCGAAGATTAGTTCGCAGATACAGCGTGCCAAGCGCCTGTTCAACGTGGCCATTGCCAAGACCGACTACCGAGGCACATACAATTACTGCTACTGCACGAAGAGCAGCCACTTTTCGTTTGTGCTGGAGGAGGCGCTGAAGAACGACATCAACTTGGAGACTTCGTCGGCGTTCGACATCAATCTCATCCAGGAGTTGCACGCGCAGGGGCTCATCGGGAAGGACAAGGTCATCGTGTGCAACGGCTTCAAGAAGGAGCAATATATTGAGAATATTGTGGGTATTTTCCAGGACGGATTTACCAATGTGATACCCATTCTGGACAACAAGAACGAGTACGGCACGCTCAACGAGGCGCTTCCGGAGGGCGTCGAGCCGATGCTTCTGGGTATCCGCATTGCCTCGGAGGAGGAGCCGAAGTTCGACTTCTACACCTCGCGCCTGGGCATCCGCTACCACGACATTGTCAGTTTCTACGAGGAGCAGATCAAGCCGAACCCCAAGTTCCGCTTCAAGATGCTGCACTTCTTCATCAACACGGGCATCCGCGACACGGCCTACTATTGGAACGAGCTGTCGAAGTGCGTCAATGTCTACTGCGACTTGAAGCGTGTGTGCCCCGACCTGGACAGCCTGAACATCGGCGGCGGCTTTCCGTCGAAGGTGAGCCTGGCCTCGAACTACGACTACGAATACATGGCCGAGGAGATACTTGCCCAGATCAAGAACATCTGCACTCAACGCGGAGTGGAGGAGCCGAACATCTTCACCGAGTTTGGGTCGTTCACCGTGGGCGAGAGCGGCGCCACCCTGTACAGCATCCTGGACCAGAAGCAGCAGAACGACCGCGAGCTGTGGTACATGATTGATTCGAGCTTCATCACCACCCTGCCCGACACGTGGGGCATCAACCAGCGCTTCATCATGCTGCCCATCAACCATTGGGACTGCGAGTACCAGCGCGTGTTCCTTGGTGGATTGACCTGCGACAGCGAGGACTACTACAACGCCGACAGCCACGCCAACGCCATCTTCCTGCCCAAGTTGCAGAAGGACGAGCCGCTGTATATCGGCTTTTTCCACACGGGCGCCTACCAGGAGAGCATCGGCGGATACGGCGGCATACAGCACTGCCTCATTCCCGCCCCGAAGCACGTCATCATCGACAAGGACGAGAACGGCGAATACACCACCAAGCTCTTCGCCAAGGAGCAGAGCTACAAGTCGATGCTGAAGATACTCGGATACTGAAAAAGAAGCCCCGCAGAACTGCGGGGCTTCTTCATTTTACTTCACAACCAATTTCCTTACAACGCTGCCGCTGCCTGTATCGAGCCGGAGCAGATAGAGGCCTGCCTGCAAGCCGCCCAGGTCGAGCGTGTGGCTGTCGCCCTGCACATCAACAGATTGCAGATGCTGGCCCATCACATTGAGCAGGGTCACATGGCGCAACCCCTCGGCCTCGACCAGGCAACGGTCGGTGGCGGGGTTGGGGCTGACGGTCACCTCGGCGGCCTCGGCGCTGTTAAGACCTAACGTGTTACACTGCACCTTAACGGGTTTGTAGTTCTGGGCGCTGATGCTGACGAAGCATTGGTTGAGGTTGGAGATGGCGTTGAACCGCACCACACCGTCGGTGCCGACGAAAGCGGCATCCTGCAGGGCCAGCGAGTCGCCGCTGTTGCGCACCACAGCCACATAGGCTCCGGGGACGGCAGAGACCTTCAGCTCGTTGCCCGCCAGGCGCAGGACCTGACAATCCATCGTCTTGGCCTTGCCCAACCACGGCATGAGCGACGGGTCGCCCATCAGCTCGTAGATTTCCCAATAGTACTGTTTGAAGTTCGTACCCGTGGACGAGGAGCCTTGCACGGCCATATTGCCCGCCATCACCATCTGGCCGGCAGTGACAGCCTGGTTGCTCAGCGACTCATTGTGGGTGTGGAACAGGTTGTCATACATGCCCCTGTTGTTGGCGTTGTATTGCGGCGTCATGGTGTTGCTGATGTTGCTGCGCACGCCGACGCTCCAATAGAAGTCCTCGTACCAATAGGTCGAGTTGGTGCCGCCGATGTAGCCGATGGCACCGGCACGGTTGCCCTTGCGCAGCAGTGCCTCGCCGAAACAGGTGGCTTTCTCGAACTTGTTGCTCAGGCAGCAGTTGCCAATCATGAACGAGGGCATGCCATTGTTGGACATGATGTTCACCTGACTCACCGAGAACTCGGGGTCAGACCAGCTGTCCCAATTGCCGTGGGCGGTGTAGTTGATCCAGCCGGCACCTGCATTGTAGCGGGCACGCAGTATGCTCGACGCGTTGCTGGCCTGGCTGCTGCCCGTAACGGTGATGCCGTTGGGGGCGTAGCTGGTGTTGTTCTTATAATAATAGACCGTCTGGAAGCCGTTGGCGGCATTGATATAGAAGCTGGCGGCATAGTCCATATTGGGGTCACCGAAGGTGTAGCCATTGTCTCCGGAATAGCCTCCGTCGACACCAGCCACGAGGATGCCGGTGGCCAGGTAGTCGTCGTTGGCAAACTCATAGCGCTCATAGTAGAGCGTCTTGTCGATGATGCCGCGCAGGGTGGTGGTGTCGGTGGCGGAGAAGCGGCCCCAATAGCAGTCGGGAAGAATGTCCCCGTCGGTCCATGTGGCGTAGTAGAGGTCGGTGATATGGTCATTGTCGGGACCGGACCACCCACCATTGGACAGGCGGCTATTGTGGGCCTTCAGCTGTGCCACGTCGCCGATTAGCAGCAGATAGGTGGGGGCCGGAGCCTCGTCGGTGGCGTCGGTGTAGTAGCCTTTAATCTGATTGGCGATAGCGGTGGCCGACGTGCCGCTCTCGGTATAGAGGACGTCGACCATCATGCCCTGGGTGCGCTTCCAATTGGCAAACTCGCTGATAGCGTGGCACTGCAGGGTGCGTCCGGCGACGATGAGCATACGCACAGGAGCCTCGGTGCGCACCGCCTTGGGGGTGGCGAAGAGCTTGTTGAAGGTGTTGCCCATCGAGAAGGCCGAGGTGTGGTAACGGTTGTAGACCTCCATCGTACGCTCCACGTCGGCTCCCACATAGCGCACCGTGATGTCGGCACTGCGGCAGACAATCATCTTGCCACTGACGGGATTGACGGTGACGGGCGAGAAAGTGAGCAACGCATAATTGCGGTCACGGCCGGTGCCGAGCATCTCTATGGAAGCCAGCGGACGACCGTAATAGGCGTCGGTACTGTAGAGAGCGGTGTCCATCTGGAACTTAGGCTTGTTGCGGTCGCTCTTGCTCTGCGACGGCTGGCGGGGCATCACGATACCCGCCGGAAGGTCGACTTGGTCGTAGACGGCGTTCTCCACCACCACTTCCATACCTTCGCAGAAAGGCACCGTCAGCATAGTGCTTTGCATCGGCAAAGCAGGCTTACCCACCTCGCCACCAAGAGTATAGCCCTCAATGGAGAGGTTGATGTAGTCGCTTGCCTTTACACCCACCTCGGGGGTAACGTACTGAACCTTGAGTTCATTGAAATTGTCCACCAACAACTGTTGCGCCGACAGTGGAGCAGTCAGAAGCAGTAGGGCGGAGAGATTGATAATCAGCTTTTTCATATATTAAACATTTTATTGATTTCCTCATTGGGGGCAGTGATGGTCATCATCTCGTGGCGTACAGGATGCTCGAAAGTGATGCTGTAGGCATGGAGCGAGATGCTGCCGTCGGGGTTGCTGCGCTCGGCGCCGTATTTGAGGTCTCCCTTGATGGGGCAGCCGATGTTGGCCAGCTGGCAGCGTATCTGGTGATGGCGGCCGGTGTGCAGGTTGATGTCCAGCAGATGGTAACCACCCTTGCTGACGGCAATCTCCTTATATTCCAGACGAGCCAACTTGGCATTGGGCCGCGCGGCACCAAAAACATAACTCTTGTTGCGCTCCTCGTTCTTGACCAGCCAATTCTCCAGCGCACCTGCCGGCTGCGGAGGGGCGTTCTTGACCACCGCCCAATAGTGCTTCTCGAACTCGCGCGTGCGTACCTTTTCCACCATACGGCTCAAGGCCTTGCTGGTTTTGGCCAGCAGCACCACACCGCTGACAGGACGGTCAAGACGATGAATAACACCACAATAGACCTGGCCAGGCTTATTGTCGCGGACCTTGATATACTCCTTCACGAGGTCGGCCAGACAGGGGTCGCCCGTCTTGTCGCCTTGGGTGATTTGTCCAGGCAACTTGTTGATGGCCAACAAGTGGTTGTCCTCGTAGAGTATCTGGTCGGCAAGGGTCATAGTTGCACAAAGAGTGTTAGGTAAACAAATACAAAGGGGGTAGCGATGAGCAGGCTGTCGAAACGGTCAAGGAAGCCACCATGACCAGGCATAATACTGCCGCTGTCCTTCATACCTACTGAGCGCTTGAGCATGCTCTCCACAAGGTCGCCCAGCGTGTCTATCACACTGCAAATCAAACCCAGCACCAGCCAATGATACCAAGCAATGGCGGAATTGAACAGCGGACCGACAAAGTAGGCCACAAGCAAGGTAATAAGCACACCGATGATAGTTCCTTCCCATGTCTTCCCTGGGGAGTGACGTTGCCACATCTTATGCTTGCCCAGCAGCGAGCCACCCATATAGGCGCCGTTGTCGTTCATCCACACCATGATGAGCACCATCACCAACACATTGTAGTTGAAGTGCAACCACGGCATCAGTCCCAACGGAATAGCCACATAGAGCATGGGCACCATCGTATAGGCCGCCTCGCGGAACGGTTGTTCGCTGTGGTTCCACAGCTGCACCATAGCCGACAAGGCGAAAATCACCGGGAAGACCGTATAGACAATCCACGTGAGAGCGAAACCATAGCGCGCGTTCATCACCGGCACCAAGGCAATCATCAGCAAAGCAGCCACCGTAAGAGCATAGCCCAACGGACGGCAGGGAGTGGCCCCCTGTTTGGCCACAATACGGAAGAACTCAAAGGTGCAGCCGCAAGCGACAAACAGCAGAAAGGCGGTCAAGATGATGCCGCCAAGCGTTGGGTTCTTCAGCAAGACACCACTATAGATGCAGCCAATAAACAGCACCACATATACCACGGCACTTGCCGCACGTGTCCAAAAGTTCTTCATACCTCTTCGAAGTCTTGGTTATCAGTATTATCAGCGTCCTCGGTATTTTCTACATCATCCAGCGTTTCTGGAGTGGCAGGGTTCTCCCACGGACGCGGACCGTAGATGCGCTCCAGGTCTTCGCGGAAGAGCACCTCCTTGTCATAGAGCTGGGCAGCCAATTCATCCAACTGCGCACGATGACTGAGCAACAACTCCTTGGCTTTGGCATAAGCCTCCTCCACCATGCGACGCACCTCGCGGTCGATGGTCTCGGCGGTCTTCTCACTGAAAGGCTTGGCAAAACTGTATTCACTTTGGCCTGTCGAGTCGTAGAAACTGATATTGCCCACCTCAGGACTCATGCCGTAGTAGGTAACCAGCGCCTGCGCCATCTTGGTGGCACGCTCAATGTCGTTTAGGGCACCGGTGCTTATCTTGCCATAGACAATCTCCTCCGACGCACGACCCGCCATCAGCGACGTCATCTCGTCGAACATCTGCTCATAGGTGGTAATCTGACGCTCTTCGGGCAGATACCAAGCGGCACCGAGGGCTTTGCCACGCGGCACGATGGTTACCTTCACCAGCGGGTTGGCCCACCGCAACAGCCAACTGACCGAAGCGTGGCCGCTCTCGTGGTAGGCAATGGTGTGCTTCTCCTGGTCGGTGAGCACTTTGGTGCGCTTCTCCAAGCCGCCGACAATACGGTCGACAGCATCCAGGAAGTCCTGTTTGTCAATCTGTTTCTTATTCTTGCGGGCAGCACAGAGGGCAGCCTCATTGCACACATTGGCAATGTCGGCACCCGAAAAACCTGGCGTCTGTTTGGCGAGGAAGGCACGGTCCACATACTCTTCACTGCCTTTGTCCTTGTTGAGTTTCAACTTCCTCATGTGAACAGCAAAGATGGCCTTGCGCTCCTCGAGGTCAGGCAACTCAACATATATTTGACGGTCAAAACGACCGGCACGCAACAGCGCCTTGTCGAGCACGTCGGCACGGTTGGTGGCGGCCATAACGATGATATTGGTGTTGCTTGAGAAGCCATCCATCTCGGTAAGCAGTTGATTGAGCGTACTCTCACGCTCGTCGTTGCCACCGGTAATGGCCTTGCCGCGGGCACGACCCACAGCATCAATCTCGTCAATGAAAACAATACACGGCGCCTTCTTCTTGGCTTCGTCGAAGAGGCCACGCACACGCGAGGCACCCACACCGACAAACATCTCCACAAACTCGGAGCCGCTCATCGAGAAGAAAGGCACGCCCGCTTCGCCAGCCACCGCACGGGCCAGCAGCGTCTTGCCGGTGCCCGGAGGACCTACCAACAGCACGCCTTTGGGTATCTTGCCACCCAACTCGGTGTAGTGCTGCGGGTTCTTCAGGAAGTCGACCACCTCCATCACCTCCTCCTTGGCGCCAGCCAGGCCGGCTACATCCTTGAAGGTGACATTGTTCTGCTTGGTGGCGTCATACTGCTTGGCCGTCGAGCGACCAAAACCAAACAGGCTGAAGCCGCCACCGCCGCTGCCGTCGCCACCCATCTGGCGGCGACCGATGGCACCCATAATCCAGAAGAATACGATAAGCATCAGCAACGGGCCGAACCAAATCAGCAGTTCGCGCCAGGCATTGCTATGAGTCTCAATCTTGTAACTGATATGCTTGCCCGTTTTCTCCTCCACAATGGAGAGTTCCTTGTCGAAATGCTCAAGGTTGCCGATATTGTAGACATAATAACCCAGGGGTGCCTGCGAGCCCATAATGTTGCGACTGATAATGTCGCGGTAAGTGATTGTGTCGCGACGGGCCACCTCACTCTTGATGCGTATCTCGGCCACCTCCTGGTTGACTACCGTAATGCTCTCGTAGTGTTCCTTCTCAAGAATGGGCTCCAAGCGCTCCCATGTAATCTCACGCTTGCTCGAGGAACCACTCTTGCCGCCCACAAGCGACCACAAAAGGAGCACCATGATGACACCGTAGACAATATACATCACACGCGAACCACGCGGACGTTTGTTGCGGTTGGGGTTAGGTTGCTGGTTGTTAGGTTGATTAGCCATTGTTTCTCTTTATTCTTTAGTCGATATAGGCAGTTCCTCGCCATCGCTCCAAAGCTCGTCGAGGCGGTAGAAGGCGCGCTTCTCCTTCTGGAAGATATGGACCACCACATCGAAGTAATCCATCAAAATCCATTCGGCGTTGTTGTAGCCCTCCACCTTGTGGGGATTGAGGCCGGTGGCTTTCTTGACCACCTCGAAGACCGTGTCGCTCAGGGCGCTGACATGTGACGGCACATTGCCCGAGGCAATGACAAAGTACTCGGCCGGAGCACCGTGTACCTTGCGCAGGTCGAGGATGCGCACCTCCTCGGCTTTCTTGCCGTCGAGGGCCTGCGCAGCCAGGCGGGCAAGTACTTGTGATTCTTTTTCTTTATTGTTCATTATCCGTTATTTTCCAATCAGTTCTGCCGTCAGTGTACGGCGTTCGTTCTCTTCAGTCATGGTGACGCGCACATAGCGGTCGGGCAGCAGTTCCTCCACCTTCTCGGTCCACTCGGTGAAGCAGTAGCAGCCGCTATAGAAGTACTCCTCATAGCCTATGTCGTAAGCCTCTGCAATCGACTTCAAGCGGTAGAAGTCGAAGTGGAAGACCGACTCGTCCGACGCTGTAGAGTACTCATTGACAATGGCGAAGGTAGGGCTGCACACATTGTCGACCACTCCCAGCACATCGCACATCTCCTTGATCAGCGTGGTCTTGCCCACTCCCATCTTACCGAAGAAAGCGAAGAAGCGCTCCTCGGGAAATGAGGTCAGCAAATTGCGTGCCACCTCGTGCAACTGTTCTAAACTATAATTCTCGGCTTTCACTTTTCGCTTTATCTCAGCCTGTCGGCGGCACGCACCTTCTCCTCGTCGCGCTTGATGGCGCGATGGGCAAGGACGAAGAACACAATAGACACGATGGGAGCATAGGCACCCACGAACCACGCCACCTGCATCTCGTCGCCATCCAATGCCCTCCACACTATGTCGCCATACTTGTCCACCGCCCAGAAGAAGAGCAGGAAGACATAAACCACATTGAGCAGGAAGGCCACCGCCACCAGCCGCATCTGTAGCACTCGGTTCTTGTAGAGGAAGATGCAAACCAACGCAAGGGCGGCCACCAGCAGGTTGACGACTATCAGAGGCCACGTTTGGAAACCGCTGGCTTTCTGACTGTAGACCACGACAGGGTCGAGGTCGAGCAGTTGGTTCATCATCTCAGGATTGTCTTTGGCCACAAGGTCGAGCTGCGCCTCGACACGCTGGTGCGTGGAGGACATCTCGCAGTAGTACTTCGCCACAGGGAACATAAAGCACAGCACCATGCAGCACAGGGCCAGCACAAGCCAGAAGGATTGAATACGTTGTATCATAACAGTTAATTTTCTATCTTCAAATTAGTTACTTTGCGTGTCTTGTCCACCACGGTGGCGTCCTTGATGAACATGAAGCCCGGATTGCCGCGCATCATGGTCTCGATGGCGGTGGCGTCGGAGAAGAGGTAGTCGAGTCCCTCCAGTTGGTTCTCATACAGCCAGGCCTGCACCTCCTCGGGCAGGGCCGAGGTGAGGAGGATGATCTGCAAGCCGTTCTCTTCGGCAATGCGGGTGGCAAGGCGCACCTGACGCACCCCTTTGTCATTCACCTTCTCGATGTGGTGGATAGTGACAAGCATCAATCCCTCCTCGGCGGGCAGGAGTTCGGTGGAGTGGTCGTTGCCCTCGAGGTCCATCATGGCGAAGCCGGGGGCCATAATCTCGAACGGGTCGTCGCTGGTGGAGCGCGTTATCTCCCACTTGCTGTAGTCCTTATACTCCTCGGGCACCGTGTTCCAGCCGCCGTTGGGGTAGTCCACCGTCACCTCCTCGCCGGTCGCGAGGTTGCGCATATACAGGTGGTTCATCGCCTCGTGCTCCTCAATCATACGGTTGCCCACCTTCCACGGACGGAAGTCTATAACAGGCTCGTTATTAATATTATACAGCGCGAAGACCAGCATCACGGCGATGCCCGAGATGAAGACGATGCCGTCGCGCTCGAAGCGGCGCTTGCGGCGCAGGTTGCGCGTGAGGAGAATCCACACCATCGGCACGTCGAGCACAATGTTCTTCCAGAACGTCTGCCAATTGGTGAGCTTCACGGCGTCGCCGAAGCAACCGCAGTCGGTCACCTTGTTGGTCAGCGCATCGATGAGCGTGGTGACGGTGAAGAAAAGCATCATCAGCGCCAAACCCCAGGCCGACAGGCGACGGTAGGCGTTGAAAATCAGCAACACACCAACCACAAACTCGGCGCATATAAGGCCCACCGAAAGCAGATTGGCAAACGGCAAAGCCCACTCGAACGTCATGTTGCCGATGCTCCAGGCAGTCATGTATTCCTGCACCTTGAAAGCGGTGCCCAGCGGGTCGACCCCCTTGGTGAAGGAAGAGAAGAGGAACACCAGGCCCACAAACCAACGGGCCACCACATTCAACGTGTAATTCAAATTCGTGTCTTTGATTTTCATATCATCCTCGTTTTTTCATTTCTCATTTTCAGCCTCTTCCGACAGTCGCACCAGACAGAAGAGCGAGTAGTTGATAATGTCCATATAGCCACCCTCAACACCCTCGCTGACAAGCGTATGACCCTCATTGTCCTCAATCTGCTTGATGCGGCGGAGCTTCATCAGTATGAGGTCCACCATCGAGCTGACGCGCATCTGGCGCCAAGCCTCGCCGTAGTCGTGGTTCTTGTCGAGCATCAGCTCAAGCGTGCGGTTCAAATGCTTGTCGTAGAGCTCTGTGGCACGCTTCAAAGGCAACTCGCTGTCGTCGTCGGGCCCCAGTTCAATCTGCATCAAGGCCATCACGGCATAGTTGACCATAGCCACAAACTCGCCGCTCAGGTCGTCGCCCACGCGGTTCTCGCCGCTCTCCTGTACGCTCCTGATTCTGTTGGCCTTAATGAATATCTGATCCGTCAGCGACGGCAGTCGCAGCACGCGCCACGAGGTGCCGTAGTCGCGCGTCTTCTTCTCGAACAGCGTGCGGCAGACAGCAGCCTCCTGCCCTATCTCCTGCCGCGTATTGTTAGTATTGGCATTTTTAGTCATAATTATTAGGAAACGCAAAAGCATATAATATATTGTATATAGATAAAATATTTTTTTCACCCGGCCACCGGCCGCCGACTACAGGCCACCGGCGACCGACCACCAACCACCCAACTTATGTCGTGCACGACATAATCGTATCAACACCGCAGATGCACCGTGTTTTGTCCGACCGTAGTCGGACTTCAGTCGGACTTGACTCGGACATGAGTCGGAGCAGAGTCGGAGGGGGTGCGGGGCGATATACCCGTTTAACATGTTTATAGCATGATTATTAGCGCTATCAATTGCCCTCAACACCCGTTTTTGTCCAGCAAAAGAGCTTTCTGGGGCTGGGTTGGAGGTCGAACCGACCACCGACTACCGGCCACCGACCACCCATTTACATCGTGCACGACCTATTTTTTTTCACACATTCAACTACCAAAACAACCTCTGGTAGTCATCCCGAAGTTATCCCGAAGTTATCCCGAGGTTATCCTGTGGTGAAGTATTTTATTAGCGGTATACAATATTGACGGAGGTCTCTCGTTATTAAAGACATGAAAAAGCGAGACTTCTCCCCTTTTACCATCACCGTGCAGGGGCGGCTGGTGCAGTTCGACCGACCTGTCGTAATGGGTATTCTGAATATCACCGACGACTCGTTCTACGACGGCGGCCGGCACAACCACCCCGACACCATGCTGCAACACGCCCGCTGGCTGATTAGCGAAGGGGCTGATATTATTGACATTGGCGCCTCCTCCTCGCGTCCGGGAGCCACCCTGATACCCCCCGACGAGGAGGCTCGTCGGCTGACCGAGGCCGTGAAGCTCATCCGCACCGAGTTCCCCTCCGCCATCCTCTCCATCGACACCTGCTACACCCTCCCCGCACGCGCCGCCATCGAGGCCGGCGCCGACATTGTGAACGACATCGGAGGAGGCCGCCTGGATAAGGAGATGTACCATACTATCAGCGACATGCAGGTACCCTACATCCTGATGCACAGTCGAGGGATCCCTTCTAACATGCAGCAACAGACAGGCTACGAGGATATTGTGGATGAATTGACCAAATTCTTCTCGGCCCGCCGAGATGAGTTATATACTCTTGGTATCAAGGACTTGTGGCTCGACCCAGGCTTCGGTTTCGCCAAGACGGTGGCGCAAAACCACGAGTTGCTGATGAGGCTCGATGAACTGACCTCGCTCTTCGACGAGCCGATGCTGATTGGACTCAGCCGCAAGAGCATGATATACAAGCCACTGAACATCACCCCAGAGGAAGCGCTGAGCGGCACCATCGCCCTCGACACCCTCGCCCTTGAGCGCGGCGCACGCATCCTTCGTGTGCACGACCCGCGGCCCGCATTGGAGACCATCAAACTTTTATACACCATAGAATCATGATGTTATATAGTATTTTAGGATTGCCTACCCTGCGCATCATCGACATTTTCGACATCGCCATCGTGGCGGTGCTCTTCTACTACGTCTACCGCATGGCTCGCGGCACCAATGTGATGCTCATCTTTTGGGCGCTCATCGTCATCCTGGTGGCTTGGCGAGTAGCCGACGCTCTTGGAATGAGGCTGTTAGGAGCCATCCTGAGCGCCATTGTCAGCGTGGGCCTCATCGCCCTGGTGGTTATCTTCCAACCCGAGATACGCAAGTTCCTGCTGTTCCTCGGCACCAAGACACAGCTGAACGAATCGCTATGGAAACGGCTGCAGTTCTGGCGCCGCAACATACAGAACAAGAGCACCGTAAGCTATGAGGCTTACGTCAACGCCTGCATGCACATGTCGCAGTCGAAGACGGGTGCGCTGATTGTCTTCAAGCGCCAGAACGAGGTGGAGGAGCTCATCGACACCGGCGAGCAAATCAACGCCCTTGCCTCCAGCGCATTGATAGAAGCGCTGTTCTTCAAGAACTCACCCCTGCACGACGGGGCCGTCATAGCACAAGGAAACAGGCTGTTAGCAGCCCGTTGCATCCTGCCCGTCACCTCACGTCTCGACATCGACCCTAACCTCGGCCTGCGTCACCGTAGCGCCATCGGTGTGACAGAGCAACTTGATGTGCTGAGCGTTATCGTCAGCGAGGAGACCGGCGCCATCAGCTACGCCATCGGTGGTATCATCCACCACGATGTCACTCCCGTGGAGTTGCGCCAAGTCTTGGAAAAGTATGTAAACTAAATAGACACAATGGGATACAAGATCAGCGTGGGGTGCAGTTGGAAGACCAACGACATGGGAATTGCCGACAGCGGGACATACCAAAGACAGGTCCCGATGGAAAAGGTAGCCAGCGGATACAACCTTTTTGAGGTACTTGGGAACGACAAGCCGACCGCCGAGGTGATTTCGTTCGAGAACGGGAAGCTGGTGTTCACGTTCCTTAGTGAAGAAGAGTCGGTTACAGCCGGACACACCTGGCACTCCCCCATATTCCATGTGGACAATCCATACATCAACGAAGCCGAGGGTTACCTGGTGACGGTGAAAGAAGTGCGAGAAAAAACGGAGGGTGAGAAAGCGGTAAAAAGGATTATCTCCCTACTGAAAAAGATGCGCAAGAACGCTGCCGAGGAATGGCATCCCGTGTGGAAGAACATCCCGTTGGCGCGCGAGATGTACGACCTGCTGCACAATTTCCTGCCCATCAGCGGTCCCTATATGGATGCCTCAGAGGTGATGTTCTGCTGCGACGCCATCTTCCTGGAAGATTTGCTCAGCACACGAGATGTTCCCCGCCTATGTCTGGAGTTCCTGCAACTAAGGAAGTTAGCCTTGGAAGAGCAAACCGCCGACGATGCTAAATTCGACAACGATGCCGTCCTCGGTGTCCAAGAGGCCGAGCGTATCCAGAACGAACTCGACTTCTACATTGACCCCGAGGTGAGCATGGAATGGTGGGTGGATTACGTCAACGCGCACCTCAAGTTCGACCCTGTGGAGCGGACGCCCCGCTGGGAAGAAGTCATCTATGATGTTGAGAAAGAGTGCGACAAGCGTCTAAAAAAGGAACCTCGTTGCATGGGCTTCTGCTTCGGCTATTGGTCGGTCAAACGTGCTGTGCTTGCCAAATACGGCATCGATTGGCACTCGCCCTCTATCATGAACCCAGGGGTCATGTTCGACTGAAACGCCGAAAACCGCAGCCGATAAACGGCTGTCAACATGCAATGTATAAATTTATTTTGTTACATTGATAAAATAATAGTACTTTTGCATTTTCTTTCAGCAGAAAAGAGAAAAAAATAAAAAAATTTTGTCAGTATTAAAAAATGTCATACATTTGCAGTGTACTAATTAACTAATACAGGTGAGCATGGTCTAAATATCTTACTCTATATCAGCTATTAGTATCTCTCCACCTCATCGCACTGCAAAGCATCAAAACAGAAAAAACAACAAAAATAACAACAAAAAACAGTAAAAAAAAATGAAAAAAGCAATTTGGATTCTGCTGCTGACCGTCGTATTCAGTGGCATTTCCTTCGCCCAGCTGCCTGGCTCGGAAAAGAAGGAGAAGAAGAGTGACCTCACCGCCCAGGTGCCCCTCGACAAGAAGGTGACCTATGGCAAGTTGGACAACGGATTTACCTACTACATCCGCAACAACAAGAAGCCCGAGAACATGATTCAGTATCGTCTGGTGACCAACGCTGGCTCCATCATGGAGCGCGACGACCAGCAGGGCCTGGCCCACTTCTGCGAGCACATGGCCTTCAACGGCATCAAGGGCTATCCCCACAACACCATGATTCAGAAGTTGCAGGAGCACGGTGTGGAGTTCGGTCGCGACATCAACGCCTACACCAGCTTCGACCAGACCGTCTACTATGTGAATATGCCCTCCAACGACCCCGAGATGGTGAAGATGGGTATGGAAATCCTCGACGGTTGGGCCGGCAACATCCTCTTCGACCAGAAAGAGATTGAGAGCGAACGCGGTGTCATCCACGAGGAGTGGCGCGGTGGCGTCGGCCACGGCGACCGTCTCCGCAAGAAAACCTGGCCCATCATGCTCAAGGGTTCCCGCTATGCCGACCGTCTGCCCATCGGTAAGGAAGAGGTCATTATGAACTTCGAGCGCCAAAGCATCGTCGACTTCTTCAACGATTGGTATCGTCCCGACTTGCAGGCCATCGTCATCGTGGGCGACATGGACAACTTCGAGTACAACGGCATCAAGGGCGTAAAAGGTATGGAGCAGCAGGTGAAGGATGTCTTCAGCAGCCACCAATTCTTAGGCAAACAGAAACTCGCCCGCGAGAGCTACGAGATTCCCGACAACAAGGATCCCCTCATCTGCATCGCCACCGACAAGGAGGCCACCTCGGTCGACCTTGAAATCTTCTGGAAACACAAAAAGACCCCCAACGGCACCGTCGGCGCCTACCGCCAGATGATTGTCCGCAACCTTATCAGCATGATGATCAACGAGCGCTTCAGCGAGATCTGCGAGAAGCCCACCGCCCCCATGATGTATGCCGGTGGCGGCTATGGTGGATTCCTTGGCCGTGAAATCGACGTCTTCGAGGTCAACGCCAGCCCTAAAGAGGGCCGCATCAACGAGACCGCCGAGCTACTCCTCAAGGTGATGAAGCAGATTGACGACCACGGCTTCCTCCAGGCCGAACTCGACCGCCAGAAAGAGGACCTCCTCGCCCGCTACGCCAAGATGGCCAAAGAGGCCAACAAGACACAAACCAACAGCCTCGCCGACGAGTACACCAACCACTACCTCGACAACGAGCCCTGCCCGGGTATCGTCCAGGAATGGAAATACGCCAAAGAGTTTGCCCCCGAAATCACCCTCGAGGAGTGCAACGCCCTGGTCAAGACTTGGATTACCGACGACAACCTGATTTTCTACCTCACCGCTCCCGAGAAGGACGGCTTTGTGGTGCCCACCGAGAAAGAGGCCCTCGACATCATCAACAACAGCAAGAAGGTCGTCACCGAGCCTTGGGTTGACAACTTCAAGGATGAACCCCTCTTCAACGAGGAAGTGGCCGACGTGACCCCCATTCAGACCGCCAGCAACAGCACCCTCGGCTACACCGAGTACACCTGCCCCAATGGCGTTAAGTTCGTCGTGAAGAAGACCGAACTGAAGGCCGACGAAATCCTGATTAACTCCTACTCGCTCGGCGGCACCTCGCTCTATGGCGACGCCGACAGCTACCAAGCCGAGAACGCCGACGGCTTCATCGATGCCGGCGGCATCGCCGACTTCAGCGCCACCCAGCTCAGCAAAAAGCTCAAAGGCATGAACCTCAGCATCAGCCCCAGCATCGGCGGCAACACCCAGGGCTTCAGCGGCAACTGCTCGCCCAAAGACTTGGAGACCACCCTGCAACTCATCAACCTCTACTACACCGCTCCCCGCAAAGACCAGGAGGCATACGAGCGCCAGATTGAGAACACCGTCCAGCAGGTCAAATTTGTCCGCGAGAACCCGCAGGTGGCCTTCATCGAGACCTACTACAAGACCGCCTATCCCAACGACAAACGCCAGGTGGTCATCCCCTCCGAGGAGAAGGTGCGCAGCCTCAACCTTGACCGCATGTATGAGATTTACCGTGAGCGCTTCGCCTTCGCCAACAACCAGATCTTCTTCTTCGTGGGCAACGTGAGCGACAACGACATCGCCCTCATCGCCAAGTATCTCAACCACCTGCCCACCATCCAGGCTGTCACCAAGGACTACTGCATCGACCGCAGCCCGAAGTTTGCCAAAGGCATACAGCACGCCGAAGCCGTGAAGGGCATCGAGAAACAGGGTATGCTCCTCCTCTCCGGCCAGGTGGATGTGCCCAATGAGGAACTTGACTACCAGACCCGTATCGCCCTCCAGCAATTCGGCGACGCCCTCGGCATCACCACCCTTGAGATTATCCGCGAGAAGAACGGCGACGCCTACAGCCCCAGCGCCACTGTCAACTGCAACCTCTCTCTCACCGGCACCGGCAAAGTAGCCTGGCAGTTCTACATCGGCTGCGACCCCGACAAGGCCAAGAAGATTGAGAAAGACTGCATCAAGATCCTCAAGCAGTACATCAAGAAAGGCTGCGACGAGAAGACCCTCGGCAAGGTGCAGGAACAGATGATTGTCCAGCACGCCAAGAACGCCCAGAACAACAGTTTCTGGATGGGTCAGATCCAGGGTTGCTATATGTACAACGAGAGCCGCGACTTCCACGTGGACGGCTACGACCAGGTGGTCAAGTCCGTCACCCCCGAGACCATTAAGGCCCTCGCCCAGAAGTACATCAACCTGAACAACTACGTCGTCGTCACCCTCCGTCCCGAGGAGGGCGCCGTAGGCACTGCCGATTGATGAACACCTTGAGAAATCAAGACACAACCAAACACGACTATGGGCACGCGCTACTTGTGGCGGGTGCCCATAGCCGTATGGGTTGCGCCATCCTGGCGGCACGTGCGGCGCTGCGCAGCGGCTGCGGCTTGCTGACCGTCCACCTGCCGGAGAAATGTGTCGACCCCATGCAGGCCGCCTTCCCCGAGGCAATGGTCAGCGTCGACTCCTCGCCCACCCTCTTCAGCACCGCACCGGAACACTTGGAGCGCTATTCGGCCATCGCCGTGGGACCCGGCATCGGCACCGACGAGCGCACCCAGGAAGCACTGCACCAGCTGCTGGAAAATCGTCCACCAACGACACCGCTGGTGCTTGACGCCGACGCCATCAACATCCTTTCCCTGAGGCCCGAATGGCTGCCGCTGGCCAAAGGCAGCATCATTACTCCGCATGCCGGCGAGTACAGCCGCCTCTTCGGCGACGCCGACCCCGCCGAAATGGCACGCACCTACGGCCTCACCATCGTGCAGAAAGCACACCGCACCCGCATCTATTCACCTGACGGACAAATTTATGAAAACCACACCGGCAACGCTGGGATGGCCACCGCCGGCAGCGGCGACGTGCTGACGGGCATCCTGCTCGGCATGCTGGCATCCAACCGTTTACACGCAAAGCAGCACAACATCGTATGCCGAGCCGTAGAGATACACGGCAAATTGGGCGACTTAGCCATCACAAGGCAGTCGGAATCAAGCCTTATCGCTTCCGATTTGGTGGATAATCTAAAGCTGCTATCTACCGATATAACAAACGGTTAAGCAACAGCCAAAAAAATATTTCAAAAAAAATTTGGTCAGTTTGCAAATTGTTTGTACTTTTGCACCCGCTTTCGAGAGAGAAAGCGATACCCAAAACAGGTATACAACATTCCTCCTTAGCTCAGTTGGTTAGAGCACCTGACTGTTAATCA
>JAFZKV010000125.1 GCA_017551765.1 Bacteroidales bacterium
CTTCATGCACGGGCACCCCGACTGTGGCGGCCTGAGCGTGAAGATGATCGACGGGCACGGCCGCTACCTCAAGGAGAGCAAACGCGGCTTCCCCTCACCCGAGGCTTCGTTCTACAAGATATCGGGCCTCATCCACCTCTTCCCGCACAACAAGCGCATCGCCGCCTACTACATGGGGCACCTGCCCGACGACCAGGTGAACGAAATAGAGATTATGCCGGGTGCCTTCCTGATGTTCAGCCGCGAGGTGTACGACAAGATTGGCGGCCTGGACGAAAGCTACTTCATGTATGGCGAGGACATCGACTTCTCGTGGCGCATCAAATTGGCCAGCTACAAGAACTACTACCTTCCCACCACACACATCATCCACTACAAGGGCGAAAGCACCCGCAAGGGGTCGATGAACTATGTCTACACCTTCTACAACGCCATGTCCATCTTCGTGCGCAAGTACTTCAGCGGACGCAATGCGCGCCTGTTCAACGCCCTCCTTCACACGGCCATCTGGTTGCGTGCGGTGGCGGCCTGGATGAAGCGCATCGTGCGGCGCGTGGCGGTGCCGGTGCTGGATTTCCTGCTGGCCTACGGCGGCTTCGTGCTGCTGAAGCACCTGTGGGAGCACTTCAAGGGTTTCAGCCCCGACTACTATCCTGCCGACTACACCTTCGTGGTCATACCGGTGTACATCCTCATCCTGATGTGCAGCAGTTGGCTCAACGGAGGCTACGACCGGCCGGTGCGCGTGGGCCGCATTGTGCGCGGCATGGGCGTCGGCGTGCTGCTGTTGCTGGCCTTCTACTCGCTGCTCGACGAAAGCCAGCGCTACTCGCGCATGCTGCTGCTGATCGGGTCGGTCTGGACGCTGCTTTCCACCCTGCTCGTCAGGCTCATACTCAGCCTTTGCAATGTAAAAGGATACGCACTACGCGCACGCAAGCGCGGGAGCACCCTGGTGGTGGGCGAGGCACAGCAGACCGAGCGCATACGCGCCCTCTACGCCTCGATGGGCATCCCCACGGAGCACATCGTCACCACGGCCGACAGCAACGCCCAACACCTGCAGGACCTGATACGCATCGAGCATGCCGAGGAGGTGGTCTTCTGCGGCCACGACCTCGACCTGCGCCACATCATCGACCTCATGGCGCGCCTGCGCACCACAGGCGTGGAGTACAAGATAGCACCGTCGGAGGGCGACTACGTCATCGGCAACGACAGCATCCTCTCGCCCGACGAACTCTACCTGACCAACCTCGACACCATCAGCACCGACACCTGCCGCCGCCACAAGCGCATGTTCGACATCGGCACCGCCCTGCTGCTACTACTCCTCTCCCCTGTCCTCTTCTGGTTCCAGCAGCGCAAGGGAGCCTACTTCAAGCACTGCTTCAGCGTCCTTTTCGGCAAACTGACATGGGTCGGCTATACCGGCCACCGCGGTGTCTTCAGCCCTGCCGACCTGATGCCCAACAGCAGTCCCGAACTCCGCGAGCGCCTTCTGCTGCGCTACATGCGCCACTACAGCACCGCCACCGACTTCAACATCTTGGTACGGAACTACAACAATATATAAAGCGAAAAATGAAAAACGAAACAGAAAAACACTCAACACCATTCATCAAGGTGCTGCTATCCATAGCGGTGGCTTTCGCTTTTCACTTTTCTCTTTTCACTCCCGTGCAGGCCCAGCGCATCCATGCCTACCTCACTTCCGGCGTAACGCTGTCGCAGATAGAGGGTGACGAACTTAAAGGCTTCCGCAGCACCGGCTATGTAGGCGGCATCGGCGCCCTGGCTTCCATCAGCGACAACAACCGCTGGGGCCTCACCACCGAGGCACTCTTCGCCCGCCGTGGCGCCTACAACAACAGCGGCGACCCCTACAGCGCCAACATCAAGCTCGACTACATCGACATTCCCGTCCTGCTGCATTATCAGGACCCCTATGGCGGCATGCTCTTCGGCCTCGGCCTATGCTACGGCCGCCTTGTGCAGCAGCCCCATTTCCAAGGGAAATACAACCCCAACTACTTCGTGCCCGACACTTCGGACTACAGCTTCTCGCACGACGACTTCGCCGTGGTGGCCGATGCCCGCTTCACCGTCTGGCGCGGCCTGCAGTTCAACATCCGCTGGCAGTACTCGCTGCTGCCCGTCAAGCGCGATTGGCAGTTCTCCGAGTACCGGCAGGGGCGCTGGTACAGTTGGAGCAACAACTGCTACAACCACAGCCTCATGTTCCGTCTCATCTATCAATTCTGACGCTATGGCCACCGCATTGTTCCCAGGCTCCTTCGACCCCTTCACTGCCGGCCACGAGGCCGTGGCACGCCGCATCGCCCCCCTCTTCGACCGTCTGGTGGTGGCCGTAGGCATCAATTCAGAGAAGCACTGCATGTTCAGCCCCGAAGAGCGCATGGAGCGCATACGCCGGATGCTGGCCGACCTGCCCAACGTGGAGGTGGCCAGCTACAGCGGCATGACCATCGACTTCTGCCATCAGGTGGGGGCCAAGTGCATCATCCGTGGCATACGCACCAGCGCTGACTTCGAATACGAGCAACTTGTGGCCACCGTCAACCGTCGTCAGGACCCCTCCATCGAGACCCTCCTGGTGATGGCCGACGCCGAGCACCGCGACATCAGCAGCACCCTCGAGCGCGAGAAATTGACCCACCGATAATGTTCCTCGACGACGACATAGCATACCTTAAAGGCGTAGGACCCTCCAAGGCCAAGGTGCTGGCCACCGAACTCGGCATCCGCACCGCCGGCGACCTGCTGGAGTACTTCCCTTTCCGCCACATCGACCGCTCTGTCGTCAGCACCGTGGCCACCCTCACGGAGGAGAGCAACTATGTAGTCCTGCGCGGCACCGTCAGCAACATGCAGACCGTCAGCACCGGCCCCCGCCGCGAACGGCTGACCGTCGACTTCAACGACGGCACAGGCTCACTGCAACTCGTCTGGTTTGCCGGCACCAAGTGGGTGCGCACCAAGCTCAAGCCTGGCGTCACCTACCTCGTCATGGGCCACCCCACACGCTACAACATGCAGTGGCAGATGACGCACCCCGAGTTGGAAACAGACACTGATTCTGACAGCAGCCGGCAGTTGTATCTGCCCATCTACAACACCACCGAGAAGATGAAGCAGCACGGCCTCGGCACCCGTGCCCTGGCCCGCCTCACCGAGACCCTTGTGGGTTGCATTGCCGGCATCGAAGAGACCCTGCCCAACGACCTGCTGCAACGCTACCGCCTCACAGGCCGTCGCGAAGCCCTCATCGCCATGCACTATCCCGAGAGCCAGCAGCAACTCGACGCCGCCCGCGCCCGCCTCAAATTCGAGGAACTTTTCTTCCTGCAACTCGACTACCAATATGCCCACAGCGAGCGCCAACAACACTCTGCCGGGCGCGTTTTCGGCACCGTGGGCGACCTATTCAACCGCTTCTACAACCAGCTGCCCTTCCCACTGACGGGCGCCCAGAAACGCGTGGTGCGCGAAATACGCGAGGACCTGCGCAGCGGCCGCCAGATGAACCGCCTGCTGCAGGGCGACGTGGGCAGCGGCAAGACCCTCGTGGCATTGCTCTGCATGCTCCTGGCCCTCGACAACGGCAGCCAGGCCTGCCTCATGGCACCCACCGAAATCCTTGCCACCCAGCACTACAACACCTTCCTGCGCATGCTCGACGGTCTCGGCATACAGGTCGAACTGCTTATCGGCAGCGTGAAGAGCGCCGACAAGAAGCGCATCAAACAACGCATCGCCGACGGCACCACACAGATAGTGGTGGGCACCCACGCCTTGATTGAGGACGATGTGTGCTTCCGCGACCTCGGCTTGGCCGTCATCGACGAGCAACACCGTTTCGGCGTTGAGCAGCGTGCCCGTCTGTGGCGCAAGGCCACACCGCCACCGCATGTGCTGGTGATGACCGCCACCCCCATCCCGCGCACGCTGGCCATGACCGTCTATGGCGACCTCGACTGCTCGGTCATCGACGAGCTGCCCCCGGGCCGCCACCCCGTGCGCACCTTCCACCGCACCGAACCCCGACGCCCGTTGGTGTTCCATTTCCTGAAGCAACAGATTGACGCCGGCCGACAGGTCTACTTCGTTTATCCGCTCATCCACGAGAGCGAGAAGCTCGACCTCAAGGACCTGGAGGACGGCCTGGAGATGGTGCAGAACTACTTCCCACGGCCGCAGTACCAGACCTCGATGGTGCACGGCCAACTGACCGCCGAAGAGAAGGCCTACGAGATGCAGCGCTTCAAAGAGGGCCGCACACATATCATGGTGGCCACCACAGTCATCGAGGTGGGCGTCGACGTACCCAACGCCACAGTGATGGTCATCGAGAATGCCGAGCGCTTCGGCCTGGCACAGCTGCACCAGTTGCGCGGACGCGTGGGGCGCGGCGCCGAGCAGAGCTACTGTATCCTCATGACCAAGGACAAACTGAGCAGTACCGAGCGCGAACGCATAGGCACGCTGGTGAGCACCACCGACGGTTTCCTCATCGCCGAAGCCGACCTGCGGCTGCGCGGCCCGGGCGAC
>JAFZKV010000126.1 GCA_017551765.1 Bacteroidales bacterium
CCGGCGAGGACGAGGCTCTTCACCTTGCCCTTGAGGGCTTTGCATACGGGCTCGGTGAGCTCGGCATATTCGTCGTCGCTCGAGCAGAGCACCACCACGTCGGCGCCGCTCTCGAGGGCTGCCTTGGCACCCTCTTCGGGGGTGGCGAAGCCTGGGTTGTCGATGATTTCATAGCCGGCCACGCCGAAGAAGTTGGTGGCGAAGCCCGAACGGGCTTTGCGCATGGTGAGGTTGCCGTAGGTCAGCAGGAACACCTTGGGACGGCATGCGGCGTGCTCGGTCTGCAGGCGCAGCTGCTCGAAGGGCTCGGCGCCGCGGTAGGGTTTGAGTGTGCGCACCTCGTCGCCCTGCTCGCCGCAGCAGCAACAGCAGTGGCCGTCGTTCTCTATCTTCTCGCCCATCTTCTCCAGCAGGTTGGGGTATTGGTTGGTGCCGAGGATGGTGGTCTTGCGGGTGGCGATGTCGAGGTCGCGCTTGTGGGCGGTGGCCTCCACCTCGTCCTGCACCATGCCGGCGCGGAGGGCCTTGCAGTAGCCACCGGCCTGCTCCACCTTGAGGAAGTGCTCCCAGGCGCCTTGGGCGATGTTGTTGGTCAGATTTTCAATATAGTAGCTGCCGGCGGCGGGGTCCACGATCTTGTCGAGGTAGCTCTCCTCCTTGAGGAGCAGCTGCTGGTTGCGGGCGATGCGGTAGCCGAAGTCGTCGGCCTCCTTGTAGGCGCCGTCGAAGGGCAGCACGCTGATGCTGTCGGCACCGGCCACGGCGCTCGACATGGCCTCGGTGGTGGAGCGCAGCATGTTGACGTAGGGGTCGTAGAGCGATTGGTTCCAGCGGCTGGTGGTGGCGTTGATGAAGAGTTTGTAGGCACAGTCGCACTCGGGCTTGTACTGCTCCGCAATCTTGCTCCACAGCAGGCGGGCGGCGCGTATCTTGGCAATCTCCATGAAGTAGGTGCTGCCGACGCCGACGCTCAGCACTATCCGGCTGGCGACCCGATGCGCCTTGCAGCCCATGTCGGTCAGGCGGGCCACCAGCTCGTTGGCGGCGGCCAGGCCGAAGCCGAGTTCCTGCACGATGTTGGAGCCTGCGTTGTGCAGCAGGCTGCTGTTTACCGTCAGCACGCGGAACTTGGGCAGCGCCTCGTGGGCGTATTCCACCAGCTCCTTGGCGGCCTGCAGGTCGCCCTCCTCGCCGCGGTGGAAGCGGCCGTGCGTCAGGGCGTAGCGGAACATGTCGAAGTCGCACGAACCGCAGAGCTCCTTCGGGTCGTAGCCGTTGGCTTTGGCATATTCGACATAGAGCTTCAGCGTCTGCAGGTAGTCCTGCGAGCACATGAAGTTGATGCTTACGGCGTTGATATAGATGCCTTTGAGCAGCGTGGCCATGTCGTCGACGGTGGCCACCTCCTTGACGCAGAGGCCCAGGGCCGTGGCGCCGCGCTCGACGGCGTCGAGGGCGATTCGGTTGGCCTCCTTGGGGTTGCGCACGTGGATGTCCTGACGCACCTCCCACTCGTTGCCGGCGGTCTGCTTGCCGCGCGTGTAGGGGGCCTGTCCTGGATTGGCCTCCAGGTATTCAAGACCTTCCAGGTTCTCGGCACGGTAGTAGGGCTTCACGTCGAAGCCTTCAATGGTGTGCCACACCAGCTTCTTGTCGTAGTCGGCACCCTTGAGGTCCTTGATGATGACTTCTTCCCATTTCTCGGTCGAAACAGGCGGGAATTCGCTGAATAACTTGTTGTCTTCCATTATATTGTATCGTTTGTTCTTTCGGTTGTGTAAAATGCAAAAATACGAAAAAATAATAAATTATGGAAAGCAAAAATAAAATATTGCAAAAAAACAGCCGCGGGTGCATCGAGTCAAGCCGCCAGGATGCATTATAAAACATAATTATGTCGTGCACGACATAATTGGATGGTGCCCTGTTGACGCCGTAACGACACCGTAGCGGCACCGTATCAACACCGACTTTTCTCCGACAAAAGTCGGACTTTGGTCGGACTTCACTCGGACTTCACTCGGACTTGAGTCGGAGATGGTGTGTCTAAGGGTGCTGGTTTTGTGGTTGTTAGGTGTGTTTGGTATGGTACGTATGTTGATAATCAGTGAGTTGTGTGTAATATGGGTTTAATGGGTGTTGTGGGGTTAAGGGGTGAGATGGATGGGGCGGGGTGGGGTGGTGGAATGTTAAAATAGTTAAATAGGTCGTGCACGATATAATTTTGTCTTGCACTATTCGGGAAAAAAGAGTATCTTTGCAGCCACAACGAGACCGATACAGCAGTATGCAGAGCGCTTTAAATCCGTTTGTTATATGCAAGGCCGCCGCCGGCAGCGGCAAGACTTTCACGCTGGTGAAGGAGTATCTGAAGCTGGCGATGACGGTAGATGGTAACCGGTGGTCGGTGGTCGGTGGTCGGTGGTCGGATGATTTCCGTCGCCGCCTGCGGTCGCAATTCCGTGGCATCCTGGCTATTACGTTCACAAACAAGGCCGCTGGCGAGATGAAGAGCCGTGTGCTCGACAGCCTGGCGCAGATAGCCTCGCACGGCACCGACGCCACGCTGTCGCCGATGGGCGGCGCGTTGCTCAAAGCGCTGAACGAGCAGCCTTGCTATGCCTCCAATCCGCTGACGGAGAATGAATTGATGGATATGGCCGCCGAAGTGCACTCGGCGGTCCTGCATCAATACAGTGACCTGTCGGTCTGCACCATCGACAGCTTCATGCACCGCATCGTGCGCACCTTCGCCCACGACCTGAACCGGCCGGTGGACTTCGAGGTGATGATTGACCAGGACGAGATGGTGGCGCAGGCGGTGGAAGGGTTGATGGCGCTGGTGGGCACGCCTGGCAACGAAGAACTTACGACGCTCGTGCAGGCCTTCGCCGACAGCCGCATGGAGGAGGAGAAGAGCTACCGTGTGGAGGGCGAATTGGCCTCGCTGGCGGCGCAACTGTTCAAGGAGGGCACGGAGCCCTATGTGGCGGCGCTGTCGAAGCTGACACTCAGCGACTTTGCCGACATACACCGCTCGCTGACGGCCGACAACCGGCGCTTTGAGCAGCAGGTGCGCGCGTGCGGCGAGGCGATGATGGAGCTGCTGGAGCAGGTGGGGGCCGACGAGGCCGACTGCGCCGGCGGCGCCAAGGGCTACTACGGCTACTTCCGCGGCCTGGCGCGCGGCGATGTGCGGGCCATGACCAAGTCGGCCGCCGAGCAGTTGGAGACGGGCAAGTTGCACAGTGCCAAGTGCGACCACGGGCTGCGCGAGGACCTTCAGGAGGCCGGCGACGACATCCGCGACCTCTACCTGCGCACCCGTGCGCTGGTGGGCGTGGCCGAGGGCGGCACCGACGAGGACGGGCAGGGGCTGCGCGACTACAACACGCGCTCGCTGCTGCTCAAGAACCTCTACTCGATGGCCTTGCTGGGTCAGCTCAGCGAGCAGCTGCGCCTCTATGCCAAGGACAACGAGGTGGTGCATCTGTCGGAGTTCAACCGTTTGATAAACAAGATAGTGAGCGAGGAGCCGGCGCCCTTCATCTATGAGCGCTTGGGCAACCGCTACCACCATTTCCTAATCGACGAGTTCCAAGACACGTCGGTGTTGCAGTGGCACAACCTGGTGCCGCTGGTGGAGAACGGCGTGTCGCAGGGCCACGAGAGTCTGGTGGTGGGCGACGGCAAGCAGGCCATCTACCGCTTCCGCCAGGGCGACGTGCGCCAATTCGTGGCCCTGCCGCGTGTGGAGGGCATGGCGCTGCACGGCGCCACGCTGGCCGCCGAGGGCAACCACAGCCGTGTGAACCTCGACACCAACTACCGCACCGCCTCGAGTGTGGTGCAGTTCAACAACCGCTTCTTCACTTGGTTGCTGAAACAGAAACCCTTCGCCGACAATGCGTTGGCGCAACAGATATATGTGGGTGCGGCCGATGGCGGCGAGCCCGAGTTGGTGCAACGCCTGCCTGACCGGCAGCCTCCGGTGGGGCATGTCGAGGTGGCCTTCACCGACCCCAAGGAGCCTGAGGAGGTCTACGAGCACATCAGGCAGACCATCGTGCGGCTGGTGACGCAGCAGGGCTACCGCCAGCAAGACATCATGGTGTTGGGCCGCAACAAGATAGATCTCGACCGCGTGAGCACCTACCTGCAGGCGCACCCCGAAGAACTGCGCATCGAACTGAGTTCCAGCGAGTCGTTCTTCCTTACGCGCAGCCATGCCGTGATGGCGGTGGTGGCGGCGTTGCGCTGCCTCTACGACAGCAGCGACCGAGTGGCCGCCGCCGACCTGCTGCAGCGGCTGGCCACGCTGGGCATCATCCCAGAGGTGGAGCGCGACGCCTTCCTCGAGGGCGGTGCCGTCAACGTGGCTCCGCTGCTGGAAGGACTTGATTTCAAGCCCCATTACCTGACGGGCTTGGGTCTCTACGACTGCTGCGAGGAGCTGGTCAGGGAGTTGCACCTCGACGGCATCGACACGGCCTATGTGGGGTCGCTGCTGGGGCATGTGGCCGACTTCACGGTGCACCACGGCGAGGGCCTTGGGGCTTTCCTGCAGTGGTTCGACGAGAACACGGGCGACCCCGACGACAGCCACGGCAAGCAGCTGTCGGTGTCCACGCCCGACGGGGTGGATGCCGTGCGGCTGATGACCATCCACAAGGCCAAAGGTCTGGAGGCGCCGGTGGTGATATGTCCCTTCTTTGCGCCGCGCTGGAAGCCCTACCGCCTGTGGGTAGACCTGGAGGAGGGTTTCGAGGCGGGCGGCAAGCGTCTGCCGGCGGCCTTTGTGGAGATGGACAAGAAACGGTCGTCGCGCTTCGACCGCGTGCGCGACGAGGAGCAGCGGCTCGACGAGGTAGACAAACTCAATGTGCTGTACGTGGCCCTCACGCGCCCCAAGGAACAGCTGTTTATCGTCTGCCCCACGCCGTCGGAGCGGGCATCGGGCGACGATGTGAACTATCCGCGCCTGCTCAAGGCTTTCATGGACGAGTGCGCCCCCGACCTGGGCGATGCCGACTTTCGCCATGAGGCGCCGCGCCGCGAGGCGGCTGGAGCGGTGCACGAGGCGCTGGAGCACCTGTCGTTTGCCGAGTGGACCGAGCGTGTGGCGGTGGCGTCGCCCGACGAGCGGAGCCTTGAGCCGCTGGCCGAGGACAAGGTGCGCTTCGGCACCTACGCCCACGACCTGCTGGCGCGCGTGCGCCATGCTGGCGACGTGGAAGAGGCTGTGGCACAGTTTGCCAAACAGACGGCCCTCGCCGACGACGAGCGCGAGCGCCTGACGGCGTTGGCACACAGCGTGGTGTCGCATCCCGACAGCGAGCGCTTCTTCCGTGAGGAGTACGATGTGAAAAACGAGTGTGACCTGACCGACGGGCTGACGCTGGGGCGTCCCGACCGTGTGGTCTTCACACCCGACGAGACCTGGGTGGTGGATTTCAAGACGGGGCGCGACCTGGGCGAGGTGCACGACCGGCAGGTGCGGCACTACTGCCAGGCTGTCAGCGAGATGGGCTATCCGCAGGTCAGCGGCTGGCTTCTCTACCTGCTGCCCGAGGTGCGCGTGCGCCGCGTGGCGTTGGGTTAAAGAAATGTTAAAATTTTAGGTTTTTCACATTTTCTTGTTGGTAATTCAGATTTTTTTCGTATTTTAGCGGTGCGAAAGAAGGGGTCAGAAAAGGCCCTTGAATGAGAATAAACAATTAAAAGTCAAAAATATGGAACTGAAGAAAAATCCCAATGCCGACCTCGAAAACCGTCGAGGACTCTTTTTGGAGATAGGTTTGGTGGTGGCTCTGGTTGCCGCTCTGGTTGCCTTTGAGGTGAAATCCTACGACAAAGAGGAGAAGGAGCAGTTTGAGCGCCAGGCCAGCGAGGAGATCGAGGACATCATCATCCAGACCCAGGATCAGGAACTTCCCCCGCCTCCTCCCCCCGAGACTCCCGAGGTGACCACCGAGTTTGAGGTTGTCGAAGACGACGCCGAGCTGACCAACGAGTTGGGTCCCGTGAACGCCGAAGTGGACGAGAACACCCAGAACATCGAGATTACCCCCGTGGTGGTCGAGGAAGAGGAAGAAGAGGAAGAGACCCAGATCTTCACCGTGGTGGAAAAAGACCCCGAGTTCCCCGGTGGTATGGAAGCCCTGTACAAGTACCTGCAGCAGAACATCAAGTATCCGCAGCTGGCGCGTGACAACAACATCACGGGCCGCGTGTATGTCACCTTCGTGGTGGAGCGCGACGGTTCGATTGCCAACCCGCGTGTGCTGAAGGATATCGGAGGTGGCTGCGGTGCCGAGGCTATCCGCGTGGTGAAGTCCATGCCCAAATGGAATCCCGGCAAGCAGAGCGGTAAAGCTGTGCGTGTGCAGTTCAACCTGCCGGTCAACTTCAACCTGCAGTAAACGCTTTGATTAGCGTCAACAATCTATCGGTGCAATTTACCGGCACCGAGCTTTTTAAGAACGTCACATTCAACATCGCCGACCACGACAGGGTCGGCCTTGTTGGTATGAATGGGGCGGGTAAATCCACTTTGCTGAAGATTCTCTGCGGCTGGCAGGAGCCCGAAAGCGGCACCCTGGTTATCGCCAGCGGCCAGACGGTGGGCTACTTGCCGCAGGAGATGGTGCCCGACGCCGTGGGCACGGTCATCGAGGAGGCCCTGACGGCTTTCAGTCAGCTGGACGACATGGAGAAAGAGCAGGAGCGGCTGACGCAGGAAATTGCCGAGCGGACGGACTACGAGAGCGCGGAGTACACACGCCTGTTGCAGCGGCACAACGACCTCACCGAACACCTGACGATGCTTGGTGGCGGCCGTCGTCGTGAGGCGGCCGAGAAGGTGCTGCTGGGCCTGGGGTTCAGGCACAGCGACTTCGAGCGACCCGTGGCGGTGTTCAGTGGCGGCTGGCAGATGCGTGTAGAGTTGGCCAAACTGCTGCTGCGGCACCCCGATTTCCTGCTGCTCGACGAGCCTACCAACCACTTGGACATCGAGTCGATACAGTGGCTGGAGACCTACCTGACGGGCTATACAGGGGCTGTGGTGCTGGTGAGTCATGACCGTACCTTCCTCGACAACATCACCAAGCGCACCATCGAGATTACCGCCGGCCGCATCTACGACTACAAATGCCCCTACTCGGAGTATGTGGTGCAGATGCAGGAGCGGAGGGCCAGCCAGATGGCGCAGCTGACAGCACAACAGCGTCAGGTGGCGCAGATAGAGGCCTTCATTGAGCGCTTCCGCTACAAGGCCACCAAGGCCAAGCAGGTGCAGAGCAGGGTGAAGATGCTGGAGCGCATGGAGGCGGTGACGGTGGACGAGGTGAGCACCGAGAGCATACACTTTCAATTCCCGCCGGCGCCGCACAGCGGCAAGATAGTGGTGGAAACCAAGCGGCTGGGCAAGGCCTACGGCGAGCATCAGGTGTTCGACGACGTGGACCTGCTGCTCACCGCCGGCCAGAAGGTGGCCTTTGTGGGCCGCAATGGCGAGGGCAAGAGTACGATGGTGAAGGTCATCGTGGGTGAGATTAACGACTACAGCGGCACCTTCCGTCTCGGTAGCGGGGTGGTGCTGGGCTACTATGCGCAGAACCAGGCTGCCATGCTCAACCTGGACAAGACCGTCTACGAGACCATCGACGATGTGGCGCAAGGCGACATCAGACCCAAGATACGCAACATCCTTGGCAGTTTCCTCTTCAGCAATGAGGACATTGACAAGAAAGTCAAGGTGCTGTCGGGTGGCGAGAAAGCGCGGCTGGCGCTGGCCAAGTTGCTGCTGACACCGAGCAATCTGCTTATCCTCGACGAGCCTACCAACCATCTGGATATGAATTCGAAGGATGTGTTGAAGAACGCCCTGTTGCAGTACTCGGGGACTCTGATAGTGGTGAGTCACGACCGCGACTTCCTGCAAGGCTTGACCGAAGAACTGTATGAGTTCCGCGACGGCGCGGTGCATGAGTTCAAGGGTGACATCATGGAGTTTTTGGAAGTGAATCGGAATAATCAGAATACTCAGAGTAATCAAAGTACTCAGATAAAGAATAACGGGGCTGGCAAGGCCGCCTATGAGCAGAGCAAGGAGCGTGAACGGGAACGACGCAAGCTACAGAATGCGGTGGCGCAGAAGGAAAAAGAGATAGAAGAGCTGGAGGAGCAGTTGGCTGCCAAGGATGCCCTGCTGGCCAGCGGGCAGGTGCAAGAGGCCGCTTTCTATGACGAATACCAGCGGCTGAAGAAACAGTTGGAACAGAAAATGGAAGAGTGGGAAGAGGCAGTGATAATGGCGGAAGGACAATAAACAAACAAGGTACGAGATGGCAAAGAAGAGTGACGAATCGCCGCTGATGCGGCAACATGCGGAGATGAAAAAGAAGTTTCCCGACGCGATACTGCTGTTTCGCGTGGGTGACTTCTACGAGACGTTTGGCGAGGATGCGCGCAAGGCGTCGCAGATATTGGGATTGACACTGACGCGCAAGATGGCCGGCGGCGGCGAATATACCGACCTGGCCGGAGTGCCGCATCATGCCATCGAACAGTACCTGCCGCGTTTGGTACGTGCCGGCATGAGGGTGGCCATCTGCGAGCAGTTGGAAGACCCCAAGACCGCCAAAGGCTTGGTGAAACGCGGCATCACCGAGTTGGTGACGCCGGGTGTGGCTTACAACGACATGGTGCTCGAGGTCAAGGAAAATAACTTCCTCTGTGGCCTTCACTTGACAGACAAGATACACGGCGTGAGTTTTCTGGATGTCTCGACAGGTGAGTTCTATGTGGCGCAGGGAGACATGGCCTATATCGACAAGTTGCTGAGTAACTTCCATCCTTCGGAAATAGTGTTGCAACGCAAGAAGCAGCGTTGGTTTACGGAGCACTTTGCCGAGAAGTACTATTGCAATACCTTCGAGGATTGGGTTTTTGCACCCGATTTTGCACGGGAGCTGCTACTCAAGCAGTTTGGTACGACATCACTTAAAGGCTTCGGCGTGGAGGACCTTGATATGGGTATTATTGCCGCCGGTGCGGTGTTGTACTACCTGCAGGATACGCAACACAACCAGACTGCCAACATCACGAGGCTGAGCCGTGTGGAGAAGGACCGCTATGTGTGGCTCGACCGCTTCACGATACGTAACCTGGAGTTGGTGTCGTCGCCCAACGACAATGCACGCACGTTGCTCGATGTGATAGATCAAGCACTTACGCCGATGGGGTCAAGGCTGATGCGTCGGTGGATGTTGATGCCGCTGAAGGAGAAAGAGTTGATTGAAGAGCGCTTGCAGGTAGTGGATGTGCTGGTGAGGGAGACTGAACTGAGACAGGCCCTTGGACACCAGATAAAGACCATTGGTGACCTGGAACGTTTGATTACCAAGGCTGCCGTGGGACGTATCAGTCCGCGGGAGATGCTGCAGCTGCGCCGGTCGCTCGATGCTGTGGGTGAGGTGAAAAGGTTGTGTGCCGAGAGCGGCAGTGAGCCGCTGGCACGTATGGCGGAGCAGATGAATCCCTGTGCGTTGTTGGCAGAGAGGATTGGCCGTGAACTGAAAGAAGAGCCTCCCGCCAAGGTGGAGAAAGGGGGTGTGATGGCTGCCGGCGTCAGCGCGGAGCTCGACGAGTTGCGCGGCATGGCAGGATCGGGCAAAGAATACCTGAAGTCCCTGCAGCAAAAAGAGCAGGAGGCTACGGGCATTCCCTCCCTCAAGGTGGGCTTCAACAACATCTTCGGCTATTACTTTGAGGTCTACAACACACACAAAGACAAGGTGCCGGACGAATGGGTGCGGCGACAGACGCTGACCAATGCCGAGCGTTATATCACCCCCGAACTGAAAGAATACGAGGACAAGATATTGGGTGCCGAGGAGCGTATCCTGACATTGGAGATGCAATTGTATAACCAGCTGATGGCTGCTGTGACGGAGTATGTACAGCCGATACAGTATGATGCGCAGTTGGTGGCGCACTTGGATTGCTTGCAGAGTTTCGCCGAGGTGGCTTTGAGCGGCAACTACTGCCGGCCGGAGATTACGGAGGAGAACAAGATTGAGATTACCGAAGGCCGTCATCCTGTCATTGAGACGCAGATGCCTGCCGGAGAGCAATATATCAGCAATGATGTGCGCTTGGATGCCGAGCAGCAGATAATGATTATCACCGGACCCAACATGAGTGGTAAGTCGGCGCTGCTGCGCCAGACAGCCTTGATTGTGCTGATGGCCCAGATGGGGTGTTACTGCCCTGCCAAGCGGGCTGTTGTGGGAGTGGTAGATAAGGTATTCACGCGCGTGGGCGCGAGTGACAACCTCAGCAGTGGCGAGTCCACCTTCATGGTGGAGATGAACGAGACTGCAAGTATTCTCAATAATGTCAGTGATAGGAGTCTGGTGCTGTTGGACGAGATAGGCCGTGGAACATCGACCTATGACGGTATCTCCATAGCTTGGGCTATCACGGAGTATCTGCATAACAACAAGAAGGCGCGGCCCAAGGTGATGTTTGCCACCCACTATCACGAGTTGATAGAGATGGAGGAACAGTACGAGCATATCAAGAACTACCATGTCAGTGTGAAGGAGATTGACGGCAGGGTTATATTCCTGCGCAAGTTGGTGCCTGGCGGCAGTGAGCATAGTTTCGGTATCCATGTAGCTCGCCTGGCCGGTATGCCGCCTCAGGTGGTCAACAGGGCGGATGCCATGTTGCAGATTTTGGAGGCCAAAAACAGGCACACTTCCGATGATGTTCAGAAAGGTGAAAAAACGGAAAAAAAGACATCGGAAAAAGGAGAAATGGCCGGTTATCAGTTGAGTTTTATCCAATTGGACGACCCGACGTTGCTGGAAATACGGGATAAGATATTGGATATTGATATTGATACACTTACACCATTAGAGGCACTGCTGAAACTGAACGAAATTAAAAAAATTGTCTCAAAAAAATAAAAATTATTTTGTCAGTTTCAAAATTGTTTGTACTTTTGCACCCGCTTTTGAGAGCAAAAGTGTGCCCAAAATCGTGCGGAAATAGCTCAGTTGGTAGAGCACGACCTTGCCAAGGTCGGGGTCGCGAGTTCGAGTCTCGTTTTCCGCTCCAAGGCTCCAAAATCAGAGGAGAGGCTCTGGTGGTGGAATGGTAGACACGAGGGACTTAAAATCCCTTGCCCGCAAGGGCGTGTGGGTTCAAGTCCCACCCGGAGTACTAAGAGAGACAGTGCGGAAATAGCTCAGTTGGTAGAGCACGACCTTGCCAAGGTCGGGGTCGCGAGTTCGAGTCTCGTTTTCCGCTCCAAAAAGAGAGTAGATTGACATAATGCACGGCAATATCAAAGTCCATGTTCAACGCCTTCATGCTAATCAGTGACAATGAAGGCCGATGAGGTTGCCGGGAAACACAAGCGAGAGAAAAGGTAAATGTCTTGGTAGCTCAGCTGGTAGAGCAATTGACTCTTAATCAATGGGTCCAGGGTTCGAATCCCTGCCAGGACACCAAATCGCGGGGTGTAGCGCAGTTGGCTAGCGCGCCACGTTCGGGACGTGGAGGCCGGAAGTTCG
>JAFZKV010000127.1 GCA_017551765.1 Bacteroidales bacterium
CGGACAGATGGATGCCGCCTATATCGCTCCGTTGGTGGAGGCGTTGGGCGATGCCGAGTTCGCCAAAGGCAACCGTCTTTTCGACCGGCGCATGCTGCGCCGCATGCCTGCGGTACGTCGCATAGGCAATATGGGGGTGGGCTTCATGGTCAAGGCCGCCAGCGGCTATTGGAATGTCAGCGACCCTGTGAACGGCTTCTTCGCCATCCGCACCTCCACATTGCGACAGATGGACCTCGACCGCGTGGCCGACCGCTACTTCTTCGAGAGCTCTATGCTGATAGAGATGCACTATACAGGCGCCCGTATCCGTGAGGTGACGATGCCCGCCATCTATGCCGATGAACACTCCAACCTCAGTGTCGGCAAGACCCTCTTCACGTTCCCGCCGCGCCTCATTGCCGCCTGGCTACGCCGCCTGCACCTGAGCTACTTCGTCTATGACTTCAACATCTGTTCGCTCTACATCCTTGTGGGCCTGCCGTCGTTCCTCTTCGGTCTTATCTTCGGCCTCTGCGAATGGATACACTATGCCAGCCTCAGCAGCCCGTCGCCCACCGGCACCATCATGGTGGCGGTGCTGACCTTTATCCTGGGCTTCCAAATGCTGCTCGCTGCCGCACAATACGACATCACCGCCTCCAATCCCTTCGACAAGCGATGAGCACCAGCCGACGTCACCTCAGCCTCAGTTGCGTAGCCATCATCTTGATAGCCGCCTTCATGTTGCTGCGTATGTTTAACAATCACCGTTATTCCGTTCCTGAAAAGGTGATTGCATGGGATGTCGTCTCCTACTATTCCTACCTGCCCGCCACCTTCATCGAGCACGACCTCACTCTCTCGTTCACCGAGCATGAGTATACAGGCACCTATTGGCCCGAAACACTTGCCGATGGGAGTAAAGTCATCAAGACCACGATGGGACTCAGCCTGATGTACCTCCCATTCTTCCTTGTGGCTCATGTCGTTGCACCTCTGTTGGGCTACCCTGCCGACGGTTTCTCGCCGCCCTATGCCTTTGCCTTGATGCTAGCAGGAATATTCTACACCCTCTTGGGGTTAATCCTGCTACGCAAGGTGCTCTTACGCCACTTCCGCGAGTGGACAACAACCGTCACGCTGATTATTGTAGCACTCTGCACCAACCTGTATTGGTATAGTGTCTATGAGGCTCCAATGTCACATGCTTTCAGTTTCTGCCTATTCGCCTTATTTGCCTTGCTCACCGAACTATGGCATGAGAAATCCACCATTGGGCGCTCTATTGGCATCGGGTTGTCACTCGGCCTCATCAGCCTGATACGTCCTACCAATGCTTTGATTGTTCTCTACTTCCTGCTTTATAGCATCCAATCGAAAGAATGCCTGCGTTCGAAGTGGCTGCTGCTGACAAATTCATGGTGGAAACTATTGTTGATGGTCACCGTTGTACTACTTGTATGGGTACCGCAGATGGTTTATTGGCACACCATCACAGGGCATATTCTTTACTATTCCTACGGCAACAGCGAGCGATTCTTCTTTGGTGATTCCAAGATTCTCGAAGGACTCTTCAGCTTCCGCAAAGGATGGCTTGTATATACGCCTATGATGTTCTTTGCTCTGATGGGTCTGATACCGCTATATCGCCATCATCGGACGTACTTCTGGGGTATCACCGTATTCTTTGTCGTTAACCTCTATATAGTCTTCTCATGGTGGTGCTGGTGGTATGGCGGCGGATTGAGCATACGCGCACTCATTGAGAGTTATGCCCTGTTAGCCATCCCCTTGGCAGCATGGATAGAATGGTCTGCCAGCAGAAAACTGTTCCTGCGTTGTGTACTATTGACCCTGCTGTGTATTGCGGCCGCACTGTCCGCCTACCACAACGTCCGCTACATCTACGGTTCCATCCATTGGGACTCTATGACGAAAGCGGCCTATTTCGATTCTTTCCTCCATCCCCACCCCACCGACCGTTTCCATTCACTGCTTGACGAGCCCGACTACGAGGCTGCACGGCAAGGTATACGATAAAACCGAAACACTCAAACCACATGAACAAGAGCATACCTCAACTGATTGGCCATATAGGATTTATTATCCTCATCATGCTCAGCGCCGTGATAGCCAATGAACGCGTCATATTCATTGACTCGGCGGCCCAGCTCTTCGAGATGATACAGCGTGATTGGTTTGTCATCTACGATCACCGCTACACGATGGTCGTCACCCAGCTGCTGCCCCTACTCTTCATCAAGTTACAGCTACCGTTGCAGGCGATTATTGTGGCCTACTCGATATCAGCGCCTTTGTTGGCATACGGAGCTTACCTGATTATTACTTATGTATTACGCGATGTTAAGTTAGGACTGGCCCTGCTGCTGCCCCTGCTCTGCATGCGCCACACCTTCTTCCATGCCATCTCGGAAAGCTTCTCATTGATGATTTATGCCATCCTGCTGACCGCATTGTTACTCCATCGGCCAAAAGAGGACACCGGCATTATCCGACGCATACTGCATGCCGTCTGCATCGCTTTGTTGACAGCGGCAGCAGTGTTCATCCATCCCATCGGCATGTTCTTTGTGGTGTTTTTGGTTGGCTATTTTCTTGTTGACAATAAATTCCGTCCCAATTTATCACTAATCCTCTCCTTCGCCGTGCTGGTGTTGTGCGTGATATTACGGTCAACGAGTGTTTCGGGCCACGATTCCGACTATCTACCGACCACTGCCGATGTAATCTATGCCATAACACATCCGGCCAACATGAAAGTGGTAATTGGGTTTGCTCATCGTTTGGCTGACCTGTATATTTATCCCATCCTACTCTACATCGCTGTGGCCACCTATCATATACGCCACCGCCAGTGGATAAGGCTAACCTATGGTATTCTGTTCAATGTAGGATTTATCCTAATGACGGCCATCGTCTATCGTTTGGACAATAGCGCCGTCTGCGTTGAGCGGGCCTGGATACCCTTGATATTCTTCGCAGCAATTCCCTTCATGTGCGAGGTGGTACTCAACCTCAGCCTTCGTGGTAAACAACTCTGGCTTGCCCTAATGGCGGTTGTTCTGGTATTGGGATATATGAAAATCATTGACACCTCAAAACACTACCACCAGCGCAAGGCTAAAATAGAACAAATCACCGAGCTGGCTAACCGTGCAGGCACACACAAGATGGTGGCCTCACACAATGATCTTGATGGCGTGTTCGACATAGACTCCTGGTGCACCTCCTTCGAGTCCATGCTCATCAGTGCACTACAAGGGCCCAACCGCACCATCAACATCTACATTGAAGACGAACCGCTACAGGCCGACAACCCCGACTACGGTGTGACCGACGCATTTCTGGCTGTACCTTGGTGGCGGTTGTGGAATTACTCTACCCTGCGGCCCCGCTGGTTCAGTCTGCCCGAACAGCCTTTTGTCAAGTTGACCTTCAACAACGGAGACCCCGTCATTGAAAGTTTCTTAAGCAATTAAAATATTTCGATAATCTTTTGCGGTTGGCCATTAAAGACCAACGTGTCGCCCACATGCTTCCCTTTCAGGGCTGCGTAAATGGGAGTCTGTGCGCTGATGGCAAACCAAACCTCATTCCCAACAGAGAATTTACCAGCACCTATACTAAGCAGAAACCGTTGCCGGTCGGTCACCACGCAGGCGCCGTGCTCCACCACATCGAACGGCGACAGTTTCAGCAGGTCCCGTAGGTAGCGGATGCCAGCCAATGCATTGCTGTACTGACGGGCATACATATCGCGCGACCGCAGCATCTTGGTGCGGTAGCTGTCGTAGCGGTCCACATTGGCGCCGTAGTCGTTGCTCTGCTGCTGTGCTGAATCCATCTCCTGCTTGGCCACAGAAGCAATATGCTCCTGCTGGGCAATGCAGGCGCTGATTACTTTGTTGCGTTTTTCCGTGAAGTCCATAGTTTTGCTATTAGTTTTCCCCACCGTCGCCAATCCACCATTGAAGCCACTGCCATAAGCAGTGCAGCCACAGCTGTGGCCAAGGCGCGGTAATTGAACCAGCTGTGGTGCCAGGCCGGACGAGCCATCAGACAATAATAGACAAACGGCACCAGCAGCACCACAGCATATTGTACAACCATTGACCAGCCTCTTTTGCGGGGATGTAGAACTGCAAGCACCAGCAACACTGACAAAGGGATGATGATATAAATCCACCGAAGCCGGCCCAGACAAGCCCCCATTGCTTCAAAAATGTAGAAACCACTATTATTGTTCCATCGTGATGCTTCGCCATAGGCATCAACAAAAATATTCCTGTCTGTCAGCAAACTTGCCACCCCCCACTTGGCCAACCATGTTAGCACATAGCCTATCAGCCACCACAGCGCCAATGAAACAACCATCCACACACCCTTGCGCCAATTCTGCCTTTGCTGTATGGCCACCCATACAACCAGCGGCAGACCCACAGTAAGTGAGGGAATCGTGATAAGGTCGAAGAATGAGGTCAACGAGCCCACCGTGAAGAACAGCAATCCACACTGCCAGGCCGTCATGCCCCGATGGTATACCATCCAAAGCATCGCCGCCAATGCAATCAGCAGCACAGGGGCAAACTGCATGGAGAATTGCATCACATAGACATTGACCGTCAGCAGGCTGAACGGCACTACAAGCGCCACAGCCCGCCCTGCTCGTTTCCACAATGCAGCACAACACCACAGCAGCAACATCGACGACACCACATACAGCAACAGACGGATATTGATGAATGTCATTACAGCCAGCAACAATCTGGTAACAAACGTGCTCCCATGCCAATAACGGCCATAGAACACTGCATGTCCTCCATTTGAGTCCCTCTGTTCTGTAATACGGGGGAGATGCCCTTTCCCATCAAGAGGCAACTCCATCAGGGCCTTCAGGTTGGCACTTTGGCTGTCGTTACTTATCTGATAGCGCGGAAGCAACATAATCCCTTTCAGTCCCGATGAGCGCAACATCATTGCCTGATTGACGATAATGGCATCGGTAAAGTTGTCAAGCGTGTAGCTGTCCTGTACGTTCAGGTCGTCGAAAACGATGGCCTTGGGGTAGTCGCCGAGCAAGTCACCAATATAAAGGGTCCTGTCCACATGCTCGCACACATACCTGTCGGGCACAAGATAGGCCGCCAACCCCAACAAGAGGTAGGCGGCCAATAGCAGTACACATACCATTGCCGTTTGGGCTATGGGGCCTAAACGTTTCATGGTATCGGTTTTACTTGCGGCCGGGGTAGACCTTCAGGGCCTCTTCGAGGCACTTGATGGCAGCCTTCAGGTCGTCGATGCAGATGCAGTAGGTGATACGGGCCTGATGACGTCCCTTCTCGGGGTCGGCATAGAAGCCGGTGGCGGGGGCCAGCATGACGGTGGCGCCATTGTATTGGAAGTCCGTCAGCAGCCATTGGCAGAACTTGTCGCTGTCGTCAATGGGCAGGTCAATGACGGTATAGAAGGCACCCTTGGGCATCGGGCAGAAGCAGCCAGGTATCTTGTTGATGCCCTCGACAATGACGTTGCGGCGGGCGATGTACTCGTTGTAGACACCGTCGAAATACGACTGCGGGGTCTCCACAGCGGCCTCGGCGAAAATCTGGCCGAAACTCGGGGGCGACAGACGGGCCTGCGCCAAACGCATCACATAGCTATACACCTCGCTGTTGCGGGTCACCAGGCAACCCACGCGGGCACCACAGGCGCTGTAACGCTTCGAGACGGAGTCGAACAGGATGGTGTTGCGCTCCAGACCCTCGAGCTGCATAACACTGAAGTGCTTATGACCGTCATAGCAGAACTCGCGGTACACCTCGTCGGCAAACAGGTAGAGGTCGTATTTCTTCACCAGGCCGGCCACCTTCAGCAGCTCCTCGTGGGTGTAGAGGTAACCCGTGGGGTTGTTGGGGTTGCAAATCATGATGGCGCGGGTGCGCGGCGTGATGGCTTTCTCGAAGTCCTCGATGGGAGGCAGGGCGAAGCCGGTCTTGATGTCGCTCGGGATGGTGACAATCTTGGCGTCGCACAACTTGGCGAAGGTATTGTAATTGGTGTAGTAAGGCTCAGGAATGATAATCTCGTCGCCCGGATTGAGGCAGACGGTGAAAGCCATCTGCAGGGCCTCGCTGCCGCCGGTGGTGACGATGACCTGGTTGGGCGTCACGTCAATGCCGTGCTTGTGGTAGTAATTGCAGAGGGCGCGGCGATAGCTCATGATGCCGGCCGAGTGGCTGTACTCCAGCACGCCGTTGGTCTCGGGGAGGTTGAGGGCCTTCTCCGACAGAGCCTTCAGGGCTCCTTTGGGGGTCTCGATGTCGGGCTGGCCGATGTTGAGGTGATACACATGGATGCCGCGCTCCTTGGCTGCGTCGGCAAAGGGGACAAGCTTACGGATGGCCGACTGCGGCAGTTCCGTACCTTTCTTCGAAATAGTGGGCATAGTTCTAAATCAATATTATTTTTGCATGGGGACAGCTGCTTCTTCGGCCTTCACGGGCATGGCCATCGGCTCCTTCTTCATGGGTTTCTCCACAGGCTTCACCTGCGGTTTCTCTGCCGGCTTGGCCTGAGGCTGGGCGTCGGCCTGGTCCTGCTTCACGGTGCCCTTGATCTTCAGCACCACGCGGTCGTTGTTCACGGCGTTGCTGGTCACAGTGACCTGTTTCGAGAAGCCACCCACATTGTTGGTGTTGTAGCGCACCGCAATGGTGCCGCTCTGGCCGGGCATGACAGGCTTCTGGGTCCAGGTGGGGGTCGTGCAGCCGCACGAGGCCTTCACATTCTGCAGGATCAGCGGCTCGTCGCCGTCGTTCCAGAACACAAACACGCAGTCGCCGTTGCCACCCTTCATGATGGTGCCGTACTGATGTTCAAGCTCCTCGAAGCGGATTTTGGCACCGTGCTCGGGGACTTCTTTCTGCTCCACATTCTGAGCATTGCCGATGAATGCCATGCTGGCAAAGAGGCAAATCAATGCAAACTTTTTCATGGTTATTGTCTTTTTAAAGTTTATATATTCAATTGTTTAGGCGGCTTGCGCAGCCGCGGTCTTTTCTTGTTTCAAACTGCAAATTTACTAAAAAATTAGTACATGCAAACTTTTTTTTCTTGCAAATAAAGTTAAAACGCCCTACTGACACTCACATTTCCCCAACCGATCTACAACAGTTCTTCAACTTTTTCTTGAAGAACTGTTGAAGAACTGCTGCAGAACGGATGAAGAAAAGACGGAGTCTTAGCGCTTCACCACCTTCTTCACGGCAGTGGTGCCGGCGGCAGAGGCCTTGAGGAAGTAAACGCCGGCAGGCAGGCGACCGAGGTCGAGTGCCAGGCTGTCACCGTCGGCCTGCTGGGTGGCAACGATGCGGCCCGCAGCGTCGTGCAGGGTCACCACGGCCTTGGGCGGCAGGCCGCTGACCGTCGTCTTGCCGCTGGTGGGGTTGGGGCTGATGCGCACATCGGCGACATCCACCCTGCCGATACCCGCCGACGATGTGGTGAACACCGTCTTGGTGCTCCACACCGAGCGGAGACCTTCGTCGCAGAGCGTGCGCACATAGAGGTCGTAGGTGGTGTTGGGCTCCAGACCGCTGAGGTGGCAGCCGGCGCTGTCCACCGTTACCTCTGTGCCCTGGCCGCGCACAAAGTCCTGCTCACCGTAGAGGACCTGCCATTGTTCCTGTCCCTCGGGGGCCGTCCAGCTGACGTCGGCGGTGGTGGCGCCGACATTCGTCACCGTCACCCCGCTCACCGGCAGGCAGCCGTCGGTGGCAAAGAAGAGCGTATCGCTCCACGGGCCCACAAGTACTTCGTTGCAGCGGGGCCGCACCATGCAAATGAAGTCGGTGCTGTGTGCCAGGCCCATGAAGATGACGCTGTTGGTGTCGACCGTCGTGGTAACGTTGGTGCCCTCGCCACGCAGGTACACTTCCCAGCGGTTCTCGTTGCCGTAGGGCGTCCAACTGAGGGTGGCATAGGTGTAGCCCACCTCGTCAAGGCTGAGGTCGCTCACCTGGCCGCAGTGCTGCAGGTTGTCCGCATAGCCGACATTCAATTCATCGAGGTAGCAATACACCGTACCCGTAGCGCCCGCCACGCGCAAGGGCCTGAAGAGGAGGCGTGTGCCGTAGGGCAACTCGGGGGTGGTGAAGCTGATGAACTGCCACGTGTTGCCGTAGGGCACCGTGTCTTCGTGGAGCAGCACAAGGCTGTCGCCGATGGCGGCAAACACCTGCAGCGGGGTGGCAAAGTAATGCGCGTGCCAATTGCTGTCGGAATAGCCCTGTCTGGCTTGGATAAAGAAGTCCACCCTGAGCGAGTCGTTGTCGACTGCCAACTCGGATGTGAAGACATCCATCGACTGAAGCGTGTCGCCAAAACCCATATAGAGTGACTTCTGTCCTACGGCAGCGGTGCCCTGCGCCACAAGAACCCTGCCGTCCGAAGCCTGCCAGCAGCGCGGCATGGCCTGGTAGGTCTCGGCCTCGAAGTTCTGGCGGTAGGGCAACGGCATCGGGGCGCAGAGGGTGGTGAACTGTGTGCCCACATAGAAGGTGACAGAGCCCTCATAGCACACCGACGAGGCCGTGACCTGATAGTCGGAGGCAGGCGCCAAGCCGGTCAACACGAACTGATAGATGCTGTCGGTGGCGGCAAAATCCACCTGGTGCACAGTGGTGGTGCCGTTTTGCGAGGTGAGCAACACACGGTAATGACGGTTGTCGTTGTGGTCGGCAATGGTCAGCCAGGCGGAGGTGGGTCCCACGCTGTCGACCGTCACCGAGTCGGGCCGCTGGCAGGGCAGCGAAGGTGTGAGCAGCACATCGTCGAGGCGCACCCACGCATAGCTCGTCGAGTCGCTGCTGCCCACACGGAAAGCGACGTAGTGGCCGACAGAGCTGTAGTCCCCGAGGCTGATCTGGTACTCGTGCCATCCCGCTTCGGGGGCAAAGGTCTGCACCGGAGTGAAGGTGGTGCTGTCCTGCGGGTCGGCCAGGATGCCAACGGTGACGAGGGCTGTATTGAGGTAATTCTGACCTTGTAGCCAGAAGGTGAGGTCCACACCCGCCAGGGTGTCAATCACCGGCATGACGGCATAGGCCTGCGCCGAATAGTTGGTCCACATGAGATGAAGGCTGCGGCCTACGGCTCCGTGATGCACGCTGTCGACATACACGTTGTTGGTATTGGCAGGCAGCAGATGCCAGCAGGTGCTGAGGTGATAACTGTTGAAAGTCTCGCTATAAGGCAGGTTGGCACGCAGTATCGTGTCGCAGTCGGTAATCAGGGTGGTAGAGACCACATTGGACACGTGCTGCCCGTTGTCGCACAGGGCGGCAGCGCGGACGACATAGCCGGTGCCGCCGGCCAGGCCGCTCACTGTGGCAGTGGTGGCGGCCACATCCATCGAGTCGACAGCCGTTCCATACGTCTGATGCCAATAGAGACGGTAGCGGCCTGTGGCGGCCGAGTCGGCGATGGTAATGGTTGCTGTGTGCTGCGTAACGGTGTCGACAGTGAGACCGTCGGGCCTGTGGCAGCCGGTGTAGGGGAAGAGGCTCACCTCGTCGATGAACAGGCGCTGCTGCGAGGAGAGCGCCTTCATGCGCAGGGCAATGCGGCCGCTGTCGGCAGCGGAGAAAACATGCTCGTAGTAGTTCCAAGTGCCGGCAACGGCGAGGGTGTCCAGGTGCCGAAAGGTGGTGCTGTCGCCGGCGTCGTCCATCACGCCGAGTTCAAGTATGATATCGCTGGGCGAGCCGTAATAACTTTTGTACAGGAAGCCTATGGCCAGGCCGCCAAGGGGGGCATCCACCTCGGGCAGCACGGCGATGGCGTCGTAGGGCTGCGGGTCCGTGCCAAAGTTGGAGGCATCCATCTCCAACATGCCGTTGCCGTTCTCGATGAAATCGGTGGAAATGGCCTTTACTGCGGAGCCCCAGGAGCCGCCGCCAAAGTAGCGCAACCAGCAGTAGTCCACCTCGCCGTTGGACCATGTCTCGAAGTCCTCCATCCACGGCAGGCTGTCAATGGGAGCACAGGCAGTAAAGAACATCGTTGTGCGGTAGGCAGTGTAGGCGCCGCTGCACAGTTTGGCAACCCCGACGGTGTAGTCCTGTGCGGGTGTGAGGCCCGTGAGGAGCAGCGTGGTGTAGCCCGTCACGGTGTGCTCCACGCCGTCGCAATAGACACGATAGGTGCCCACGCTGTTGTTCTCCTGCCAATGCACCAGGGCGGTGGTACTGCTGATGTAGGACACGTGCACTGCCGCCGGACGGTCGCACATGGGAAGCACCTCGATATTGATGTTGTCCACATAGCCCAGGTCGTAGGGGTAGCCGCTCAGCCAAGCGTGCTCGATGGGGGTGGTCTGCTTGATTACCAGGCGCCCCACAGTACCATTGTGGGCGCCGGTCTCCACAGTATAGTTGTGCCACAGCGTATCGTACACGTTCAGCGTCTCAATCACTGTCATGTCCTCTATGTTCTCGTCGCCGTCGATGATGCCCACCGAAAGTTCCATGTTGTTCGGGAAGCGCGCCGCACGGTAGCTGAACGTCAGGCGCAGGCGGTTGACCACCGTATCCACAAATGGCAGCAGCAGATAGGCCTCGTCCATGCTGTGGTAGCTGATATAGCGGCTCATCATCTTCACGCAACGCGTTCCATCGGTGACGATGGCGGGTGCCGGCAGCAGTGTGTGGCTGCCATAGCCCGTAAAGTGCGACAGGCCCAGCCAGCAGTCGGGCAACTCGGTGATGGTCTCGAAGTTCTCCACCACCGGCAGCGGCACGGCGCAGCGGGTGTGGAAGCCAGCAGCCATATACTCGCTGATGGTGCTGTCACTGCACAGTGCGTAGACCTTGACCACATAGTCGGTGTTAGGCATCAAGCCGGTGAGGGTCACGCTGTCGGCCGCCACGCTGACGCTGTCGGCCAGCGCCACAGCACCGACCGGATGGTAGACCACACGGTAGGAGCCCCGTTGCAGGTAGTCGTTCCAGGCCACCTCGGCTGTGCGCTGCCCCACCTCGCCAATGGTTACATCATCCACCGGCAGGCACCCGACAAAGGTATTGAGGTTTATGTCGTCAATCCACAGCCAGCCGCCTATATAACTCGAGGTATTCACACGGCGGATGGCAATCGTGTTGCCCGTGCCACTGTACGAGCCAAAAGGTATCTGGCAGGAGACCCATCCGCTTGTCGAGCCCTGCACCGCGAGGGAGAAAGTGCGCACCGGCACAAACGACGACTCGTCGGACAGGTCCTCCAGCACGCCCACCTCGACATCCATTGTGGAGGTAACCTGTATGCGCATATTGAGCAGGCGTATGCGCAGGCTGTCCACCGGCGGCAGGGCCACCAGGCCCGCCTGGTGCAGCAACAGGGCTTTGTTGGGTTCGCCGCTGCCCTCGTTGCGCACAGCGTAAGCATAGTTGGCACTATGATTCCAGCATTGGTTGTATATCTCGGTGCTCCATGCGGCGTAGCCCTCGAAGGTCTCGATGAACGGCAGCATGGCCGACGTCAACGGTGCGCAGGGCGTGTGGAAGGTGACGCCAAACCACTCGCTGGTGTCCGACCCGCAGTCGGAACGCATATAGACATAGTATTGGTGGTTGGGCGCCAGCCCCACCAGGTGCATCGTGTCGCCCGGGTAGAGGTCGCTGTGGTGCCCCGTGCCGCCAGGGGTGAAGTCGACAGTATCATATTGTACATAATAATAGGCACCCTGCACGCCATTCTCCACCCAGGAAAGCAGCGCCGAGTCGTGGTTAATCTGGCTGACCGCGATGGCCGTAGGGCGCGGACAGGGCGGCAGCGGGCGGTGGAAGGTGACCACCGTGCCGCTGTCGGGCAGGCCGGCGGGGTTGTTCGAGGCATAGATGACCCAATTGTTGCCCGAGCGGAGGCCCGGCGCATAGTTGGAGGCAATCACCGAGTCCCACGTGCCGCGCAGTGCTATGTGGTCGCGGTTGTAGTAGCTGTCCACCATCGTGGTGGCGTCGATGAGCATGAAGTTGAACAGCGTGTCGCTGCTCACACCGTTGACCAAGCGGCCATAGACGCAGCTGACGTCGCCATTCTCGTGCAGCCACAGCTGGTAGTTGAAGTCGTCGTTGGCGGTTTCGGCGGCGGTGATGGGATACATGGGGTAGTGCTGCACCCGATTGAACTCGATGACCAGCATCTGGTCGCCGTTGTCGTCGGTCATCACCTGCCACCAGCAGCCCGACGAGCCCGACGGCATCTGTCCGTCAATGAGCAGCAGGGGGCTGATGATGGCCGCCGAAGAGCCGCTCCAATAGTTCAGCGGATTGTTGTTGCTGGCGCTGCCATACACCACCACGAAGCCGTCGCTGCGCACCGTGATGTTGCTGCCGGCCGGAAGGTCCAGGTTGCCGAAAAGGAAGTTGAACGGCAGCGCTACGGTCTGCGTGCCGTAGTCGCCCACGACCGAGGTCAACTGTGTGCCCGTCTGGGCGATGCTGTTCCACTGACCCTGCTCCGACGTGGCGGTGTAGGTGTTCAGGTTCTGCCCGTGTGCCAGCAGCGGCAGCAAGGCCAATAATAATAAGATTGTGCGTCTCATGTGTTATACTGTTTAAAGTTTGTATTTCGTCATTGACTTTTAACCTATAGATCCCATTCCGGGGCTTTTTGTTGCCATTAAGACGCACAACCCCTTCAAATCTGCCCAAACTTTAACAATAATTAACTTTATTTAACTTTTCACAGGGCACCAAGACCCTACTGACTCCCACCCTTCCTTTGCATTTCTTTTACACTTCTTTTGCATTTCTTTTGTTTTCGCAAAAGAAATGCAAAAGAACGGTAAGAGAACAATAAAAGAAAAGACGGACTTAATAGAACTCGACCCAGAGGTCGCCGTTTTGCAGGCGGGTGCGGAGCCAGCGGCGCACACGGTCGGTGTCGAGCTTCTCGCCCGAGGGTATGACCATCACATGCGCCACCACGTCGTCGCCCACCTTGCCCAGGCGCACCTCGCCCACCCGCGGGAAGAGGGTGGCGGCCTCGGCGGTGACGGCCGCCGCCAGGCTGTCGTACTGCGTATAGGCTTCCAACTTGCGCTCCAGGTCGGCGATGTGCTGCGTCTGGCTGCGACGCTCGGCGTCGGAGGCGGCCACGATGTCGTTCAACTGCATAGCCAACTCCTGGGTGTTGCCGCCCTGGATGGCCATCAAGGGAGATTTTTTCAAGCCGTAGTCGGCCATGCGGCGTTGAGCCTCGTCAACCTCGGCGTCACTGATAGGGCGCCCTACGGCAACGACGCGCAGGGTGTCGTGTTCGATGTTGGACGACAATATCTGCGTGCCTGTCTGCACCAACTCATGCGCAACAAACTGACGCACGCTGCGCTCGCGCACCTCCTTCTTCACGATGCTGAAAGTCATCCAGGCGGCCGGAATGAGGGTGAGCACCACCACGGCGGTCACCACACGGC
>JAFZKV010000128.1 GCA_017551765.1 Bacteroidales bacterium
CCATGATTTCGGCGCCCTGGGGGCTCTCGATGATGCGTTCATGTTTGTAAAGACCGGCGGCCTCGATGTCGGCCAGCTCTTTCTGCAGATGCTGTTGGAATTTAGTGTACATGTTTACAATATTTTATGTTATTATTTTTTGTTAATTTTGCTTTCTTTACGACCTACAAAAGTACGAAAATAATCAATACGGAGGCAAAAAAGTTTTATTGATAGCCGACAGCTTTGTCGATGGCAACACCGTTGAATGTGCCGCTGTATCTGCAATTGTCGATGGAAAGGCTTCCACTGGACTGTATATAACGACCGATAAGCCCTCCGGCATTGTAGGTTCCGGAATAGGTGAAGGTACAGGAACCTTCGTAGTCACAGTTGTTGAGCGTGTTTTGTTCGTTGGTGGTGTTGCCAATCATGCCGCCAAAGTAGAGCGCTCCGGTAGTGTTGATGGTGAAAGAGGAATTGTTGGCAGTGCAGTTTGAGAGTTGGATGATATTGCTGGGATAGGTGCTTTTTGAGCAATGTCCAAAAATATTGCCGTAATAAAGATTGGCGGTTGTGAGTTCGAGGGGAGACGAGGTGGTTACAGTGCAGGAGGTCAAGGTATCGCTTCCGTAGACACGTCCAGCAATACCACCAATGTAAGCATAGGACAGGGTTCCTGATATATCATAGATGATGTTTTCAATGGTACAGTTGCTGACAGATTGTGTATTCATGGTGCCACTTATTCCGCCCATATATAGATCGGAAACAGAACCTTCGTGTTTCAGCGTAAGGTTTTGTAGTTTGAGGTTCTTTATGGGACTTAGCGAAAGTGTTCTGAACAATGCGCAGTATCCATCTTCACTAATGACAGTAAGTCCGCTGATGGTCTTGTTGTTTCCATCGAAGGTGCCTCCAGAGTAATTCTGTATAGGGTGAATAGTGTAACCACTTAGGTTGAGGTTGCCGGTAAGTTTATAGCAATAGTTTTTATAGTACCCACTTGGGTAAGGACATGTCAGATTGTTGGTAATGGCTTCGGCCATCAGCAAAAAGTCGGTGGCAGAGGTAATGAGGAATGGGTCGGCTTTGGTGCCACTGCCAGAAAAAAGAGCTGAATTATTGGTTCCATTAAGTGATATACCAGCGTAGCCTATCTGGTTGCGCTCCAAACGATAGTCTTCCTGGGTATTGCCCTGTATTTTTTTGTAGGCGTAGATGTTGTTTTCGTAATGAGAAACGATAGTGACGGTGAAGCGGTTGTCGCTACCGACGGGTGCGATGGGGAGCACCACGTTGGCGTTGCCGCTGGCGGGGATAACGAGGCTCTGCTTGGTGAAGGTCATCGCCACCGTGAGGTCATCGCCGGCACCATCATTAGGGCTGATGGAGCCGATGCTGCCCAGATTAATTGTGCGATTGCCGCTGAGTTGGTATTTGTTGCTGCTGACAACGATTTTGTCGATGGTGAGGGGGTGGCTGGTGCTGTTGGTCAGCATGAAGCAGAGGGCGCCGGTGAGGTGCTGGAAATGCAGCGGAGCGTCGCCGGTGGCGCGTGCCGCCAGGGGGAGGGTGAGCTGCTGGTGGGTGCCGTCGCTGCGGTAGTCGTATTCGCGCGGCAGGGTGACGGTGACGGTGTCGCTCGCGGGGCCGCTGGCCACGAGGCGGGTGGGGAACAGGGCGCGGTTGGTGCTCTGCGAGGCGGCGTTGCTGATATAGGCGTGGTCGCCGCTGCGCTCCACCACCACACGGGTGCCGTTGAGGCGCAGGGTGTCGCCGTTGTTCCAGGTGGCGTTGACGCCGTCGAGGGCAAGTTTGGCGCTGCCCTGCATGTGCTCGACGAAGATTTCCATGCGCGGGTCGAGGGCTTCCTTGTGGCAGGCGGCGAGCAGCAGTAGCGCGAGGGTGGCGAAGAGGATGCGTTGTTTCATTGCAGTTGGGTGTTTATTGTCTGACTTCCGAGCCCCACATCAGTTTGTCGCGGATGGCCGAGAAGAAGTTCTGTGTGTTCATGCGGATGAGGCGGATGGTAAAGGGTGCGCGGCTGAGCGTCAGGTCGCAGTCGGGGCCGAGGGTGGTGCGGCGCGAGTCAATGCCGAGGAAGCACTCGTCGCAGAGGTGCAGCCGTATGGCGGCGGAGTCGGGCACGATGATGGGGCGCAGGGTGAGGGTGTGGGCCGAGATGGGGGTGATGACGAGACAGCGCGAGTCGGGGGTGAGGATAGGGCCGCCGCAGCTGAGCGAGTAGGCGGTGGAGCCGGTGGGGGTGGCCACAATGACGCCGTCGCCGGCATAGGTGGCCACATACTGCCCGTCGACATATACCTGTGTGCGCAGCAGCGAAGCCTCCTCGGTGCGGTGCACGAAGACCTCGTTGAGCGACCACTGCCCGTTCACCTCCAGCAGGGTGCGTTCCTCAAGCGAAAAACGGCCCTCTAAGAGCTCATCGACCATACTGTGGAGGTTTTCCCTGCCCACGGTGGTCAGGAAGCCCAGGTGGCCGAAATTGATGCCTAAAACGGGCGGAAATGTGCCAGGGTGGCTGCTGCGGACAAACTGCACGGAGCTGAGCAGGGTGCCGTCGCCGCCGATGGAGAAGAGGTAGTCGCAGGCGTCGATGGTGTCGCCGTCATGGACGGTGACGGTGGCGATGCCCTTGTCGCGCAGGGTGGCGGTCAACTCGTCGAAGGCGGCTTGGTCCGCAGGGTCAATGTGTCTGTAGTAGAGTGCTATCTTCATGGTTGTCAGTTGTCGGTGGTTATTTTATCAGGGCAAAGGTGCCGGCATAGCTCTGTATGTAGCCTGTGTTGAGGCGGCAGCGCAGGTGGTAGGCGTAGACGCCCTGCGGCGTGTCGGCCGTGGGGGTCCAGCCCTCGTTCTGGTCTTCGGTGCGGAACACCAGGAGGCCGTGCCGGTTGTAGATGCTCAGCTGGTAGAGGTCGCCCATGAGCCCCAGCACGATGGGCCGGAAGCATCCGTTGTCGGGGTCGCCGGCCACGATGATGTTGGGGAAGGCGGTGGCGGGTTCCGGCGGCGTGGGCACCACAAGGCACATGGTGGAGGAGTATTGTTCGTTCATGCCGCAGGCGTCGAGCACACCGAGCTGGTAGCAGTGCAGCGAGTCGTAGGGGTTGATGTCGCGGTCCGCAAAGGTGTAGGTTGGGTTGTGGGTGCTGAAGCTGCCCACCTCGCGCCACGGGCTGCCGTCGATGCTGCGGTAGAGGGTGTAGTGGTCGGCCCGGAAGGCGGTGTCGAGGTGGCACGACAGGAGCACCTGGGTGTTGATGCTGTCGTATTCTATGTGGCTGATTTCAACGAACGAGGCGCGGTCCACCGTGCGGCGCTCCACCATCACCACATTGGACTGCGAGCGGTAGCCGCCCAGCCCTTCGGCCTGCACTTTCAGCCAGGCGCGGGTCACCTCCTCGGGTATCTCGAAGGAGTGGTGCAGCGCGCTGCTGTCCGAGGTGGTGTAGTAGCAGTCGTAGTCGTCGTCCGAGGGTTCGAGGCGCACCCACAGGGTGTAGAGGGGCGAGCCTTCGGGCATCCCGATGTAGGGCGACCAGCTGACCTGCACGTCGGTCTCACACTCGGGCACAGTGGCCTCCAGCACGATGTTGCCGAAGAAAGGGGTTTCGGCGCTGGCCTGCAGCGAGGAGTCGAACACATGCAGGCCGTAGTAGTGGCGCTCCAGCGGGCTGTGGTCGCTGCAGATATAGGTGGTGTCGAGCCGTCCGAAGACGGTGTCATAGTCCACACAGGGGCTGCCGGTGCAGATGTGGTAGCCCATGACGGTGCTGTCGGGCGAGGGGCGCCAGCTGAGCACAATCTGTTGTGAGGACTCGTCGACGGTGGCCACCCACCCGGGGCACAGGGTCACATCGGCCGCCTGCCCCCAGCCCCCCAGGGGGAGCGCCAGGAGGGTGGCGAGTGCCAGGAGTGCATGTCGGTGGGCTGTCATGGGGTCAGAAGTTTTGCAGTGTCGCCAACTCGCGGTAGCGGCCTTCGTGGGCGATGAGTTCTTGGTGGGTGCCCTGCTCCACGATTTCGCCGTGGTCGAGCACCACAATGTTGTCGGCCCCCACCACGGTCGACAGACGGTGGGCGATGACGATGGCCGTGCGGCCCACCAGGATGGTGTTGAGGGTCTCCTGCAGACGCCGCTCGGCTTCGGTGTCGAGGGCCGAGGTGGCTTCGTCGAGTATCAGCAGCTCGGGCTCGCGCAGCAGGGCGCGGGCAATGCTGATGCGCTGGCGTTGGCCGCCGCTGAGCAGGCTGCCGCCGTCGCCGAGGTTGGTGTGGTAGCCGTCGGGCAGGGCCATGATGAAGTCGTGGGCCTGGGCCGCCATCGCCGCCTGGCGTATCTGCTCCTCGGTGGCGTTGGGGCACCCGAAGGCGATGTTGGCACTGACCGAGTCGTTGAACAGCAGCGTGTCCTGCGCCACCACGCCAATGCGGCTGCGGAGGTCGGCAAGGGTCATTTGCTGGATGGGGGTGCCGCTCAGCAGTATCTCGCCCTCGGTGGTCTCGTAGAAGCGGCAGATGAGGTCGGCAATGGTCGACTTGCCGCTGCCCGAAGCACCCACCAGGGCCACCGTGGTGCCTCGCGGCACACACAGGTTGATGTCTTTCAGCACGGGGATGCCTTCGGTGTAGCTGAAGCCCACATGCTTCAACTCCACCGCTGGAGCGTTTTCCGTTCTCCGCTCTCCGCTCTCCGCACTCCGCACTCCGCTCACCTCCTCCTCTTCATGCAGGAAGGCTTCGATGCGGTCCGAGCAGGCGCGCCCTTTCTTGATTTGCGAGATGGCGGTGGTCAGCTCCTTGGCCGGCGGTATCATCAGCACGAAAAGCATCACGTAGGAGATGAACAGGTCGGCGGTCAGCCCGTGGTCGCCGCCCATGACGAGGAACGAGCCGAAGAGCAGGATGCCGATAACGATTACGTTGCCCAGGAAGTCGCTGATGGGCGAGGCGGCATAGATGCGGCGAAACATGGCGGTGCGCTGCCGCGTGTAGTCGCGGTTCGTCTGGCGGAAGCGACGGTTGACGAAGTCAATGGCGGTGTAGGACTTGATGACCTTCAGGCCGCCGATGGTCTCGTCGGTGATGGAGACAAGGTAGGAGTTCATCTCCTGCACCTTCTTCGATTTGCGCTTCAGCTTGCGCGAAAGGCCCGAGATGACGAAGGCCACGATGGGCAGCATGGCCAGCACAAAGAGGGTCAGCTTGACGTTGAGATACAGCAGCATGGCCAGGTAGAGCACCATGCTGATGATGGCCGTCAGCAGCATCTGGATCGAGTTGAGGGTGTTCTCCTCATACTCCACCATGTCGCTGCCGAAGCGCGACAGCACGTCGCCTTTGCGGGCGTGGTCATAGTAGCTCAGCGGCAGGCGCATGGCCTTGTGGAACATCGAGTTGCGCAGGTCGCGTATCACGCGGGTCCGTATGATGGCTATCTCGATGGTGGAGAGGTATTCAAAGACGTTCTTCAGGGTGTAGAGCAGGAATATCAGCGCCGAGAAGAGCAGCAGCGCATTGCGGCGGCCAAAGGTGATAAGCCACGCATAGAGGCCGTCGAGCCATCGCGCCACGAGGTTCACCGACGGTACCGACACGTCGCTGTCGGTGCCGAACAGCAGTTTCAGGAAGTCGGCCACACTCAACGCGGTGGTCATGGTGAACAGCACGCTCAGCACCACAAGCAGCACATACAGCGCCACGCGAGCACTGTAGGGCCTCATGTGTCTGAGCGTAAAATTCATAGGCTGTAACCGATATAGTTGTGCGGGGTGATTTTCTTCAGCCGTTCCTTGACCTCGGGCGCCACTTCGAGGGTCTCCACAAAGTCGGCAATGGTCTGCGCCGTCACCTTCTCGTTGGTGCGGGTCAGCTGCTTCAGGGCCTCGTAGGGGTTGGGGTAGCCCACCGACCGCAGGATGGTCTGTATGGCTTCGGCCACCACGGCCCAGTTGTTCTCCAGGTCGCGGTAGAGGGCCTGCTCGTTGAGCAGCAGTTTGCCCAGGCCCTTCTCGAGCGAAGCAATGGAAATCAGGGTGTGGGCCACCGGCACGCCGATGTTGCGGCTCACGGTGCTGTCGGTCAGGTCGCGCTGCATGCGGCTGACGGGCAGCTTGTGGCTCAGGTGCTCGAAGATGGCGTTGGCCAGGCCCAGGTTGCCCTCGGCGTTCTCAAAGTCAATGGGGTTCACCTTGTGCGGCATGGCGCTCGAACCCACCTCGCCGGCTTTGATTTTCTGTTTGAAGTACTCCATCGAGACGTAGGTCCACACGTCGCGGCAGAGGTCTATCAGTATGACGTTGATGCGCTTGCAGGCGTCAAACCAGGCCGCCATCATGTCGTAGTTCTCAATCTGGGTGGTCAGCTGCTGACGCTCCAAGCCGAGCCGCTCGCTGACAAAACGGTTGCCGAATTCGCGCCAGTCCACCTCGGGGAAGGCCGCCAGGTGGGCGTTGAAGTTGCCCGTGGCACCGCCGAATTTGGCGGTGAAGGGCAGGCGCTCCAATTCGTTGAGCTGGCGACGCAGACGGTAGGCGAAGACACCCCATTCCTTGCCCAGCGTGGTGGGCGAGGCCGGCTGGCCGTGGGTGTGCGCCAGCATGGGGATGTCCTTCCACTCTTGGGCCTTCTCTTCCAGCAGGTGCAGGATGCGGCGGTAGGCCGGCAGCAGCACCTCCTCGGCGCTCTCCTTCATCAGGAGGGGCACGCTGGTGTTGTTGATGTCCTGCGAGGTCAGGCCGAAATGGATAAACTCCTTGAGGTCCGCCAGCCCCATCTCGTCGAATTTTCCTTTCAGGAAGTATTCCACAGCCTTCACGTCGTGGTTGGTCACCTTCTCTATCTCTTTGATGGCCTGCGCGTCGTCGTCGCTGAAGTGGCGATAGAGGTCGCGCAGCGCCTCGGCCTTGTCAGCCACTCTCTTTCCACTCTCCACTTTCCACTTTCCACTCTCCACCAACTGCGCTGCAAGCGCAATGAAGTACTCCACTTCGACGCGGACACGGTATCTGATTAGTGCTCCTTCCGAATAGTAGGCGGCCAGGGGCTCGCATTTGCTGCGGTAGCGCCCGTCGATGGGCGAAACGGCGTTCAGACTGTTCATAGCAGTGTGTTGTTTAAAAATTCATATTTCTCCAGCACCTTCTCCACCTTGCGGTTGCAGCTGAGGTCGGTCAGGGCCTGGGCATAGAGGTTGTTGTGGGTGTCGGTGCCCATGAATTCGATGATGCCCATGTCCAGCATGGCGAAAGCGCGGCGCCTGGCCTCCTCGCCATAGAAGCCGCCGAGCGACAGGGCATTGACCTGGAAGAAGACGCCCTGGTTCTTCAGCTGTTCCATGCGGGTGCCGCCAACGCTGAGGTAGGGATAGCGCTCGGGGTGGGCCAGGATGACCTCATAGCCTTTCATCTGCATGTCGAATATCATCTCGTCGCACCCCATCATCTGCTGGTGGAGCGAGAATTCCACAAGCACATACTTGTCGGCGACCTTCAGGAAGCGGGGGTTCTCCAAGCGGGGCTTGAAGCCCGAGTCAATGCGGTACTCGCCGCCGATGCCGGCAATCTCAATCTCCACACCCGCCTCGCGGGCCGCACGTATCACCTCCTCATACCGGCGCACGATGTCCTCCTCGGTGTTGGGGAAACGGGGATGTTGGAAGTGGGGGGTGATGATGACTTTGTTGTAGCCTACGGCCTTGAGGGTGTTCAGACAGTCGATGCTCTCTTCCATGCATTTGGAACCGTCGTCTACCTGCGGAATGAGGTGGCAGTGCATGTCGGTGCCCAGGGCGGCGAAGATGGGGCGTGCCTCGCTTTTTTTCTTGAACAGGTTGAATATTGTCATGGTTGTGGGTTTTAGATTCTACGTATGTCGGCTCCGAGTTTGCGGAGGCGGTCGTCAATGTGTTGGTATCCGCGGTCTATCTGTTCGATGTTGTCAATGCGGCTCTTGCCTTCGGCGCTCAGGGCGGCAATCAGCAGGGCCACACCGGCACGTATGTCGGGCGAGGCCATCCGCACGCCCCGCAGTTTGTGCTCGCGGTTCAGGCCTATGACGGTGGCGCGGTGGGGGTCGCACAGGATTATCTGGGCGCCCATGTCTATCAGTTTGTCTACGAAGAACAGTCGGCTCTCGAACATCTTCTGGTGTATCAGCACACTGCCTTTGGCCTGCGTGGCCACCACCAGGGCAATGCTGATGAGGTCGGGCGTGAAGCCCGGCCACGGGGCGTCGGCCACGGTCATGATGCTGCCGTCCATGAAGCGCTCTATCTCGTAGTGCTCCTGCGCGGGGATGTACAGGTCGTCGCCTTTCTGCCACACCTCGATGCCCAAGCGCCTGAAGACCTGCGGAATGAGGCCCAAGTGCTGCACCTGCGCGTTCTTGATGGTCAGGTCGCCCTGCGTCATGGCGGCCATGCCGATGAACGAACCCACCTCGATCATGTCGGGCAGCAGGCGGTGCTCACAGCCGTGCAACTCCTTGACGCCACGGATGGTCAGCAGGTTGCTGCCCACACCGCTGATCTTGGCGCCCATGCTGTTGAGCATGTTGCACAGTTGGTAGACGTAGGGTTCGCAGGCGGCGTTCATGATGGTGGTGGTGCCGTGGGCCAGGACCGACGTCATCACTATGTTGGCGGTGCCTGTGACCGAAGCCTCGTCGAGCAGCATGTAGCAGCCCTTCAGCTTCTTGGCTTTGACCAAGTAGGCACCACGTTTGTATTCCACCTCGGCTCCCAAGCGCTCCATGCCGATGAAGTGGGTGTCTAAGCGACGGCGACCTATCTTGTCCCCCCCTGGTTGGGGCACCACGGCGCGGCCGAAACGCGACAGCAGGGGCCCCACCAGCATGATGCTGCCTCGCAGGGTGCCGGCCTGTTCGCGATATTCGGGACTGTCCAGCACGTCGAGGTTCACCTGGTCGGCCTGGAACTCAAAGGTGCGGCCGCTGTCAGTGGTGGCGCTCACATCCTGCCGCACGCTGACGCCCAGCAGTTTCAGCAGGTCGATGAGCTTGTTCACGTCGCGTATGTCGGGCACGTCGCTGATGCGCACCTTCTCCGAGGTGAGCAATACGGCACACAGCACCTGCAGGGCCTCGTTCTTGGCGCCCTGGGGCACTATCTCGCCGTGCAGCTTGTTGCCGCCGATGATTTCAAAGCTACTCATATCAGCTGCTGTTTTTTCTTCTTCTTTTTCTTCTTTTTCTTGCTGTCGTTGCTCTCCTTTTTGGCCTGGGCCGCAGCCATGGCCTCTAAGAGCTCGCCCGAGTTGTGGAAGCGGAAGCCCTCCGGCAGGCGCAGGCGGCCGCCGCTGAGCTCGAGCAACTGCTCGGCAATCAGCTGGTCGTCCACGGTGTCGCGGTTCCACTGCAGGTACTGCCGCTTCATGGTGTGGGCTATCTGGGTCGTCAGCAGGGTGCGCTCCTCGCCCTCCGGCATCTCGGCCACCGCCTTCACCATGTCCTCCAGCGCGCGGCCATAGTGGGGATAGCGTATCTTCTTGTCGCTGTATCCTATGGGGTGCGGGTGGAAGTTCTCGGTCTCTTCGCGGCTGATGGGGTAGGGGCAGTCGACGTCCAGGTCATAGTCGGCCATCATCATCAGGTGGTCCCACAGGATATGCTTGTAGTCGGTGCGCTCCTTGACCTTGGGGTTCAGGTGGGCCATCACCTCCAGGATGACATTGGCCATGCGGTTGCGCTCCTCCTTGGTGTCCAACTGCTTGGCATAGTCAATCATCTTGACGACGTTGCGTCCGTAGTCGGCAATCTTCAGTGGAGGGCGTTGCGTGTTGTATTCCATGAGTGTTATTAGCCTTTTTTACAATTTATCTTGTTGCTCCTCAGTAGAGGTTGGGAAGTCGTTGGGAAGTCGTTGGGAAGTCGATGGGAAGTCGATGGGAAGTCAATGGGAAGTTGTTGGGAAGTCGATGGAGTATAGTTAGAGTATAGTTAGAGTATAGGTTGAGTAGGGGTTGAGTAGGGGTTGAGTAGGGGTTGAGTAGGGGTTGAGTAGGGGTTGAGTAAGGGTTGAGTAGGGTTTGAGTAAGGGTTGAGTAGGGTTAGAAGGGCCAGGGGGCACTGTAGAGGGTGCATGAGGGTACAAAGGGGTCGTAGTAGGGGCTGTACATCAGGCCGAAGGCCGAGCCGTAGGTGTCGCGCACGATGTGCAGGTGCATCTCCAGCACGCTGCCGCCGTCGAACCTGTAGGCAAAGCCGCCGCTGAAAGCGGAGGCCTGTAGCGGCAGGCTCTGGTCGAGCCACAGGGGTTGGGCAAAGCCGCCGAGGTGCGCCACCGACGCCCACAGCCGCAGGTGCTCGTTGGCCTGGTATTCGGCCGACGCCCAGACGGCCCCCGCACGGGTGCCCTGCCG
>JAFZKV010000129.1 GCA_017551765.1 Bacteroidales bacterium
GGTTGGTGGAAACATGGGCAGAATCTACAAATTCGATTGAAGGAGGATTTCCTGAGGCAGTTTGTTTAAACAAACACATGGCAGGGGATTGGTCATACCTATCTTCTTCAAGAGGAAAGGCATTTGCGGTAACAGCTATACCATAAACGACAAGATTGGAATCGGCGGTATAATACCGTTGCATGTTATGAGCTTGAGTATAAAAACTCACACGAAAACCGGTATCTGGATGATTGATGTATTCAAGCGAAACATAATTATGGAAAAGATACCACGGGTCCTGATAACGCACGATGTCCTGCGCCTGTAGCGCGACGACTGACAACAATAAACCTATCAATAAAGCAATCCTTTTCATGGTTAAGGCAATTTGAATTCCGACTGCAAAAATACGCACTTTTTCCGACGCTGCAAAATTTTTATTTATCCCGCTGCGCGTAATCCATAAATCCCGAGATAATATTTATTAGATTTACAGGATTACCGCCGGAGGCGGGGAGGTAAAAAAACGGTAACAAAAATAGGTCGTGCACGATATAAATGGGTGGTTGGTGGCCGGTAGTCGGTAGTCAGTTCGACCTCCAAAACACCCCCAGAAGGCTCCTTTGTTGGACAAAAACAGGTGTTAGTGGCAATTGATATCGCTAACAATCACGTTATAAACATATTAAACGGGTGTATCGCCCCGCACCAACTCCGACTCTGCTCCGACTCAAGTCCGAGTCATGTCCGAGTCATGTCCGACTGCAGTCGGAGAAAATACGGTGTATCTACGGTGTTGATACGGATAGGTCGTGCACGACATAATTTGGTAGCCGGTGGTCGGTAGCCGGTGGTCGGTAGCCGGTGGCCGGTGGCCGGTAGCCGGTAGCCGGTGGTCGGTGGTCGGTAGCCGGTGGTCGGTGGTCGGTGGTCGGTGGGGGGTAAAAAAAAAAGCAGGACCGGAGTCCTGCTTTCTGGTTAGTTGAGGTAGACCTCAATCTTCATTCCCTCCACTTCGACCGTCTGGAAACTGCGGGCGAAGCTGCGGATGTTCTGGAGTGTCTGCTCCGAGGGTTGTATGCTTGTGCTTGCAGCGGTGGAAAATGTGTCTGTGCTTAAGAAATCATATTGCTGCATCATACGCGCCTTTTTGGTTGAACAAACATTATTTTCACCCTAAATAACTGCATGGCAAGGATAAAATTGTGCGAGAATGAAATTTTAACATTTTTCTTTCCCCAGGGCCAATTTATTACTATGGAACACAATAAATGTAGGGTTTTGGCGTTACGAGGTATCAAAGAATGATGTGAATGAAACATATTTATGTGGTGAACCCCAAGGCCGGCGGCGAGGATGCGAGTGGATATGTGGCTGAACGGCTGAAAGATATTGATGCTGAGACGGAGATGTACGTCACGCGCGAACCACGCGACGCGACGCGCTTTGTGGCCTCACGCCTCGCCGCCAATGACGGCGAGGCGTTGCGTTTCTATGCCTGCGGCGGCGACGGCACGCTGAACGAGGTGGTGTCGGGCGTGATGGTCAGCGGGCGCGGTGCCGAGGTGGGCTGCTATCCCTGCGGCAGCGGCAACGACTATGTGAGGTGCTGGCCCGAGGCCGATTTCTCCGACCCCGCCGCGCTGGTGAGCGGCCACAGTGTGCCGGTGGACGTGATGCGGGTGGGCGACCGCTACTGCATCAATACGCTCAACTTCGGCTTCGAGGCCGAGGTGTGCCGCACGATGGCCGATGTGCGCCGCAAGCCCCTGATTGGCGGCCGCATGGCCTACACGACGGGCATCGTGAAGAGCCTGGCCACGAGCCGCAAGAACTACTGCCGTGTGGCGGTGGACGGGCAGCCGTGGTTCGACGGCGAGATGCTGCTTGCCTCGCTGGCCAACGGCACCTATGCCGGCGGCGGCTACATGTGCGCCCCGCGCGCCGTGCACGACGACGGCCTGCTCGAGGTGATGGTCATCCGTCCGCTCGGCATCGCACGCTTCGCCAAGCTGATCAAGCACTATGAGCGTGGCGAGCACCTCGACCTGCCCGAACTGAAAGGCATCATCTCCTACTGCCGTGGGCAGCGGGTGACCATCGAGAGCGACAGCCCCTTCTACATAGCCACCGACGGCGAGTTGATCGAGGGCCTGCGCTTCGAGGTGGAGTGCCTGAAGCAGGCCATCAAGTTTGTTGTACCTGAAAAACGTTAACGATGGAAAGTCTACCCGGAATATTCATGGACCTGGCGCTGATACTCATCACCGCCGGCGTCATCACTGTGGTCTTCAAGTGGCTCAAGCAGCCTTTGGTGCTGGGATACATCCTGGCGGGATTTTTCATTGGTCCTTACTTCAAGTGGTTTCCTGTCATCACCGACCCGTCGAGCGTGCATGTGTGGAGCGACATCGGCATTGTCTTCCTGATGTTTGCTTTGGGCTTGGAGTTCAGCATCAAGAAGTTGAAGAAGGTGGGCGCCACAGGTGCCATCACGGCCCTCACCGAGCTGGCCATCATGTTCCTGGTCGGCAACACGGTGGGCCACCTGCTGGGCTTCAACGACATGTCGTGCATCTTTCTGGGCTGCATGCTCAGCATCTCGTCGACGGCCATCATTGTGAAGAGCTTCGACGACCTGAAGCTGAAGCAGCAGAAGTTCACCTCCACCGTGACGGCGGTGCTGGTGGTCGAGGACCTGGTGGCGGTGCTGCTGTTGGTGGTGCTGAGCACGGTGAGCGTCAGCAAAACCTTCAACGGCGGTGCGCTGGCCATGAGCATGGTCAAGCTGGTGTTCTTCCTCATCGTGTGGTTCGTGGGCGGCATCTACCTCATCCCCACTTTCCTGCGCTGGATGCGCAAGTACATGACTGAGGAGACGCTGCTGCTGGTGGCTGTGGGCCTCTGCTTCGGCATGGTGGTGCTGGCCGCCAAGGCCGGTTTCAGCACTGCTTTGGGTGCTTTCGTCATGGGTGCCATCTTGGCCGAAACCATCGAGGCCGATGTCATCCACCGCCTCATCACCCCCCTCAAGAACCTCTTCAGTGCTGTCTTCTTTGTCTCGGTGGGCATGTTGATTGAACCTGCCGTGCTGGGCAAGCATTGGCCTGCCGTGCTGGTCATCGCTGCCAGCATCATCCTCTTCAAGACCACTGCCGCCACCACGGGCGTGCTGCTCAGCGGCAAACCGCTCAAACCCGCCATACAGAGCGGCTTCTGCTTCTGCCAGATAGGTGAGTTCTCGTTCATCATTGCCGGATTGGGCAACAGGTTCGGGGTCATCGACCAGAACCTCTATCCCATCATCGTCTCGGTCTCCATCCTCACCACCTTTGTCACACCCTATATGATCAAGGGGGCTGCGCCATTCAGCAATTGGCTGGAACCCAAGTTGCCGGAGCGCATGAAGAAACACCTGATGAACTATAGCGAACACTCGGGTGGCGACGCCGAGAGCAAAGCCTCCGTGGGCCTATTCCTGCGCAAGCAGTTGTCGGGCATCCTGCTCCATAGTGCCATCCTGGCGGCCATCACGTTGCTCTCCCTGAGCCTTCTGCGGCCGTTCCTCGACGGCTTGTTCCAGCGCCTTGAGATACCGCAGATTTGGAGCCGTTTGATAGGACTTGTCGGCACGCTGATTCTCATGTCGCCCTTCCTGTGGGCAGTGGCTGTGAAGAATGTGAGCAAGAAGAAGATACGCGAGATGTTCGACACCTATCGTTTCAGCCAGGCCGTCGTTATCCCGCTGCTGGTGTTGCGCTATTTTGCCGCCCTCTTCGCTGTAGGTGTCGTCATTGCCGGCTATGTCAACCTTGCCGTCGGCTTCCTCATGGTGCTGGCCGTCATCGTTGTGGCGGTGGTGCTCTTCTCGCGCAAGGCCGACAGTTTCTACAGCCAGATTGAGGACCGCTTCACCAAGAACCTCAACAGCCGTCAGGCTCAGGCAGCGTTCCAGATACCCGCCGGCATGGAGAACGAGTTTGCTATGGAGCGGCTGCGCATGACCGCGGCGTCGCCGCTGGCCGGCAAAACGCTGGCCCAGTCCGAGGTGCGCGAGCGCTACGGTGCCAATATTGTCACCATCGAGCGCGGCGACACCATCATCGACATGCCCGGCAAGGACCACATTGTCATGCCGGCCGACATCCTTACCGTTATCGGCACCGAGGAGCAGGTCAGCGCCATACGCGGCGACATCGAGAAGGAGGCCGACCTGCTGGTGCACGACCACTCCGACCACGAGATGCACATGTACCGCTACCATGTGGAGGCTGGCGGCCCGTTGTGCGGCCTCGGGGTGGGACAGAGCGACCTGGCGCGTGTACACCATGCAATGGTAATCGCCATCGAGCGCGACGGCAAGAAGATTGTCAATCCCGACCGCCACACCATCTTCCAGCACGACGACATCCTCTGGTTCGTCAGCCCCGATGAGCTCACCCTTACCGGCTTTGAGAAGAAAATGGTCGAAATTTAAGCCTGTTCCGACAATAAAAGTGCAATTCCGTTGTTATTTTAAGACAAGTAATTTTTTAGGAATGATGAAGAGGGTAGTAATAATAGCGCTGGCGGTGCTTGTGGGCTTCGCCGCAAGAGCCCAGGAGGACCGCGGGTTTGAGATTGCCAAGAACCTGGAGATATTCTCGAATGTCTACAAGAACCTCAACTTGAACTATGTGGACGACGTAGACCCCGGCAAGGCCATCAAGGTGGCCATTGATGCCATGCTGGCTTCGTTGGACCCCTATACCAACTACTACGCCGCGAGCCAGATGGAGGATGTGAAACTGCAGCTGCTTGGACAGTATGGCGGCATCGGTTCGCTGATTATGCAGCGCGGCGACTCCATCTACATCAGTGAGCCCTACAAGGGGCTGCCAGCCGACGAGGCGGGCTTGCGTGCCGGCGACCGCATTGTGGCCGTCGACGGGCAGAGCACCAAAGGCAAAAATACCTCCGACGTGAGCAGCGCCATGCGTGGGCAGGCGGGCACCGATGTAGTGCTGCGCATCGAGCGCGACGGCAAGGAGTTTGACCGCACCATTACCCGACGCGAAATCAAGTTGCCCAACGTACCCTATTACGGCTATGTGCAGGGCGACTACGGATATATCAAGCTCGACGAGTTTACCAACGACGCTGCCAAGCATGTGCGCGAGGCTTTCGTCAGCCTCAAGAAGGAGAAGCCCACGATGAAGGGCGTCATCCTTGACCTGCGCGGCAACGGTGGCGGCCTGATGAACGAGGCGGTGGACATTGTGAACATCTGGGTGCCGAAAGGGACGCTGGTGGTGGAAACCAAAGGCAAGGTGGCCTCAAAGAACATGAAGAGCTATACCCGCATGGCCCCCGAGGATACGGAAATACCGGTAGCGGTGCTTATTGACGGCAGTTCGGCATCGGCCAGCGAGATTGTCAGCGGCAGCCTGCAGGACCTCGACCGCGCCGTCATCGTGGGTCAACGCAGTTTCGGCAAGGGATTGGTGCAGAACATACTGCCGATGGCCTATAACAGCCAGATGAAGGTCACGGTGAGCAAGTACTACATACCAAGCGGCCGTTGTATACAGGCCATTGACTACAGTCACCGCGACGAGAACGGTCGTGCCGTCAAGGTGCCCGACTCGCTGAAGACCGCCTTCAAGACCAAAGGCGGCCGCACCGTCTATGACGGCTTCGGCATCGAGCCCGACGTGGAGGTGGAGCCCGAATACATGTCCAACCTCGGCATGGCGCTGGTGCAGAAGATGCTGGTGTTCGACTATGCCACACAGTTCCGCAAGACGCACAAAGAGATTGCCCCCGCCGCCGAGTTTGAGATTACGGACGAGATATACGACGACTTCTGCCGCTACCTGAAGGAACAGAAGCTCGAATACAGCACTGCCACCGAGCATGTCATCAAGCAGTTGCGCGAGGTGGCAGAGCAGGAGAAGTACGACATTGAGCAGCAACTGAAGCAGATGGAGACCCTCTTGACGGCCGAGAAGGAGGGCGACTTGGTGAAGCATCGCACCGAGGTGTGCGAGTTGCTCAAGGCCGAGATATTGCTGCGCTATTATTATGACCAGGGCCGCATCGAGGGTGCGCTGAAAAGCGACAAGTCGGTGCTTCGCGCGGTGGAGGAAATGAAGAAGTAAATGTTTTCCGCACAAGTACATAGACGCATCTACCTGGTGCTGCTGGCGCTGCTGGGAGCCTGCATGGTCTCCTCGGTGTGGGCCTCCAACTTGGTGTGGGTGCTGTTGGGTGTGAATTGGCTGCTGGAGGGACGCTGGCGCGAGAAGTGGCAGATGGCCCGCGACAGCCGTCTGCTGCAGGCCATTGTGGCGTTCTACCTGTTGTGCATTGTCGGGCTGCTGTGGACCTCCAATATGGGTCATGGTCTGTCGGTGCTGCAGGTGAAGATGCCGCTGCTGTTCCTGCCGCTGGTGCTACTCACCACAAGACCTGTCGAGGGCAAGGCACGCCGCAATATCCTGTGGATCTATGGCGCCACGGTGACGGTGGTGTCCGTCATCGGCCTGGTGCGGGTGCTGACCATCCCCGAATTGCCTTATCGCGACGCCATTCCCTATATCTCGCATATCCGCTTTGCACTCAACTGCTGCATGGTTATCTACCTCTGCATTGCCGCTGCCGCACGTGGTCGTTCTCCGTGGCGCCTGCTCTACCTGCTGCTAGCCCTCTGGATGCTGGTGTTCGTGGTGGTGGTGCTACATTCCTATACCGCTGTGGCGGTGTTGGCCGGAGTATCGCTGGTCATTCTGCTGGTGCGCTACCGTCGTTGGCCGCTGATAGCACTGTGGGTGGCGCTGACCGGCGTGGCAGCCTTGCTGCTTTGCCGCGAGGTGAAGGCATACTACCGCATGGTGCCGATGGCGCAAGAGCCTCTGCGGCCCTACACCGAGGCGGGGAACCCCTACTATCACATGCAGGATGGATTGATTGAGAACGGAAACTATATCAACAATTACCTCTGTTCCGAAGAGATGCGCGAGCAGTGGAGTCGCCGCAGCAAGGTGCCTTATCATGGATTGACGAGCACCGGCTATAGCGTCGAACCCACGTTGGTGCGCTACCTCAATGCCTTGGGGCTGACCAAAGACAGCGTGGGCGTAAGCAAACTGACCGACGCACAGATAGTCGACATTGAGCACGGAATTGCCAACCCTGTATACACAGGTGGCAATCCGTTGAAGAAGATGGTTTACGTCATGCTGCTGGAGCGCGAATTCTATGTCCACACCCATGCGGTGTCGGGCTTCACCATGATACAGCGCCTCGAGTTGTGGGATGCCACGCTCGACGTCATCGCACATAACCTTTGGTTCGGAGTAGGCACCGGCGACGTGGGCGACGAGTTGCACAAGGTGTTGGCGCAGCGCAAATCCGATCTGGCGAGCACCTCCAAGATGTCGCACAATCAGTACCTCTCCTTCCTTGCCGCCCTCGGCGTGGTGGGCTTTGCTGTGGTGCTGGTGCTCCTGTTGCGTGCGGCACCGCGCATGCGGCGTCAATCCGCCGTGATGCTTGCCTGGCTACTCACCATCCTCATTTCGTGCCTCACCGAGGACACATTAGGCACCCTGGCCGGCATCCTCTTCTGCACCTATTTCCTTGCTTTCCGTAGCGATGAGAGCGCGAGCTGACATACTGCTGGCTTTCTTGCTCTTGATGAGTTGTATCGCACAGGCACAGCCCGATTGGAACAACCTGGAGGTCTACCGCGTCAACAAACTGCAACCTCATGACCGCATCATCCCCGAAGGCGACTATGTGCGCAACCTGAACGGTGTGTGGCACTTTCGCTACTACGACAATCCGCGGCAGGCAACCCTCAATCCCGACCGCTGGGACAGCATCCGCGTGCCAGGCAACATCGAGCTTCAAGGCTACGGTGTGCCGGTGTACGTCAACATGAAAAACGAGTTCCCGAGCAACCCGCCGCAGGTGCCCACCGACTACAACCCCGTGGGGGTCTACTCACGCGATTTCACCGTACCGGCCCATTGGAGCGGTCGCCGCGTGATGGTGAAGTTCGGTGCCGTCAAGTCGGCCATGTACCTCTACGTCAACGGCCGTGAGGTGGGCTACAGCGAGGACTCGAAGACCCCCGCCGAGTGGGACATCACACGCTACCTCCACGAGGGCACAAACAACATGAAGGTCAAGGTCATCCGCTGGTGCAACGGCAGTTACCTCGAGTGCCAGGATATGTGGCGCATGAGTGGCATCACACGCGACGTGCTGCTCTACTCGGTCCCCAAAACCTATGTCAGCGACCTTAGGGTTATCGCCGACCTCGACACCAGCGATTGGTCCACCGGCCTGCTCGACATCTTGATTGACCTCAACCGCCAGGTCAGCGGCGGCCGCATCGAGGTGTCGTGTGGCAAGGTTGAAATGGGCCAGCAGCTGAAGAACGGCGATTGGTTCGTCTCTTTCCAGATGAAGCAGCCCGTTTTACATTCTTGGAGCGACAGCACCCCCTATCTTTACCCCCTCACCGTCCGTCTCTATGATGCCGCCGGCCGCGAAACCGAGCGCATCGTCAAGAAGATAGGCTTCCGCCATCTGGACATCAAGAACGGCCAGCTACGCCTCAACGGCCGACCGATGGAGATACGCGGCGTAAATCGCCACGAACACAGCATGCACGGCGGCCACTATATCACTCCCGACGAGATGCGCGAGGACATCCGCCTGATGAAGGAGATGGGCATCAACGCCGTGCGCACATGCCACTACCCCGACGACGAGCTATGGTACGACTTGTGCGACTCGGCCGGCATCTATCTCTGGGACGAGGCCAATGTGGAGAGCCACGCCCAGGGCTACGGCGAGAACAGCCTGGCCAAGAAGCAGGAGTGGCTCAACCCCATCCTCGACCGCATCTACAACATGTACCGCCGCGACCGCAACCACCCCAGCGTCATCGCCTGGAGCCTCGGCAACGAGTGCGGCAACGGCATCTGCTTCGAGGAGGCCTACCGCATCCTGAAGAGCAAGGACCCCACGCGCCCGGTGGTGTACGAGCGCGCCGAGCTGGACGCCAACACCGATATCGTCAGCATCATGTACCCCTCGGTGCAGTACCTCTCCGCTTATGCCCGCAACCCCAAGAACACACGCCCCTACATCATCGCCGAGTACTGTCACGCCATGTGCAACAGCATGGGCGGCCTAAAGGACTATTGGGACACCATCGACAGATACCCGCAGCTGCAGGGCGGCTTCATCTGGGATTGGATCGACCAAGCCTTCCTGAAGGACGGCGCTTGGGCCGTCGGCGGCGATTTCGGCCAGCTCTTCGACATCAAGGACGATGATGCCTTCTGCGCCAACGGCATCCTCGCCGCCGACCGCACGCCGCACCCCCACGCCGCCGAAGTGGAGGCCGTCTATACACGCGGTCGCAACTGTGTGCCCGACAACCCCGACCGGAAGAGCACGACATGGCAGACCGACCGTGCCAAACACTATAAGTTCCAGAAAGACAAGCACAGCGTCACCCTCATCGGCAACGACTTCAGCCTGACCCTCAGCACCGACGACGGCAGCATGACCTCCTACAGCTACAACGGCCGCGAGTTGCTGGCCCGTCCGCTGCGGTGCAACTTCTGGCGCCCGCCCACCGAAAACGACCTCGCCGACCCCTTCGGCGCCCGCGCCTGGCAGGGACTCGACAGGCTGACCGCCAAGGTGCTCAGCGTCACCGCCGGCGAAGCCGAGGTGCAGATGCTGCTGCAGTTCAGCGCTCCCGACGGCACAAAGCTGCGTGTGAAGCAAATCGTGGAGGCCGACGAGTACGGCCGCCTGCAGTTGAGCTACCTCGTGTCGCCCGACGGACAGTTCCGCACGTTGCCCAAGGTAGGCCTGCAGTTCGGTCTCGACACCCTCTTCACCGCCTGCACCTTCTACGGCAATATCTACGAGACCTACCCCGACCGCCGCGAGGCGCAGCGCGTCAGCCGCTGGTACAAGAGCCTCGAGGACCTCGCTGCGCCACAGTATGTCGTGCCGCAGGAGCAGGGCAACCGCGAGGCCGAGTGGGTACACTTCAAGGGCGAAGGCATCGGACTCAAGGTGATTGCCCCCGACTATCCTCGGGTGCCGCTCAACTTCAGTGTGCGCCGCTACAACGACACCCTCCTCACCGCCGCCCGTCGCTGGAGTGGCCTCACCCCCGACCCCTATTACACCGTCAGCATCGACCACCGCGTGGCACCCCTCGGCACCGCCACTTGCGGCCCCGGCGTGGCCGACCGCTACACCCTCAGCGGCGACAGCACCTACTGCTATCGCTTCGACCTGGTGCCTGGCCTCACCGACCGCATCTACCATTTCATGCCCCACAACGACTTGAGCCAGGCCTGGACCGCCACCTTCCCCGCCGAGCGTGTGGCGATGGCTAAAATCACCGTCAACAAACAGCCCTCCGACCCCTATTCCGACGGCTTCCCCACCGTGCTCAACGACGAGCGCCGCGCTGTGGTGGGCGATTGGCATCACGGCTGGGTGGGCTTCCAAAGTCCTGATACCGTGGAGTTCACCATCACACTGAAGGACTATGCCACCCTCGACGAAATCAACGTCCGCTCCACCCACAGCCCCGCCGATTGGGTCGTAAAACCCCTCGACGTGCAAGCCTCCTGGAGCATCGACGGCCAGAAATGGAGCCCCTGGCAGAGCCTCACCCTCTGCGACCCACCCGCCGACCTCTTCGCCGACAGCCGCCGCCTCACCTACCTCCTCGAGCCCCGCAAGGCGCGCTATGTCCACTACGTCCGCCTGCGCCTCATCTGCCGCCCCACGCTGCCCGTGTGGCATCCCTACGCCGGACAGCCCGCCTGGCTGATGGTCGACGAGGTGGAACTGATACAAGCGCTTGATAACAAACGATGAACAACGACCTGCATATAGTCTCCTTCAACGTGCCGTGGCCTGCCAACTACGGCGGCGTGATGGATGTCTTCTACCGCCTCCGCGCCCTCAGCCGCGCAGACCTCCGCATCCACCTGCATTGCTACACCTACGGCCGTCCCGCGGCACCCGAACTCGAGGCCCTCTGCGCCGAGGTGCACTACTACCGGCGCGATATGTCGCCTCTGCGCCAGCTCGACAGCCGCCCCTTCATCGTCAGCTCGCGCTGCAACAAGGAGCTGAAAAAGCGCCTGTTGCAGGACCGCTACCCCATACTCCTCGAAGGGCTGCATTGCTGCTCGCTGCTCGAGGACGAAAGCCTGCTGCAAGGCCGCACCGTCATGGTGCGCGCCCACAACATCGAGGCCGACTATTACAGCCGCCTGGCCCGCAGCGAACGCCACCTGCTGCGCCGCGCCTACCTGGCCCTCGACGCCGCCAAAATCAAAAGATACGAGCCTGTGCTGCAGCGCGCTGCGGCCATCTTCGCCATCAGCGAGGCCGACCGGCAGGGCCTGCTGCAGATGGGCTGCCGCGAGGTGCGCCTCGTCACCGGCGGCCACCCCTACGAGCAGGTCACCGCGTCAGCCGGGCGCGGCGACTACGCGCTCTATCACGGTCAACTCAGCGTGGCCGAGAACATCCGCGCCGTCGAGTGGCTGATAACCAATGTCTTTAGCGACAGCGACCACCGCCTCGTGGTGGCGGGCCTCAATCCCGCCGCCTCGCTGCGCCGCCTCGTCGAACACCACCCCAACGTGTCGCTTGTCGACTCGCCCGACGACCACGCCATGCAGCGCCTCGTGGCCGACGCGCAGGTCAACATCCTCCGCACCGACCAGCCTACCGGCATGAAAATCAAGCTGCTGCACGCCCTCTTCTGTGGCCGCCACTGCCTCGTCAACAGCCCGATGGTGGCCGGCACCGGCCTCGGCGACCTCTGCTGCGTGGCCGACACCGCCGAGGCTATGCGCGGCGAACTCAACCGCCTGATGCAGACCAACTTCACCGCCACCGATGCCGTCCTCCGCGCCGACCGACTCAGCCCCTACATCACCGCCAACGCCGTCCGCCCCATCTTGGATTTGGTCAGTTAAGTATTATTTTGTAATTTTGCACCCGCAAACCCAATTAAAAACCCCTCAATATGAAGAAAACACTTATCCTCTCGCTGCTGTGTCTGGCCGCAGGTATTGCTGCCGCCCAGAACCACCACGTGGTTAGTCAGTCGCAGGCGCGCATGCTCGAAACCAAGATGCAGGCCGTTACCGCGCCTATCATCGCCGAGTTGGGCGAAATCTCGGCCACCAAAATCACCGACACCGTCAGTTTCGCCATCGGCCACATCAAGGATGTCAACACTGTGGTCGCCATGCTTCCCGAACTGAAACAGTATGCTGTGGCGCAGTACTGCGCTGCCAACGGCTATGACGTGATTGTCAATGCCTTGTTCCAGGTTTCGACCAACCCCGCCGGCGACCAGCTCCTCGTGGTCCTCACAGGCTATCCTGCCAAGTACAAGAATTTCCGCCCGGCCACCAGAGACGACACCTGGATGGTTCTCTTCACCGGCGAAGGCGACAACAACGACAATATCAATAAAATCCTCAACGCCAAATAGTCATCATGAAAAAGACGTTTATTATCTTGGTCTTCACGGCGATGTCGGCAGTGGCCGCCGCCCAGATTATTGTGGCCCCCACCGTGGCCTACACCCAGAAAACACCCTACGAGCGGCCTTTGGGCTGGTACATCAAGCCCGGTTTCGGCTTCGGCGGACCCCTCAACGCCAACATCGGCCTCTCCGTCGGCATGCGTCACACACAGCAGTGGGCTTACAGCCTGCATCTGGACTTCTTTATGACCGGCATCAACCACCTCGATGACCGCGCCGACTTCTATAGTTCCTACCCCAGCCATGACTGGAGCGGTTCCAAGTGGATTTGGGGCGACAGGATCAAGTATTTTGCCCTCTCGGCTGAAGCCTCCTACACCTTCAATGCCAAGTGCCATCCCTTCATCAGCGCCAAGTTGGGCCCCTCATTGGCTCGCTTTGATAAACCACCGTTTGTCGAGGACGAGTACTATGTCGGGCTGATGTATGGCGTTGGTGTCGGCTTGCAAATCAAGGCATGCGACATCAGCCTCATGGCCAACCACTTGCCCCTCGCTGTTGTGGACAAAAACGATGGCTCAACCCACGACTTCAGTTCCTTCTATGCCACCCTTACCTTCGCCTGGCACATCCCCTTGAAGTTGTAACGCCTCAAAATAGGTCGTGCACGACCTAAATACACTTCTCGACCTCTCTTTTGCCCCCCGTCCGAACCCTCGGACGGGGGGCAAAACTATTGTTTTGTCGTAAAAACACTGCCTCCTTGCCGTCAAAAAGAGTCTATCTGTCACGTAATTAACAATATATTGCACCTCTTTCACCCCAATACACACCCCACCCTCTCCGACTCATGTCCGACTCAAGTCCGACTATGGTCCGACTGAAGTCCGACCGCAGTCGGACAAAACACGGTGTATCTACGGTGTGCCTCCGAATTAGATCGCGCGCGACCTAATTGTCTCCAACAAGGCCCCCTCCTGCAATCCTATGCCAGCAGATATATTGACGACAAATAGTATTTTATCTTGTCCAGAATTTGCAGGTCGGCGGGGAGCCATTTCACACTCTCCAACTCATCGGCTGCAAGCCAGCGGGCCGCTTCATGCTCCTTCAGGGTCAGCGAACCGCTCTCCACATGGCACCAATAGCAATGCATGGTGAGGTGGAACTTGGGGTAATCCCACTCTACGCTGGTCACCAATCGCTCGATGACGATGCGCGTCTCCAACTCCTCCCATATCTCGCGCCGCAGGGCCTCTTCGGGACTCTCGCCCGCCTCTATCTTGCCTCCCGGGAACTCCCACCAGCCTTCCCATTCGCCATATCCCCGCTGCGTCGCAAAGATGCGCCCCTCCGCATCGTGGATAATGGCTGCGACTACCTCAATTTGCTTCATGTTTTTTAAAGTTCGATAACAATCTCTATGGGATAGTGGTCTGAGATATAGGGGACGCCGTAGTCGCCGTTGAGGGTGCGGAAGCTCACGACCCTCAAGTCTTTCACGAAGAAGTGGTCGATGACCTTGCCTTCCTCTTTGCCGTAACCATTGTAGGTGATAGCGTTGCTGGTGCTGTCGGTCAGCTCTCGAGCAGGTTTCAAACCCACATTGTAGAAGGCATTGAAGATGGTGTCGTCAATGGTGGAGTTCATATCGCCACCAAGGACAACAGGGAAGCCCTCGCTCTCGTCCGTAAGCTCGGCGAGATACTTTGCCGACTCGGCACGGGCCACAGGCCCCATGTGGTCGAGGTGGGTGTTGTGATAGCAGAACGACTGACCGCTTTTCTTGTCGGTAAAGAAGACACATGTCACCGTGCGGTAGCAGGCGGCATCCCATCCCTTGCTGGGCTCCCAAGGAGTCTCGCTCAGCCATAGGGTGGTGGATAAATCCAATCTGGCTGACAGCCGCGAGGTGTCGTAGTAGATAGCCATAAACTCGCCGCCCTCCTCGCCGTCGTCGCGCCCTACACCGATACGGCGGTACTCGGGCAAACAGCTGTCGAGGTACAGCAACTGGTCGATAAGTGCCTCCTGCAGGCCAATGGCGGCAGGACGCTCCTCGCGTATCATCCGCACCACGGCCTCCTTGCGGTTTGGCCAGCCGTTCTCACCGTCAATGTTCTCGTAGGAATTATAACGGATGTTGAACGAAATAATCTTCAACTCGTCGGCAGGCATGCTGCAGCTGCAAAGGAGCAGCAAAGCGAAAATAATAGCAATGCGTTTCATAACTATGAGATATTGATGCTAATGCGTTATTTCATGATTTTCAACTCCTCCAACGCGCGGCAGAGCTGGTCGGGACAGGAGGTGGGCTTGTCACCGCAGCGGATGCCGTCCAGCTTACTAATCACGTCATCTATCTTCTGTCCCTTCACCAAGCGGCAGATGCCCTGCAGGTTGCCGCTACAGCCTCCCAAGAAAACCACATTCTGAATGACGTCGTTCTCATCCGCCACCACATCAATCAGCACCGAGCAAGTGCCCTGCGTTTGATATTGTATGTGCTTCATATTTCTTACCTTATATCACAAATAACGCTAAAAACTTGATTTTATTGCACCGCCTCCCTATTGTTAAATTGTGAAAATATTTTTCGCCACTCCATTTTATTTTTGTATCTTTGTAAATTCACGTATAGTATTATACGCGATGTATTGCTGTCGTTATTAGCGAATTAGGAAGAACGCCAACACGGAATGAGTATGGATATTGCCATAAAAGCGGACATCGATGTCATCAAGCAGCGCATCTATGAGGTGCGAGGGTTGCGTTTAAGGTCACAATTTGTGACTTCATGTTTAAAAATGGATGACATTGAGAATACTATGCGATTTGCGGTCAGAACTAAACAATATAGAGTTATGAGTAAAACAAACGCCCTCGACCAACTGCGCGAGCAGCCCGCCAAACCGAGGAAGAAGATAGAGTATAAACAAAGTAAGGAATAGGAAACTGCTGAAATAAAATTGAGGAAACTGCTTTATGGCAAATACGTTCATATCAACTGACCCAGATACCAAGAAACAGAAAACTGTCAAGATTCCTGAAGGGTGCATTATTATTGAAATGAACGCAAAAGAAATGAGGAAGTTCATTATAGAGACATTTGTCGGGTTTCTGTTTGTTGAAAAAAGAGAACGTTTACAAGTATTCCCCAAAGAGGTCAAAACATTTGATGGAATATGGCGATATGTATATCCTATTAGACGAGGTGTGGCTGCCCTAATGGTGAATGCGGAGAAATGGGAGAATCTGATAGAATACATTAGACAAGAAAAAGAGAAAGAAGAAAAGAATCGCTTAATTCATGAAGATATTGAATCACGATGGATAGAATTAAAGAATGCAAAAGCACTGATAGAAATATCAAGAGGTAATTTAATAAGAGATTTAATTGATGACTATAATCTGTACTTTAAACATAAGAAAAACAACATAATTTGGGACGATGAGCTGTTATACATACTAGAAAAATATCAGATAGACACCAGTGCCATCAAAAAGAATAAAGACTATAAAAATTATAGAAGTGAGATTGTTGGACAAATCGAAATAACTAATAATGATAGACTAAAACTATTAAAAAAATCTATCTACATTCTAAAAAGGCTTTTACAAAAATCAAAATTAAAAATTGGGAAAGACGATAATAACTATAAAGCAGGTATACTAAATGTTAAAAGGGAATCGCTTGAGTGCTTAATTGATTGTTACATTGAAATAGATGATAATTCAAACTTGATGGACACGTTCCTTCAACTTACTAAAGTAGGTTCTTCCTCGGATAGTTTTCAATCTACTGAGAAGATTCTCGAATACTATGTAAAAAAAGACGATGAGGATAATCTTCTACTGTTTGCAAATAACAATATTGAACAATACCCGTTCATTTACGATACATTAATCAATTTTTACAGACATCGCGGAGACACCCCCAAAGAACTGTACTACATCGAAAAGGTGATTAAAAAATACCCAAACGAAGAAGGATACCTATATAAGAGACTTGTTGAATTGGGTGTCAGAAAAGACGAAATAATTCCTCCTGAATCTCATATGGATTCAAAAACAATTCCTGTTACCTCATTGGCCATGATTGATTCTGCCTATCCATGTGAGTGGATTGAGGGTGGAGGCTATTATGCGGAAGGTAGACGAAGCGAAGCAATGCATAATTATAAGCAAGCGGCCTACATCTTTGAAACACTGATAGCGAATGGCTATGAAAGCTCGTCTCCATATGATAGACTGATGATTATTTATAGGAAATTCAAGATGATAGATGATGAAATTCGCATTATTAATTTGGCTTTGGAAAAATATGATAATAGCCAAATGAAAATAGTAGATATATGGAGAAAAAGACTTGAAACCGCAAGAAGAATAATTCACCAAAATAATTAATCCTTAAACGTTTAAGCAATTATGGCAAAAGAACCCACAAATATTGTAGCCGACATTCAACAGATAGTTGATAGAGGTATGCAACAGGCTTACGAAAGCGCAAACTTTGCGGCTGTTCATACCTATTGGCTTGTGGGACGCCGGATTGTTGAGGAAGAACAAGGTGGTTCAGAACGGGCAATTTATGGAACAAATCTTTTGAACAGACTTGCTTCCGAACTGTCGAGTATTTATCCTAAAGGATACTCCGCTCGTAACCTCCGTGAATATCGCCAGTTCTATCTATACTTCAACGATTTAGAGATTTGGCACTCGCGAGTGCCAAATCTTACATGGACACATTGCCGTATGCTTTTACGTGTTTCCGACGACAACGCCCGATATTGGTATCTGCAAGAGGCAGCGCGGGAAATGTGGAGTGTCCGCACTTTAGACAGAAACATCGGTTCACAGTACTACTATCGTTTGCTGCAAGCACCTAACAAGGATGCGGTAGTTTCGGAGATGCTAAACCTTACTACACAATACCAACAAGAGAAACAGGAATTTATCAAAAGTCCTGTAGTAGCAGAATTTTTACAGTTGCCGTCAAATGCAAGTTTCACAGAAAGTGATCTGGAACGAGCAATCATAACGCATCTAAAATCGTTCATTCTCGAAATGGGACGAGGTTTCGCCTTTATGTCGGAACAATATCATGTATCCACCGATACGGCAGACTATTACATTGACCTTGTTTTCTACAATGTTATCCTTAAATGTTATTTTCTAATTGATCTAAAAACAACAACTATTACTCACCAGGATGTTGGGCAAATGGATATGTATGTAAGAATGTTCGATGAGTTGAAACGCACAGATAGTGACAACCCAACGATCGGTCTTCTGCTCTGTGCAGAAACAAGTGCAGATATTGCAAAGTATTCCGTTCTTCACGGCAATGAGCAACTCTTCGCCGCCAAATATCTGACATACCTACCAACAGAAGAAGAACTGCGGAATGAAATCGAACAGCAAAAGCAGATATATGCCCTTCAACAGCATACAAAATAATTCACTAAAATAATTAATCCTTAAACGTTTAAGCAATTATGGCAAAAGAAAAAAAATTTATGACTTGTGACGGCGTTATGGGTTTGTTAATTGTTTGATAGAGAGGAAAGAGAGAGGGGAGAGAGGGGGCGGCACCAGCCGCCCACGAGAGCGCGGGGGAGAGAGAGGCGGCGCAGCCGCCGAAGAAGCGAAGAGAAGCGGAAGGGGTAGGGCGGCGCAGCCGCCCGAAAGAAGCGCGAGAGGAGAAGCAAAGAGGAGGGGCGGCGCAGCCGCCCACAAGAGGAGAGAGAAGCGCGGAGAGGGCAAGA
>JAFZKV010000130.1 GCA_017551765.1 Bacteroidales bacterium
AAGAGGTGGATGAGGCCCGATATCTTGTAGAACGAAGCCTCGGGTGAGGGGAAGCCGCGTTTGCTCTCCTTGAGGTAGCGGCCGTGCCCGTCGATCATCTTCACGCTCAGGCCGCCACAGTCGGGGTGCCCGTGCATGAAGTCGACGCACTGCACGAAGGTGTCGTGCTCGACAATGGTGTCGGGGTTGAGCAGCAGCAGGCACTCGCCCGTGCAACGGGCGAGTGCCATATTGTTCGCCTTGGCGAAGCCTACGTTCTCGTGGTTCTCGATGATGTGCACGTCGGGGAAATCCTGTCGCACCATCTCCACCGAGCCGTCTACCGAGTCGTTGTCAACCACCCACACGTCGAGCATCAGTTCCGAGCCGTCGGCCAGCCGCCGCTGCGACCCGAACACTGACGCCAGGCACTGCTTGAGGAAGTACTTGACGTTGTAGTTTACGATGATGACAGAAAGAGTCACTTACTTCTTGCGTGCTTTTCTCTTTTCTGCGTTGTTGATGATTTCCATAGCCTTGTCGAGGCTGAGGGTCAGCGGGTCGACGTTCTTGGTCAGGCGGAAGTTCTCGCCTCGGTAGGTGAGGTAGGGGCCGAAGCGTCCGATGTTCGACACCACGGGTTCGCCGTCCTGCACGCCGATTTCATGCGGGTAGACCTTCTTCAGTTCCTCTTTCTTCTCCTCGGCCTCGCGTTTGATCTTGATGATTTCGATGGCGCGCTCGAGGCTCACCTCATACGGGTCGTCGTTCTTGCCGAGCGAGTAGAATTTGCCGTTGTGGCGCACATAGGGTCCGAACTTGCCGATGCTCACCGACACTTCTTTCTCCTCGAATTCGCCCAGCGTGCGCGGCAGGGCGAAGAGGCCCAAGGCATCCTCGAGGGTGATGGTCTCGATGCTCTGGCCTTTCTTCATGCTGGCAAACAGGGGCTTCTCTTCCGCGTTGGTCTCGCCAATCTGCACCAGGGTGCCGTAGCGGCCAATCTTGGCATAGACATTCTTGCCGCTCTTGGGGTCCACGCCCAGCAGACGGCTGCCGGTAGTGCGCTGGCTGGTCTGCTGCGTCTGGCGAATGTTCTTGTGGAAGGGCACGTAGAAGCGGTCAATCACCTTGCGCCATTCCTTCTCGCCGGCGGCAATCTCGTCGAAGTCCTTCTCCACCGTGGCGGTGAAGTTGTAGTCCATGATGTTGGCAAAGTGCTCCATGAGGAAGTTGTTGACCACGCATCCGATGTCGGTCGGGAAGAGCTTGCCCTTCTCGGCGTAGCCCTTCTCGGTGCGTTCGGCTTTCTTGATTTGGTTGCCTTTGAGGGTCAGCACCGTGCAGGGACGGGCCGTGGCCTCGCGGTCTTCCTTGATGACGTATTCGCGCTTCAGAATGGTGCTGATGGTGGGGGCGTAGGTCGAGGGGCGACCGATGCCGAGGTCCTCGAGTTTCTTCACCAGGCTGGCCTCGGTGTAGCGCGGCGGGTGCTGTGTGTAGTGCTCGGCGGCCTCGCAGGTCTCCAGGGTCAGGCGAGTGCCTTCGGGCAGGCGCGGCAGCATGGCGGCGGAGCCCTGCTCCTCGTCGTCGTCGGTGCTTTCGAGGTATACCTTCAGGAAGCCGTCGAACTTCACCTGCTCGCCGTTGCAGCCGAAGTGCTCCTTCTTGTTGTTGCTGATGGCAATCTCCACCTCGGTCTTTTCAATCTCGGCGTCGGCCATCTGGCTGGCCACGGTGCGCTTCCAGATGAGTTCGTAGAGGCGGCGCTGGGCGCTCTCGGTGTTGATGGTCTGGGCCGTCATGTCGGTGGGACGGATGGCTTCGTGGGCCTCCTGGGCACCCTTGGTCTTGGTCTGGTAGCGGCGGGTCTTCACGTATTCGGCACCGTACTGCGCGCTGATCTCCTTCTTGGCCATGTCGAGGGCCAGGTCGCTGAGGTTCACGCTGTCGGTACGCATATAGGTGATGTATCCGCTTTCGTACAGCTGCTGCGCCACCTGCATGGTGCGGGCCACGCTGAAGCCCAGCTTGCGGCTGGCCTCCTGCTGCAGGGTGCTGGTGGTGAAGGGCGGCGCCGGGGTGCGGCGGGCCGGTTTGGTCTCAATCTTGCTGATTTTGAAGTTGGCGCCCACTATGCCCTGCAGGAAGGCTTCGGCCTCGGCCTCGGTGTCGAAGTGATGGCTCAACTCGGCGTTCAGGGTCTTGGTGCCGTCCACGGGGCGGAACTGCGCCACCACGCGGAAGTAGGGCTTGCTCTCAAAGTTCTTGATTTCCTCCTCGCGCTCCACGATGAGGCGCACGGCGACGCTCTGCACACGGCCGGCGCTGAGGGCGGGCTTGATTTTGCTCCACAGGATGGGGCTGATTTCGTAGCCCACCAGGCGGTCCAGCACACGGCGTGCCTGCTGCGCGTCCACCAGGTTCATGTCAATCTGGCGCGGGTTCTCGATGGCGTGCAGGATGGCCGTCTTGGTGATTTCGTTGAACACGATGCGCTGCGTCGTCTCGGGCTTCAACTTCAGCGTCTCCTGCAGGTGCCATGCAATGGCCTCTCCCTCGCGGTCCTCATCGGACGCCAGCCACACCTTGTCGGCGCTCTTCACGGCTTTCTGCAGTTCGCTCACCAGCGCCCGCTTGTCGTCGCTGATTTGGTACTGTGGTTCATAGTCGCTCTCCACGTCGATGCTCATCTCTTTCTTGGCAAGGTCGCGGATGTGACCGTAACTCGACTTGACGGTGTAGTCCTTGCCGAGAAACTTCTCGATGGTCTTGGCCTTCGCAGGCGACTCAACTATTACTAAATTCTTCATGTTATGTTGTTTTTATTCTTTTATTCTTCAAAGAAAAAGATGCAGCTAAAACGTAAATATATTATATTTATTGTGTACCCCATAAAAAAATACAAAAAAACTGCCGGCATCAATAGTCAAAAAATAGGTCGTGCACGACATAAATGGTGGTCGGTGGCCGGTAGCCGGTGGTCGGTTTCCGGCCCCAATGCCGACCGAATGACTTCGCCCCAAGTCCCACTGTTGTCCCATTGTTGTCCTATTGATGTCCCATTGTTGTCCGTTTTATAATCGAACAACAAACGGACAACAAGCGGACAACAAACGGACAACAGTCGGAGTTACCTCGGAGTTATACGGTCCTTATACGGTACTTATAACCAACCTGTTGTGCACCAATTCCTGCCTTTTCAATCCAAATATCAGCGTCGCTGCCTATGGCACCGACCAAGTAATCTATGATGTCTCCGTTGTCGTCCCCAATCTCCGGCCACCGACCACCGGTTACCGACCGCCAAAAAATACATCGTGCACGACATAAAAACAATCTTCGGCTTTTTTCCCCAAAGGTGGTAAGAGACGTGCAATTGAACTGAAAAATAACACGTTTTTTCCATAATTGAAAAAAATATGTATATTTGTAGTGCTAAATCAAAATAAAAATAAATATGAAAAATTGTTTATCAAGAAGTTGTGTTGTTTTAAGAACGGTGTTTTTTTCTCACAGTCATCCGTACAATCAGGTTTTAAAGTCCGTGTATATAGGCCATTTTGCCATGTCACCTTTTCGAGATACGGCATGGTATCATTCTGTGCCGGTGGACACTATATCACTTCTCCGAGAGTGTGAAATTATACAAGTGAAGAAATTAGATGTTTTTGTGGATGAGGCAAGTGTGACCCATGTATTGTGACGGGGTTGCAAAGTAGTGGAAATTGGTGTGTGTTGGATGCTTTTCCTTCAGGTATGGGTTCATGGCAGGTGAATATTGTATTGTCAGCATCTTCTCAGGAAATTTTTGACGATGTGGCGGTCTTGGATAACTATGTGGCTGTTTCGCTGCATGATGTGACTTGGCAGACGGGAAAAGTATTGCTTTTTGACAAAAATACCGTCCTTGGTACAATATTCCCAATCCCGACAGTGGGTTTTACCCAAATAGATTTGCCATATAGAGTAGATGGAGATGTCTTGTTAGAATGGTGTGAGTCTGATGCTTTTGTTTCGGCAAGTCATTCGGCAATTGATAATACTGTATATATTAGCGGTTTTAATTATACAACAAGAATTGCTACGATTGGTTTGCCGCTGGCAAGTACACTTTCGCCATGTTCCCAATTGAGAGACATTAGTTATAGTAATCGAAGTCGGGATTTAATGTTGCTACAGTACGAACTCACGGGAGTGGATACATTAAGTGTGGTGTATCGTCTCGACAGCAGTGTCCTGACCAGCCCTACAATGCTGATATATGGAAACCGTTACGATTGCGAGACGTTAAGTTCTATTGTCAATAAACGTTATCTTACGGGAAGCACTTTTGCCTCGGGACATTCGTTTGATAATTGTTACAATACACTGTATAACAATTATAAAGTTTTGCGTAAATATGTCTTTCGACAAGGGATATATGACAATTGTACAAAAGAAAGTAAAATGATATATTGGCGATATGAGAAACCCGCAATCGTTACTGATGAGGAGAGCCCAACATACCCTAATGGGGCACCCTCGGGAATATGGAAATGGGGTAAATTTGGTGTTCCTATTGATGTCATTTGTTATTAAAAAAATGTATAAAATATGAAAAATAATATGAATAAGTTTATAATCTGTGTTTCTGTAATACTGTTGAGTTTGTTCGCAAATGCACAAGATACATTGATTGGTCCTAAAAATAATTATTATTTCAGGCATTGGCTTGGTGGTAATTATATGCCGTATGACACGGTAATTGGAATAGCAAACAAAGCGCTTAATTCGGGTAGTTTTGGAGGGTCGCGGGATTTTTTTAAATATATGTCTACGGACACGGTGATTGAAATTCATGGCATTGCTGCGGCGTTGTTCTCGGAATGTATACCTAATAATGGGAATAACTCTATGCCATTGGATTCTTCATTGGTTAATGACCTTTCCTCGACCAATGTGTTCGAGTATTTGAGGTTGTATACATATAACAAGGACACTGATACATGGGAGGTGCTTAATGAAAAAAGAGTGCATTACACAGAGGATACATTCGATCATTATTTTTATGCGGGTGTAGGGGACCATCCACCATACCAAAGAGTCTATGAGGCTTATTTTGATACCGTCTCAAGTGTTGTCGGAGACTTCGGTGTGGGTATTAGTCAAATTAACTCCAGATTTGAAAACGGAGAATTCCCCACATGGCCAATTGGGATTTATACTTTACAAAGTGTCGGTAGTTTTGTGATAGATACTGTTTATCTCCTTGAGTCATGGCAGGTGAATCCTATAGGTTGGGGTGAAGGTAGGTATGGGGGGTATTTATACATCTTTCCTATCTTGGACCACAACTGTCATGTGCGCTCGAATGATACGACGGGCGGAATTTCCAGGATACATTCTGCGGCGGACTTGGGCACAGCGGTATATCCTAATCCGGCCAATGGGCAGGTACGGGTGGTGTCGGCTGTTGTGTTGGAACGGGTGGAGGTGTATAATTCCACCGGTGTGAGGGTGCTTGAGCAACGTGCCGATGGTGACTATACGACCATCGATGTGAGCCGCTGGCCTGCGGGTACATACCTGCTGACGGTGAGCACCGCGCTGGGCATCGCCACCCACCGCCTCACAGTAATACATTGACAGTTGAGGCTACGGGTGTATTTTTTATGCGGTGGGCAAAATAAATTGCCGGCTGTGGCGTTATCCTTTAAATTATAAAGGATAAAAAGATGAAAATACATATCGTTCAGCATGATGTGCGCACGTTGCGCCACGAGGAGAACCTGGAGTGGATACTTGGCGAGTTGGAGAGCGAGGCCTCGCGCGAGGCGCTGCTCACCGTCTTTCCGGCTTGCACCGTCTGCGGCGCGCCGCTCTTCGCCGCCGCCGGCTATACCGACGTGCAAAAGCAGGCCCAGACCGTCCTGCAGGAGCTCATCGCCCGCTCGGAGCACCGCGCCTTCCTGGTGGGCATGCCGCTGCAGATACAGGACAAGGGACTCTGCAACGCCATCGTCTTCGTGCAGAACTGCGCCATCCGCGGCGTGGTGACCAAGAAATACCTCACCGTCGACGAACAGAAGTACTTCGTGCGCGGCGAGGGCGTGCAGGTCATCGACTTCCACGACCAGCGCATCGCCATCGGCTTCTATGAGGACCTCAAGGAGCTGAGCAAGGGCTATGTGGAGCAGCCCGACCTCATTGTCTGCTGCGGCTGCCAGGTGTTCGATTATAGAAAACCTTACCGCATACGCTACCGCATGAGCAAGATTGTGGAGACGCTCAACGCCGGCATCGTCTATGTGAACCGCATCGGCGGCGAGGGCCACTACCTCTATGCGGGCGGCTCGCTGGCTATGAACGCCGCCGGCGGCGTGCTCTGTCAGCTGCCCTACTTTGAGGAGTCGTGCCAGACGGTGGACATGCAGCAGCTGGAGACCGTGCCCGATGAGAAGCCCGAGGCAGTAGAGCTGGTATACAAGGCCCTGGTGTGTGGCATACACGATTACTTCCACAAGAACGGCCTGCGCGACGCCGTCCTGGGCCTCAGCGGCGGCATCGACTCGGCGCTGGTGTGCACGCTGGCCGCCGACGCCCTCGGCCCCGAGCACGTGCACGGCATACTGATGCCCAGCCAATACTCCACCGACCACTCGGTGGGCGACGCCATCGAGTTGGCACACAACCTCGGCGTGGCCTACGACATCGTGCCCATACAGCCCATCTTCGACCAGCTGCGCACCTCCATGAAGCCCGTCTTCGGCGACCGCGCCGAGGACGTGACCGAGGAGAATATGCAAGCGCGTGTGCGCGGCACCATAGTGATGAGCTACGCCAACAAGTTCGGCGCCCTGGCGCTGAACACCACCAACCGCTCCGAGGCCGCTATGGGCTATGGCACCCTCTACGGCGACTCGTGCGGCTCGCTGGCCGTCATCGGCGACCTCTACAAGACCGAGGTCTACCAGCTCAGCGAGTGGATCAACCGCGACGGGGTGCGCATCCCGGTGAACAGCATCACCAAGGCCCCCAGCGCCGAACTGCGCCCGGGACAGAAGGACACCGACTCGCTGCCCGACTACAGTGTGCTTGACGCCATCCTCAACTGCTACCTCGACGAGGGCATGTGCGAGGACGAGATTGTGGAGGAGGGCTACGACCGCGAGCTGGTGCAGAAGACCATCCTCAAGGTGAAACGCAACGAGTGGAAGCGCCTGCAGTTCGCGCCCCAGCTGAAGGTGAGCCCCATGAGCTTCGGCCTCGACCGCCGCTGGCCCATTTCGTAAAAAGTGAAAAAATAAAAAGTGAAAAATGAAAAAGATATTTAGATTAGTTTCTTTGAGTCTCTTTGCTGTCGCTTTAACGGTAGCATGCAATGGCAGACAAGCGGAAGACATTGAGGATTCCTTACAGGAGGAAGAGGTGGTTGCGGAGGAGCCGGTGGAGGATACAATAAAAGTAGGGAATACTGAGGTTGTTGTCGTCAAAGAACATCATGAGGCAGTAAGAAGTAGTGTAAGAAGAGCAAAGGCTCCAGAGAAACAGGAACCCGTTGTAAAGGAAGTGGTACAGGAGCAAGAACAAGTTGTAGAAGAGAAGCCTCAAGAGGTTGTGAAGGAAGAGGTAAAGCCTGTCGAACCACAACAACCGACGGAACAGCCTAAGGAGAGGATAATAAGGTCTGATATGAACATGCAGGCATTGTTTAGTTATTCAACCTTCTTCTTACCGGAAAAGCAGCAGCCATACATAGAGACCTACCTGCAGTTCGACGCCTGGACGATGCACTTCGACGAGGTGGCTCCGGGCAGCTACCGCGCTGCGGCCGAGGTGACCATCGTGCTCAGCCAGCAGGACTCGGTGTGCTACGCCAAGAAGTACGACCTCAGCAGCCCCACGGTGGCGAGCCTCGACCAGCTGGACTTCAGTTTCCTGGACGTGCAGCGCTTCTCGGTGCGCAACGGCATCTACGACATGTCTATCTCGTTGCGCGACAAGGGGACCGACGCTCCCGAGTCGATGGTCACCGAGAAGTTGGTAATCAACTTCCCCAAGCGTCAGCAGGACCTGTCGAGTGTGATGCTGCTGGCCAGCGTGAAGCCTACCGAGAAGGAGAATATCCTCTCGCGCGGCGGCTACGACATGGAGCCCTATGTGAGCGACTTTGTGCCCGAGCAGGTGAAGCAGCTGAACTTCTACTATGAGATTTACAATATGGACCTCTACTTTGCCGACGAGGTTCATAAAATATACTACGACAAGGACAACAATGTGTATGGTGGTCGTACGCCGGGCGAAGACGCCGTGTTGGCGATGACCTATGTGGAGGAGCTGGAGACCGGTCGCCGCGTGGAGGGCATGAAGGTGATGAGCCGCAAGACGACGGCCCGCACGATGCCGGTGCTGGGCAGCCTCGACATCAGCGCGCTGCCGTCGGGCAACTACAACCTGGTGTGCGAGGTGCGCGACCGCGACAACCACCTGCTGCTCTACCGCAGGCTGCCGTTCTATCGCTCCAACCCGGGCGTGAAAGGTCCCGAGGTGAGCGAGTATGCCACCACCTTCGCCGGCCGCTATACCGACGAGGATCAACTGAACCTCTACCTCGACGGGCTCTATCCCATCGCCTCCGATGCGGAGAACAATATTGTCAAGGACCTGGTGCGCCGTCCGGCCCTGGAGGAGAAGCAGGCCTTCCTGTACACCTTCTGGCAGCGCCGCAACGCCCTCGACCCCGAGGGCGAGTGGCTCAAGTACAAGGAGCGCATCGATTATGTGCAGGAGCACTTCAGCTATCCTCGCACGCGCGGCATCGTGACCGACCGTGGCCGTGTGTACCTGCAGTACGGACCTCCCGATTTCATACGCGACGAGAAGAACTACGTGTCGGCCAACCGCATAGGCAGCAACAACGAACAGGCGCCGTCGACCATGCAGCTCGGCAACTCGCAGCGCGACGGGTCGCCCATGTATCAGGGCACGTCGCAGGGTCATGTCTTCTATCTGCCTTACCAGCTGTGGCGCTACAACAAGCTGGCCACCGACGACCCCAACCGTGTCTTCCTCTTCTGGGACGAGCACCGCTCGGGCTACTATACGCTGCTCAACAGCAACGCACGTGGCGAGGTGCAGGACCCGGGCTGGGAGCGCCGCCTCTGCCGCCAGCAGCTCAACGAAGGCGTTGTGGGTGAGGTGGGTGAGCAATTCAACCGTGGCTATTGATGTACCTGCTGTCGGACATACTCTACTTCATTGCCTACCACCTGGCCGGTTATCGCCGACGGGTGGTGCGCGAGAACCTGGCGGCCTGCTTCCCCGACAAGACGGAGCAGGAGCGCCGCAAGATAGAGCGGCAGTACTACCGTCACATGTGCGACCTGCTGATTGAGGGCGCCTACAACCTGGTGGCCTCGCCGGAGGCCATCAAGCGCCGCTACCGCCTTACGAACCGTCAGCTGGTGGACCGCTACTATGAGCAGGGCCGCACGGTGGTGCTGATGTCGGCCCACTACGGCAATTGGGAGTATATGGTCAGCTCGCTCAACATGCAGTTGCTGCACCACGGCATCGGTGTGGGCAAGCCTCTCGACGACAAGAGCGTGGCAGCCTTCATTACGCGCCGTCGCACACGCTACGGCACCCAGGTGGTGGACCAGAGCGATGTGCGTCAGCATGTGGCCTTCTATGACCGCTACCATGTGCCCTGCGCGCTGATGATGCTCAGCGACCAATCGCCCAGCAACCCCCACAAAAGCTATTGGACACAGTTCCTTGGGCGCGACACCGCCTTCCTTTACGGTGCCGAGTATTTCGCCCGCAAATACAACTATCCCGTACTTTATTATTCCGTCCGCAAGGTGAAGCGCGGCTACTACGAGGTGACCTTCAGCCCGCTGTGCGAGCGTCCCGAGGAGGTGCCGCAGTACACCATCGTGGAGCGCTATGTGCGTCGTCTGGAGCAGGAGATACAGGCCGCCCCGCAGTATTGGCTGTGGAGCCACCGCCGTTGGAAGCTCACCCGCGAAGGCCGCATCCTCAAGGACGGCACCCTTAAAATCATCAAACCATGAAACGTGTAGCCATAGTGATACTCAATTGGAACGGCCGCGCCATGCTGGAGCGCTTCCTGCCGTCGGTCCTCGCCAGCAGCGAAGGGGCGCAGGTGGTGGTGGCCGACAATGGCTCCTCCGACGACTCGGTGCAGTTTATGCAGCAACGCTATCCCCAGGTGCCGCTGCTGTTGTTCGACAAGAACTATGGCTTTGCCGAGGGCTACAACAAGGCCCTTGCGCAGGTGGAGGCCGACTACTATGTGCTGCTGAACAGCGACGTGGAGTGCACGCCGCAGTGGTATGTGCCGGTGGTGGAGATGATGGAGCGCGAGCCGCAGGTGGCTGTGGCGCAGCCCAAACTGCTGATGTACGACCAGAAGGACACGTTTGAATATGCCGGTGGTGCCGGTGGCTTTATCGACAAGTACGGCTATCCCTTCTGCCGTGGGCGCCTTTTCAATACGCTGGAGAAGGACCTCGGGCAGTATGACGACGAGTGCGACATCTTCTGGGCCACGGGTGCGGCCATGTTTGTCCGTGCTTCGGTGTGGAAAGAAATGGGTGGATTGGATGGCGATTTCTTCGCCCACATGGAGGAGATAGACTTCTGCTGGCGCGTCAAGCTGGCTGGTTACCGCGTGTGCTACTGTCCGCAGTCGGTGGTCTACCATGTCGGCGGCGGCACGTTGCCCAAGTCGTCGCCCTTCAAGACGGAACTCAACTTCCGCAACAACCTCTCCATGCTCTACAAGAATTTACCTGCCAATCGCAGGTGGAAGGTGCTCTTCATGCGCATGTGGCTCGACCGTGTGGCGGCTGTCAAGTTCTTGATGGAGGGGCATGTGGGAGAGTACACGGCGGTGCGCAAGGCCCACAAGCAGTACCGTGCATGGAAGCCTGCCTTGTGTGAAAAGCGCACAAAAAACGGCACCCATGAGGTGCCGCAGGTGTATCAAGGTCTTCTGGTGCCCGAGTATTACCTCTTAGGCCATAAGACATATACTTCTTTGCAAGGTTATTTCAGCAAGTAGTCGTCCACGTGCCCGAAGACGATGTTGGCGCGTGCGTCGAAGCTCTCCTCGGTGGCGAAGGCCACATGCGGGGTGAGCAGGCAGTGCTGTGCGCTTAGCAGAGGATGGTTGGAGGGCAGGGGAGGCTCCTGCTCGAACACGTCGAAAGCGGCGCCTGCTATGAGACCGCCGTTCAGCGCCTCGGCCACGGCGGCAATGTCGCACACAGGTCCGCGGGCGGTGTTGATCAGCAATGCGGTGGGCTTCATCATCTGCAACTCGTTCTTGCCTATCAGGCCGCGTGTTTCGGCGGTCAGTGGCGTGTGCAGGCTGACGATGTCGGCCTCTTTCAGCAGTTCGGGCAGCTCTACATACTTGGCGCCCAACGCCTCCACATCGGCATGGCGGCTACGGTTGTATGCCAGCACCTTGCAACCGAAGGCCAGCAGCAGGCGGATGGTGGCGGTGCCGATGGCGCCGGTGCCGACGATGCCCACGGTCTTGCCGCGCAGTTCGCGGCCCAGGAAAGCACCGCGGCCTTTGCCGTCGCGGATGACACCGTCCATCGTGGTCACGCCGCGCAGCAGGTCGAGCATCATGCCCACAGCCAACTCGCTGACGGCGGTGGTGCTGTAGCCGGCAGCGTTCTGCACCTTGATGCTGTGCTCGGCGCAATAGGCCAGGTCGATGTGGTCCAGGCCCGTAAAGGCTACGCTGAGGTATTTCAGACGGGTGCATTGGCTGAGCACCGTTGCAGGCAGCTTGATGTTGCTGATGACGGCAATGTCTGCCTCATGCATGCGTTCGGCAAGGGTGGCTTCGTCCTCGCGGCGGTCCATGTAGTAGACGAATTCATGCCCCGTAGAGGCGTAGTGCTGTTTGAGTTCCTCGAACCGCACTTGGCTGATGCCCAGCGGTTCCACGCAGATAATCTTCATGTTGTGTGCTATTTCTTTTTCTTGACGGAAAAACCGAAGCCGCCGAGCTTCTCGCCGAGGGCGTAGTATTTGCCGTGCGAGTAGGCGAGGGGGCCGGCATGGTTCAGTTGGAATTGGCCTGTGCTTTTGTCTATCAGGTCCTCTTCGGCGTCGATGGCCACCACGTTGGCGATGAACATGTCGTGGCTGCCGAGCGGGCGCATCTCCACCACCTTGCACTCAATGTTCAGCGGGCTTTCCTTGATAAGAGGCGCTTTGACCAGCTGGGCCGGTTCAGCGTGCAGCCCCATTTCGCGGAACTTGTTGTAGTCCCTGCCGCTGCGCACGCCGCACCAGTCGGTCTGGCGGGCCAGGTCGGCGGTGGTGAGGTTGATGACAAACTCGCCTGTGCGCTGTAGGATGGCGTGGCTGTGGCGCTCGGGGCGCACGGAGATATAGCACATGGGCGGGTCGCTGCAGAGCGTACCCGTCCATGCGATGGTGATAATGTTATAGTTTTCGGGACTGTCGCCGCAACTGACCATCACCGCCGGCAGCGGATAGATCATGGTCCCGGGCTTGAAGCTTATTTTCATTCGGCGAACTTCTTCTCCAGCTCGTCCACCATGGCGCGCATGTAGCGGTCGGTCTGGCGCAGGTTCTCAATCTGCTTGCAGGCGTGCAGCACGGTGGCGTGGTCCTTGTTGCCGCACTGGGCACCGATGACGGCGAGGCTCGACTTGGTAATCTTCTTGGCGAAGTACATGCTCAGCTGGCGGGCCTGCACAATCTCGCGCTTGCGCGAGGTGAGCTGGATGCTCTCCACCGGCAGCTCCAGGTAGTCGCAGACGACCTTCTGGATGTAGTCGATGGTGACTTCACGCGCGCTGCTCTGCACGTACTTGTCAATCATCTGCTTGGTCAGCTCGAGCGTAATCTGCTTGCGGTTGAGCGAGCTCTGTGCAATGAGCGAGATGAGGGCACCCTCGAGTTCGCGCACGTTCGTATTAATATTATAGGCAATGTACTCGATGACGTCGTCGCTCATCTCGATGCCGTCGTTCTGCAGTTTCTGCTTGAGGATGCGTGTGCGTGTCTCCACGTCGGGAGCCTGCAGGTCTGCGTTGAGGCCCCATTTCAGGCGGCTGAGCAGGCGGGGTTCGAGGCCCTGCAGCTCGCCGGGGGCTTTGTCGCTGGTGATGATGATTTGGCAGTTGCGCTGGTGCAGGTGATTGAAGATGTGGAAGAATGCCTCCTGGGTCCTGGGGGCTTTGCCGGCCCAGAATTGGATGTCGTCGATGATGAGCACGTCGATCATCTCATAGAAGTGGATGAAGTCGTTGGTGGTGCCGGTGCGGCCAGCCTCGGCATACTGCTGCATGAACTGCTCGCTGGTGACATAGAGCACGGTCTTGTCGGGGTGCATCTCCTTGGTCTTAAGACCGATGGCGTTGGCCAGATGGGTCTTGCCGAGGCCCACGCCGCTGTGCAGCAGCAGGGGGTTGAAGCTCGTCTGGCCGGGTTTCTCGGCCACAGCGTAACCGGCCGAGCGTGCCAAGCGGTTGCAGTCGCCCTCGACAAAGTTCTCCAGCGTGTAGTTGGGGCTCAGCTGCGAGTTGACGCGCGTCTTCTGTATGCCCGGGATGACGAAGGGGTTGGGTATCTCGCGCTCCCCTTCCTTATTAATATTGACGGGCAGGTCGGTGAGCGGGTTGCGTGTCGACCGGCGGTTGTGCGACGGCAGGGTGGTCATCAGCGGGTCCGTGGGGATGGTCTGGTCCATGACGATGCTGTATTTCAGCATGCCGTTGGGGCCCAGCTGCATGCGTATGACGCGCTTCAGCAGGTCGATATAGTGCTCCTCTATCCATTCGTAGAAGAACGGGCTCGGCACCTGCACGATGAGTGTCGTGCCGTCGAGCTGCAGGGGGACGATGGGGGTGAACCATGTCTCGTAGGCCTTGCGGTTCTCGGGGCCGAGGGTATCTTTGATGACGTCAAGACATTCCGCCCAAACTCGTTTGTAATCTTCCTCAATCATTTCTCTAAAACTTTACTTTTTTCAATCACTTACACAATTCCTGTGTGTTATTCTTTGCTTGCAAAGTTCACTATTTATTTGTGCACAGATTATGAAAAATAAATTTGTTTGTATCTGAATTTTTTTGTAAAGTTTTCCGCTTTTTCCGACCCGCCAAAATATGCGTTTTTTCTAACATCTTAATTTTCACCAACCGTTTTCCGATTTTAACATTTCGGCACCCTTTATAAGATACGACTTTTTTTTGAGAGAATAAAATTTTTTTGCAAAAAAACGGGTGCCACGAGGCGTTTTTGTTGATAAATGGACAGCCGATTGAAGATTAATTACTTGTGAGTTGATAAGGTGATTAATTGCTTGAAACGCAGAATATTTCTACAATCCGCTGAAAATCAAACCCCGTTTTCCGGTGGTGGATTTCTAACTCTTTGAGCATGTGTTTTGTGGTCGATTTATGCACCTAACTACGTTAATAAATCATCCTCGAAATGCACTTTTTTTTGTTTTGAAAAAACGCTCCCCGATACTCCGGCAAGCCTCCCTATTGACACCTGCAGTTCGACGGATGTTCTTCGGTCGTTCTTTGGTCGTTCTTTGCTATTTTCCAAAGAACGAC
>JAFZKV010000131.1 GCA_017551765.1 Bacteroidales bacterium
GGCGGTGGACGCCACCTTTGCCGAGTGGCAAGGCATGAAGTACACCGAAGGCAAGGAGCCGTCGGTCTTCGGCACCAGCAACATCGCCTACGGCCCCTACAGCCGCTATGCGGCGGGCTTTGAGAAGATGGGCGACATGGATGCCGCCACCTATTGGGGCCGCATCAGCTGGAGCCTGGGTGCACACCTGGAGCAAGGTGCCCTGCGGCTGACCCTCGACGGTGCGGAGCATCGCCTCGACGCTTGGGGTGCCGGCGCCGGCCTCACCCTGCCCATGCGCAAGGGCCGCTCGCTGCTGACCGTCAGCGCCGGCTACACCAGCCTGGGCAGCACCGACGTGCTGCAGCTCGACATGCTGACCTTCGGCATCGCCGTGAGCAGCTGCGAGCGCTGGTTCTTCAAGCGCAAGTACAACTAAGCAATAAACAGCCCCTTCGGGGTACTAAATAATCAAGAAACAAACAAAAATAATAGCAATAAACGATGAAAACGATCAAGAAACTGATGATTGCAATGCTCCTGGGTGCCGCTGTGATGCCGGTGATGGCCCAACCCACCGTGAAAGGATGCAAGAACGACTCGCTGGCGCAGGTGATGGTGGAGCCCGTATCGCTCTATCAGCAGGACATGAACCAGTACAAGGCCTCGAACCCGAAGGACAACCGCTATCTGTTCGACGCCTACCAGTATTGGACGGTGATCCTCGAGAACTGCCCCAAGCAGAGCAAGAACCTCTATATCAACGGTGCCAACATACTGAAGGCCAAGATTGCCGAGGCCAAGACCGCTGAGGAGCGCGACGCCCTGTTGGCCGAGCTGCTGAACATGTACGACGTGCGTATCGCCAACTATGGCGAGGCCTCGAAGTACACCGCCATGAAGGCTATGGCAGTGGAGGAAATCAAGGGTGCCGACGGGCTGCAGCAGTACTACGACCTCTATTCGCAGGCTGTCCGCTTCGAAGGCGACCTGGAGGCCGGCTACCTGGTCAAGTTCATGGAGGCCACCATCAACTATGTGCGTGCCGGCTATGCCGAGCCTACGCTGGTGGTCGACAACTACGATGTTGCCAGCGACCTTCTGGAGGAGGAACTGCGCAAGAACGCTGAGGACAGCGTGAAGGCAGCCACCATCCGTGGCTACATTGCGGGCGTCGAGGCGGCCTTCTCGCCCTATGCCAGCTGCGACCAATTGGTGGAGATCTACAGCAAGAAGTTTGAGAGTGACCCCAACAACGTGGAGTTGCTGAAAAAGATTACGGGCATCATGATGCGCAAGCGCTGCACCGATCAGGACCTCTTCTTCCAGGCCACTGAGAACCTCCACCGCCTTGAGCCCTCGCCCTCCACGGCCATGCGTATGGCACAGATGTGCAACTCGGACAAGAAGAAAGCCTACAGCAAGGCCATCGAGTACCTCAGGGATGCCATCGACCAGGTGCCTGAGAAGGACAAATACAACGCCTATATGCAGATGGGCATAGCCTACTACAACCTCAAGAGCTACGCTGCTGCGCGCACGGCCTTCAACAACGCCGCCTCGTCCGACCCCTCGAAGGGTGAGCCCTACCGCATGATTGCCGCCTGCTACGCCGCCAATCCCAGCGTGGCTTCGGAGGATAACATGAATGGCCGCAGCGTCTATTGGGTGGCTGTGGACGCCCTGGCCCAGGCCAAGCGTGTTGACCCCTCGGAGGAGAATGTCAGCGCCTGCGACAAGCTCATCAGCGTCTACTCGGCCCACTTCCCCAAGATGGAAGACGCCTTTGCCGCCGGTCTGATGAACGGTCAGTCGTTCACGGTGCCCGGACTCGGTGTGGTCACCAAAGTAAGAACACGATAAGGGCAGCGAAAAAGTGAAAAGCGAAAAGCGAAACATCTTTATGAGGCGAAAAGCGAGACTATTGCTTCTCGCTTTTCCCTTTTCGCTTTTAACTTCTCTTGCATCCTGCACGGGCGACATGAGCGAGATTAGCCGCTTCGAGCGGCAAACGCCGCCCGACCAGGAGGTGAAGCAGGCTCATATAAGGCGCAGCGAGCAGGCCCGGCTGCAGATAGAGGTCGACGCACCCCTCATCAGGCAATACAAGGAGCCCTCGCCGCGCACCGTCTACCCCAATGGGGTGGAGTTGCGCTTCTATGACGAGAACCGCAACATCAAGTCATCCATCCGTGCCGACAAGGCCATCTCTTACGACGACCGCAACATCATGAAGGCTACCGACAGTGTGGTGGTCATTGACTATGCCTCGGGCGACACTATCTATCTTGACGACCTAATCTGGCGCGACGCTGAGGATGTCATCTTCTCCAACCACCCTGTACGTGCCGTCAATGGTAACCGTGTCACCTATGGCGACGGCTTCGTCAGCGATGAGCAGATGACCAACCTCCGCATTACCCGTCAGCGCGGAGTCATTGAATTTGAAGAATAAGAACACATGCAATATACAGCCAAAGAACTTGCCCGTCTGGTGAAAGGCACCGTGGAGGGCGACGAGAACACACGGGTGTGGAAACCCTGCAAGATAGAGGAGGGCTGCGAAGGCGGCATTACATTCCTCGGCAACCCCAAGTACACGCACTACATCTATGAACAGCGTGCCTCGATAGTGATTGTGCGCAAGGACTTCGTGCCTGAGCAGCCTGTCGACTCCACCCTTATCCGTGTGGACAATCCCTACCTGGCCGTGGCTGTGCTGCTGCATGCCTTCAACGAGCGCAGCAAACCGCCGCGTGGACGCTCCTGCAGCAGCCGTGTGGGCCGTGGCTCCAAGGTGGGCAAGGGCTGCTATCTTGGCCACTATGCCGTCATTGGTCGCCATTGCCGTATTGGCAACAATGTGAATATCTACCCCAATGTGGTGATTGGCGACAACGTCACCATCGGTGACGGCACCACGCTATATGCCGGCGTGAAGGTCTACGAGGGTGTAGAGATAGGCCGCAACTGTATCATCCATGCCGGTGCTGTGCTGGGCAGCGACGGCTTCGGCTTCGCCCCCGCCGAGGACGGCACCTGGAACAAGATTGACCAGATAGGCAACGTGATACTTGAGGACAACGTCGAGGTGGGTGCAAATACCTGCATCGACCGTGCTTCCATCGGCAGCACCATCCTGCGCCAGGGCGTCAAAGTAGACAACTTGTGCCAGGTGGCACACAGCGTCGTCATAGGACGCAATACCGCTATGGCATCGCAGGTAGGCATTGCCGGCAGTTGCAGCGTGGGTGAGCAGTGCATCATTGCCGGTCAGGCCGGTCTTGTAGGCCACATCACGGTGGGCGACCATGTCACCATCGGCGCCCAAAGCGGTGTGACGCACTCCGTCCCCTCCAATTCCACCGTCTTTGGCAGCCCCGCATTGGATGCCACCAAGCGCCGCAAGGTGGAGGTTATCCTGCGCAACATTGAGCAGTTGGTGCGCCGCGTAGAGAAGCTGGAAGGCAAATGAAGCCAGGCCGCATACTGACGTTCTTTGCCTGCGTGATTGCCCTGCTGGCGCTTGTCGGCGAGTTCTTTCCGCGTGACGGTGTCATGCTGGGCGACACCCATATCGGCTTTGCCTCGCTGCATATCCTTGTGGAGGCCCGTCAGCAGAAGTCTCCCGTAAAAAGCAATCCTGCCGAGCCGCCCGAGATGCTGCAGGCACGCGACTCCATACAGTATTATCGCACGCTTGTGCAGCAAGGCGACCTGCGCTTTTGGCTGCCCGAGCCACACTATCTTGATGCTTTCTGGCGTGCTGCCGAAAGCGCACGTCGTACGGGCCGCACCGTGCGTATCCTGCACTATGGCGACTCGCAGATAGAAATGGACCACATCACCTCGCGTCTGCGCAGCCGCATGCAGCAACGTTTTGGCGGCGGTGGTCCAGGAATGGTGCCGTTCCAGACCATCACCCCTTCGATGACCATTAGTCAGAGCACCAGCGGCGAACTCGCCCACCTTGCCTCCTTCGGCGACAGCACCGTGCTGCGCAGCCGTGGCGACTATGGCCCCATGATGCAGTGCTTCCGTCTGCATGGTGGCGGCGCTAGCACCACCCTGCGAGCCTCGCGCAGCAGCAGCGTGGACGACCGCGTCAAGCGCTTCTCGCGTTTCACCCTCGTCCACAACAACCGTGGCAACCAATTGAAAGCCACCCTTACCGACCGCCAGCACAAGGCCACCTACGAGTCCGACGGCAGCAATAGCGGCATCAGCAGCATCATCTGGCAGCTCGACTCGGCCACCAACGCCGTGCGAATAAATGTCAGCGGCAGTGCCGACCTCTACTGTGTGCTCCTCGACGACGGCCCCGGCGTGGCGGTGGACAACATACCCATGCGCGGCTGCTCGGGCCAGCAGTTCACCCTCGTGCCGCAGGCGAAGCTCAGCGCCGCCTATGCTTGTATGGACATTGGCCTCATCATCCTGCAGTTCGGCGGCAACTCGGTGCCCTACCTCAAGACCTCCAAGCAAATCAGCACCTACTGCCAAAGCCTGGGCCGCCAGATAGACCACCTGCACCAATGCTGCCCGCAAGCCAAGATACTCTTCGTTGGCCCCAGCGACATGAGCACGCGCCTGCGTGGCCAACTGCAGACCTACCCCGCCATCCCCGAACTCATCGACAGCCTGGCCGCCACCGCCACCACCCACGGTGCCGCTTTCTGGAGCATCTACCATGCTATGGGTGGCCACAACAGCATGCCCGAGTGGACCCGCCAGGGGCTGGCCGGACAGGACTACATCCACTTCTCGCAGCGCGGCGCCGACCTCATGGGCGACCGCCTCGCCGAGGCCCTCGATAACAGTTACACCCTCTATCGTCTTGAGCGTAAAGTGATACGCCGGAAAGGAGCCAAGCAATGAAACGACTAACCCTACTGCTGCTGTTTGCAGCATTACTGACCACACTCTCGGCACAGGAAGAGGAAACCTACAAGTTCATCCGCTACGACGCCAACGTGCTGCACTATGACAGCAACGCCGCCCCAATGGCCACCTTCTTCGACCGTTGGCAACGCATGGCGGCCACCGGCAGCGGCAACCTCAACATCGTGCACATCGGCGGCTCGCACGTGCAGGCAGGCACCCTGCCCAACACCATCCGCTGCCGTCTGATGCAGGCCTACCCCAACCTCGTGGGCTCGCGCGGCATGATTTTCCCCTATTCTGCCGCCGCCAAGTGCAACAACCCCGCCGACTATCGTGTGCACTGTGTTGAGCGCATGGCCCTCACACGTTGTGTGCATAAAGAACATGCCTGTCCTTTGGGCCTCTGCGGCATCGCCGTCACCGCCAGCGACAGCCTCGCCGAGGTGCAGATAGTGATGAACGAACCCAGCGTCGACTACGCCAGCACCCGCGTGGTGGTCCTCGGCCACTCCGACCAGGAGGTGGTGCCCCTGCTCCGCGTCGACGACCGCGACATCTACCCCTCCTATGTCGACCCCCGCACCGACCGTTTCGTCTATAACCTCAGCCGCGCCGTCGACTCCTTCGCCGTCATGCTGCCCTGCCAGGAAGGCCAGCAGTTCACCCTCACGGGCATCTACCTCGGCAACCGCCGCGCCGGCATCACCTACAGCTCCATCGGCGTCAACGGCGCTGCGGTGCCCGACTACCTGCGCTGCCGCGACTTCGTGCGCGACCTGCGCCTGCTGCACCCCGACCTTGTGGTCTTCGGCATCGGCATCAACGACGCCTCGGGCCCCAACTTCGACACCGCCGTCTTCCGCCGCAACTACCTGCAACTCATCGACTCCATCCGCACCGTCAACCCCGACTGCGCCTTCGTCTTCGTCACCAACAACGACTCCTTCCGCAAGGTGTCGCGCCGCAAGTACAACGTCAACACCAACGGCCCTCTGGCCCGCGAGGTCTTCTACCGCCTGGCCGAAGAGACGGGCGGCGCCGTGTGGGACCAATTCGAGGTCATGGGCGGCCTCAAGTCGATGGACCTTTGGCGGCAGGCCAAGCTGGCCCAGAAGGACCGTGTGCACTTCACCGCCGCAGGCTACCGCCTTGTGGGCAACCTCTTCGCCGACGCCCTGCTGAAAGCCTTTGCTGATTACACCGAAGCACTCAAACAATCAAGCAATCAAGCAACCAAGCAATAGTGTCCGACCTGCCGACATACCTGCTCCAGCTGCTGAGCTTCGACAGCCAGCATCCGCTGCTCTTCACCCAGATACACTTCTGGGTGTTCTTCCTGTTGGTATTCGCCGGCTTCTCGTTCATCGTCACCCGCCGTTGGCGCCTCACCGCCCGCAACGCCTACCTCTTCTTCGTCAGTCTCTTTTTCTACTACAAGACCTCGGGCCTCTTTGTCCTCCTGCTGGTCTTCTCCACGCTGCTGGGCTGGTGGCTCGGCATCCGCATGGACGATCTTTACCGTTCATCACTCATCACTCATCGCTCATCACGCAGAAAGGTCCTGATGGCCGTCGGCGTCACCCTCAACCTGCTGATGCTCGGCTTCTTCAAGTACGCCTACTTCTTCACCGACATCTTCAACGCCACCTTCGGCACCGAATACAGCATCGCCATCAAGATACTGCTGCCTGTAGGCATCAGCTTCTTTACCTTCCAGAACATCAGCTACATTGTCGATGTCTACAAGCGCAAGATACCCCACGTCGCCAACATCCTCGACTTTGGCTTCTATACATCCTTCTTCCCCCAGCTGGTGGCGGGTCCCATCCTCCGCGCCGACCAATTCGTGCCGCAGCTCTACAAGCCCTTCTTCCTCGGCCGCCGGCAGTTCGGCGTGGCCGTGTTCTGGATACTCAATGGCCTTGTCAAGAAGCTGGTCCTCAGCGACTACCTGGCGGTCAATTTCGTTGACCGCGTCTTTGAAAATCCTCTCCTCTACACCCCCTTCGAGAACTTCTCGGCCCTGATGCTTTACTCGCTGCAGGTCTACGCCGACTTCTCGGGCTACACCGACATCGCCATCGGCGTGGCCATGCTCATGGGCTTCTACCTGCCCACCAACTTCAACTCGCCCTACAAGGCCCAGAACCCCACCGACTTCTGGCGCCGTTGGCACATGTCGCTCTCGCGCTGGCTGCGCGACTACCTCTATATTCCCCTCGGCGGCAACCGCACCGCCGGCTGGCTCAGCTACAGCCTCCTGGCCCTCATCCTCGCCATCGCCGCCTTCCGCCTGCACAACCTCTGGTTTGCCCTCGCTGTGGTGGCGGTGTTTGTCGCCATCGGCCTGCTCTGGTGGCTGCGGCCCAGCCACCGCCGCACCCTCGGCACCAACGTCAACAACATGGACACCATGCTCCTCGGCGGCCTCTGGCACGGCGCCTCGTTCAACTTCATCACCTGGGGCGGCCTCAACGGGTTGGGCATTCTGGTGCACAAGTGGTGGAGCAAGCGCACCTGGCGCACCCGCTTTGTGGCCCTCGGCAGCGTCACCGCCGCCCTCTGGCTCCTCCGACTGCTCACCCACGCTCCCCTCTTCAACATGCTCAGCTTCATAACCCTGGTGATGCTCATCGGCTATATAATACTCGCCTTGACCGCTAACCGTTCATCACTCATCACTCATCACTCATCACTTTCAACCGTCTGGTCCACCCTCCTCACCTTCGTCTTCATCAGCTTCACGCGCCTCTTCTTCCGCAGCGGCTCCAACCTCGACCCCGCCGAGGCCAACGAGGTCGCCTGGCGCACCGCCACCCAGATGGTGCACCAGATTGGCTCCCATTGGAACCTCGCCCAGGTGCCCGACATCGTGGGCCACTATTGGGCACCCTTCCTCCTCTTCTCCCTCGGCATGGCCGTCCATTGGCTCCCCGCCCGCTTCAAGCGCCGCTACCGCCTCTGGTTCGCCCGCATGCCCCTCTGGCTCATGGTCCTGGCTGTTGTGGCCACCGTCTTCGTGGTCTATCAGTTCATCACGGCCGACCTCCAGCCCTTCATCTACTTCCAATTCTAAGCACCCCAGGTACACCGACGGCGAGGCATGCAGGTCGTGGTCCCACGCGAAGCCGTAGAGGTGCACCGCATGGCCGCGGAACGCCGTCGGCAGCTCTATAGACACCCGCCCCGCACAGCGCAGCGCCGGCACCGACAGCAGCCCCATCCTCACCTCCGGCGCGTAGGCATACAGGTACACATAGTCGGCGCCCCTGCCGCCCTCCGACGTGAACGCAACATTTATTTGTTCCCCCTCTAAGTTAGAGGGGGTGGCGGCCGCCAGGCCGACGGGGGCGTGTGTTTGAAACGCCACCCCCTCCAACTCGCCCTCGGCCACCCGCAGGGCGCCGTAGTCCACCACCACATTACCCTCCACAAGGCTGATATGCTGTCGGTTGAGGCTGATAAAAACGTTGCGCGCCGAC
>JAFZKV010000132.1 GCA_017551765.1 Bacteroidales bacterium
CTGGCCACCGGTCATACCGTAGATACCGTTGTTGACGAAGATCATGGTCATGTTCTCGCCACGGTTGGCGGCATGGATGGTCTCGGCGGTACCGATAGCGGCGAGGTCACCGTCGCCCTGATAGGTGAACACGAAGGTGTCGGGGTTGAGACGCTTGATGGCGGTGGCGACTGCGGGAGCGCGGCCGTGGGCGGCTTCCTGGAAGTCGACATCGAAATAGTTGTAGGCCAAAACGGAGCATCCGACGGGGCTGACGCCGACGACGTTGTCCTGAATGCCCATCTCGTCGATAACCTCGGCGATGAGGCGGTGGGTGGTGCCGTGACCGCAGCCGGGGCAGTAGTGCATGACGGCGTCGGTGAGCACCTTGGTACGGGTGTAAACCTCCTCGTAACCCTCTTTCAACAGCGCTTGTTTGCGAACTTCAATATCTTGATTCATTTTCTTCTATTGTTTGATTGTTTGATTGTTTGATTGTTTGAATATTTGGTTGCGACAGCACTCAAACATTCAAACATTCAAGCGTTCAAGCATTATTTTATAATTTTGTTTTCAAGAGCCTCCAGGACCTCGCCGGGGGTGGGAATGATGCCGCCGAAACGGCCGAAGTGCTCGGTCTTCACACCGCACTCGGTGGCCAGGCGCACATCCTCGATCATCTGGCCGGCGCTCATCTCGACGCAAAGGATACCCTTCACGTGCTTGGCAACCTCGGCCAGCTGTTTGGTCGGGAAGGGGAAGAGGGTGATCAGGCGGAACAGACCCACCTTGATGCCTTTCTCGCGGGCCATCTGCATGGCTTTCATGGCGATGCGGCTGCTCGAACCGTAGGCAACGATGATGTACTCGGCGTCGTCGCAGTTCAGCATCTCGTAGCGGACCTCTTTTTCCTTCATCTCGGCGTACTTGGCCTGCAGCTTCAGGTTGAAGACTTCCTGGCGGGCGCTGTCGAGCTCAAGGCTGGTGATGATGTTGTGCGCGCGGTTGGCGGGTTTGCCCCAGGTGCCCCAGGGGGCGTTGGCGCGGCGCTCCTCCTCGGTCCAGCGAGGCACATAGTCGCGGGTGTAGAGTTTCTCCATGCACTGTCCGATGGCGCCATCGGAGAGGATGAGGACGGGGTTGCGATATTTGAAGGCGATGTCCCAAGCCTCGAACACGAAGTCGTACATCTCCTGCACGCTGGCGGGAGCGAGGGTGTAGAGCTGGTAGTCACCGTGACCGCCGCCCTTGGTGCTCTGGAAGTAGTCGCTCTGCGAGGGCTGGATGGTACCCAGACCGGGGCCGCCGCGCATGACGTTGACCACCAGGCAGGGGATTTCGGCACCGGCCAGGTAGGTCAAGCCTTCCTGCATCAGCGAGATTCCGGGGCTGGAGCTCGAGGTGGCCACTTTCTTGCCGGTGGCGGCGCCGCCGTAGACCATGTTGATGGAGGCAACCTCCGACTCGGCCTGCAGCACGGTCATACCGGTGGTCTCCCACGGTTTCTCGGCCATCAGGGTTTCCATTACTTCGCTCTGCGGCGTGATGGGATAGCCGAAGTATCCGTCACATCCGCTGGCAATCATTGCGCGGGCAATTGCTTCATTGCCCTTCATCAGTTGAAGTTCTCTTGCCATAGTATTCCTTTCTTTCTTTTTCCTTTAAATCTTTTTCTTGTAAACGGAGATCACGCCGTCGGGGCACACCATGGCGCAGCTGGCGCAGCCGATGCAACTGTCATTCACGGTCTCGGTGTAGTTGTAACCTTTGCCGTTTACATTTTTCGACAGCGCGATGCACTTCATCGGGCACACGGGTACACAGACTCCGCATCCCTTGCAGCGCTCGGTGTCGATAATGATTTGTCCTTTAAATGCCATAATTTTAATGTTATAAGATTAATATTTTTAAGTTAGTTGATTACTATAAGTGCCTGCAAAGATACAAAATAATTTTTATATAATCACCAAAAATGGTGAGAAATATTTTGTTTCGTTATGATTCCGTTTGATCTTCAGGTGTTTATCGTCTATTCTTTGGTCGTTCTTTGGAAAAAAGCAAAGAACGACCAAAGAACGACCGAAGAACGGCCGAAGAACGGTGGGAGTAAAGTGGTAGGTAATAGGTTGGTGCACAATATTTCCTTCCTTTCTGCGTTAACGACTTACACAATAACACAATAATGCAATCATTGGTATGCGCATCAATATCAAGGCTTTTTTAAAAGGGTTGGGACAGCACTTCAACCTCTTTGACGACAAGGAGGACGAGCGCGAGGTGGTTCGGCAGGTCAAGGAGGGCGTGGTCTTCCGCGGCACCAACCTCTGGATTCTCATCTTCGCCATCTTCATCGCCTCGTTGGGCCTCAATGTCAACTCCACCGCCGTCATTATCGGTGCCATGCTCATCTCGCCCCTCATGGGCCCCATCATCGGCTTGGGGCTCGGGGTGGGCATCAACGACTATGACCTGTTGCGCCGCGCCTTGAAGAACTACGGCATCGCCACCCTGATCTCCATCGCCACCGCCATGCTCTACTTCCTGCTTTCGCCTTTGAGCGAGGCGCGGAGCGAGTTGTTGGCGCGCACCTCACCCACGCTCTACGATGTGCTCATCGCCTTCTGTGGCGGTGCCGCCGGTGTGCTGGCCTTGACCACCAAAAGCAAAGGTCAGGTCATCCCCGGTGTGGCCATCGCCACGGCCCTCATGCCGCCCCTCTGCACCGCCGGCTACGGCCTGGCCACGGCGCAGTGGAGCTACTTCCTCGGAGCCTTCTACCTCTACTTTATCAACAGCGTCTTTATCGCCCTCAGCACCTTCCTTGGTGTCAAGCTGCTGCGCTTCCACAGCGCCGGCAGCCTCTCGCCCGAGCGGGCCCTCTACGGGCGCCGCGTGGTCACCGCCGTGGTGGTGCTCACCCTCATTCCGGCCGCCTGGATGACCTTCAGCATCGTGAAGAAAGAGGTACGCGAGCGCAGTGTGCGTCAGTTTGTTGCGCACGAGCTGGTGCAGACAGGCACGCAGATATTGTCGTCCAACATCGAACACGACACCCTGCGCGTCGTTGCCGTGGGGCGCCCTATCAGCGACGCCGAGGTCGAAGAGGCTCAACGCCGCATGGCCGACTACGGCTTGAAGAAATATCCCTTGATGGTCATCCAGGGCGGCAACACCGAGGAGTTGGCCATGCAGCTGAACGACATCGTGGCCGCCTCCGACGCCGAGCGCCGCAGCCAGACGCAGCACATCGCCGACCTGGAGCGGAAGTTGGAAGCCTATACGCAGTACGACAGTCTGGCGGCGGCCGTCACCGCCGAGGCCGCCACCCTCTTCCCTCGCGTGGGCGAGGTGCGCCTGGGCCGCGTGGGCGACGACGTGGTGGCGCATGTGATGGTCATTCCCTCGGGCGAGAAGCTCGACACCGACCGTGTGCGCCGCTGGCTACGCACCCGCCTGCAAAACGGCGACCTCTGGGTGGAGTTCTATTAAGTCCGTCTTTTCTTCATTTGTTCTTCATCCGTTCTTCAACAGTTCTTCAACTTTTTCTTGAAGAACTGTTGAAGAACTGCTGTAGATTGGTCGAAGATATGTGGGTGTCAGCAGGGCGTTTTAACTTTATTTGCAAGAAAAAAAAGTTTGCATGTACTAATTTTTTAGTAAATTTGCAGTTTGAAACAAGAAAAGACCGCGGCTGCGCAAGCCGCCTAAACAATTGAATATATAA
>JAFZKV010000133.1 GCA_017551765.1 Bacteroidales bacterium
CAGAACTACCTGAAGAGCATCAACAACAACGGCATCCTGATTACCTTCGGCGACAACGACACCTTCCCCTTGTGGTATGCCCAGGAGGTGGAAGGCACCCGCACCGACGTGCGCATACTGAACTTCACCCTCTCCGGCATGTATTGGTATGTGGAGCAGCTCTACAACAAGCTCTATGATAGCGAGGCGCTGCCCTTCACGTTGCCCAAGGAGTTCTACGGCCTCGGCAAGGATGCCTACTATATCATGGACCGCACCAACGAGTATATGGAGGTCACCGATGTGCTGGCTCTGTTGCGCGACTATCCCGACCGCTTCACCCTCAATGCTGGCGGCGAGAAGGCCATGTACCTGCCTACCAAGCGCTTCAAGATTACCCTTGATATTCCCGCGCTGGTCGAGGCCGGCGTTATCCCCGCCGAGATAGCCGACCAGGTGAACCCCGAGATACGTTGGGAGATTAACAAACAGGTGCTTTACCGTCATGAGCTGATGCTGCTCGATATCCTCGGCACCAACAAGTTCATGCGCGACATCAACATCATGAACCCCAACACTGCCGGTGTTCCCAAGGTGTATCCGTTGGTGAACCGCTACACTGTGCAGGACGGCATGAACTACAAGTTCATCCCCTATCCGCGCATGCAGCGCTACACCGACGGCACGGCTGACTACTTCATCAAAGGAGTCGATGGCGATTCGCTGAAGTGGGGCAACCTTGACCGCGACATCTATGTTGACCCCATCAGCTACAACATGGGTGTTGTGCAGCGCCAAACCTTGGTGACCATCGCCGCCAGCGAGGCCAACAAGGGCAACCTCGACAATGCACGCGCCTTGCTCGACGACGCCATGAAAGCCTTCCCTGCCAAGAACTTCCCGCTCGATGTCTACTCCATCTACATCTACACCGGCAGCAATACGCACGTCGATGTGGTCGACCTCTACAAGCAGGTCTACGGTGAGGAGCAGGCCATTCAGCTGTGGAACGACGTGTTCCGCTACTACAGCGAGGAGATCAACTACCTGCGTCGCTTCAGCGGAGAGAAGGCACAGGGTGTGCGCGGCATGCTGCAGAACGACATGCAAATCATGGCCCTGCTCGGCGAAATGGCGCAGATGACCCTGCACAACGACGAGTTGGCGGCCCAGGCCGAGGCTATGCTCGGACCGTATATGCGATAGCCATGAAGAAGGAAATCAAACCGAAGCCGAAGAAGTACACCCTCACGCTCTCTGAGCCCGAGGTGCGCCGACTGACCGCCTATGCCGCCGAAAGCGGCATAGAGCGGCCGGTGGCATTGCACCGCATCGTCAGTCAGGCCCTGCGCGCCTACGAGGCAGCACCGGCCGACCGGCGCGACAAGCGGCAGCTGGGCCTCTTCGACTCTGTGCAGATCGATATTTTTAACAACACAACCAAGGTGCAGTAGTATATGAAACGACTTATCCTTTTGTTCGCCGCTGTCATGCTGATGCTTCCCGCGTTGCGGGCCGAGGAGGCTAAAGAGGCCAAGGGCTTCGACCCGGGGGCAATGATTATCGGCCACGTCACAGATGCCCACTCGTGGCACCTGTTCGACTTCAACAGCAAGGACGGCGCCGAGCATGCTGTGGCCATCCCGTTGCCCGTCATCCTCATCAACGACGGCCATGTGGATGTCTTCATGTCGTCCAAGTTCCACCACGGCCACGCCGACTATAAGGGCTACCGCCTCACGGGCGGCGGCGCTGCAAGGGAGGAGATTGTCTGTGTGGATGCCGAAGGCACGGTGCTCGACAAGAAGCCGCTGGACCTCAGTATCACCAAGACTTCCGCAGCCATCATCATTGCCGTGGTGTTGCTCATCGCTATCATCTTCGCGGCCCGCGCCAGCTACAAGAAGCGCCCCAACCAGGCGCCCCACGGTGTGCTGCAGGGGTTGGTCGAGATGCTGGTGGTCTTCGTGCGCGACAGCATCGCCGTGCCCATGATAGGCGAGGCCAAGTACCGTAAGTATCTGCCCTATCTGCTGACCCTCTTCTTCTTCATCTTCTTCTGCAACATTCTGGGTCTGATACCCTTCTTCCCTGCAGGTGCCAACATCACCGGCAACCTCGCCGTTACCGGTATCCTGGCCGTTATCACCTTCATTATGACCAACCTCAGCGGCAACAAACACTATTGGATGGACATCTTCAACACCCCCGGCGTCCCTGCCTGGCTCAAGATATTCCCCCTGATGCCGTTGGTCGAGGTCATCGGCGTGTTCACCAAGCCCATCGTGCTGATGATACGACTCTTTGCCAACATGACGGCAGGCCACATCATGATACTCAGCTTCATGGCCCTCATCTTTATCCTCAGCGGCCTCTTTGGCGCCGGCGTGGGTGCGGGAGTGACCGTGGTGAGCATCTTTATGAGTGTCTTCATCAGCCTGCTGGAGTGTCTGGTGGCCTACATCCAGGCCTTCGTCTTCACCATGCTCACAGCCCTCTACATCGGCATGGCCGTCGCCGAGCCTAATCACAAAGAAGCTTAAACCCAATAAATCACAATACACATGAAAAGTATCAAAGATATCAATTTTGCAGGCCGCAAGGTGCTGCTGCGTGTAGACTTCAACGTTCCGATGGACGAGAACAAACGCATCACCGACGACACCCGCATGCGCGAGTCGATGCCCACCATCGAGAAGCTGCTCAAAGACGGTGCCGCCGTCATCATCATGGCCCACTTTGGCCGTCCCAAGAAAGGTGGCTTCGAGCCCGAGCTGACCCTCGAGCCGGTGGCCAAGTATCTTGAGACGCTCGTCAACCGTCCGGTGAAGTTCACCCAGGAGCTCCTCGGCAGCGGTGTGCCCGAGGCGATGGCCAAGGAACTCAAGGGCGGCGAGGTGATGCTGCTCGAGAACATCCGCTTCTATCCCGAAGAGACCAAGGGTGGGGAAGAGCTGGCCCGCCAGCTGGCCGCCCTCGGCGACTGCTACATCAACGACGCCTTCGGTGCCGCCCACCGCGAACATAGTTCCACCGCCGTCATCGCCCGTTTCTTCCCGAATGACAAATACTTCGGCTTCCTGATGGAGAACGAGGTGCGCAACCTCGAGAAGTTGATGCACGACGCCCCGCGTCCCTTCACCGCCATCATCGGTGGCTCGAAGGTCAGCAGCAAGATTGGCATCCTCGAGAACCTGCTCGACAAGGTGGACAACATGATTATCATTGGTGGCATGCGCTACACCTTCACCAAGGCCCTTGGCGGCAAGATTGGCAACAGCATCTGCGAGGACGACAAGCTCGACCTGGCCCGCGAACTCATGCGCCGCATGGACGAGAAGGGCGTGAAGTACTATCTGCCCGTCGACAGCGTCATCGGCGACAAGTTCGGCAACGACGCCAACACGCAGATTGTCCCCTCGGGCGAGGTGCCCGACGGTTGGGAGAGCATGGACTGCGGCCCCGAGAGCTGCAAGGCCATCCGCGACATCATCATGGCCTCCAAAACCATCCTCTGGAACGGCCCTGCCGGCGTCTTCGAGCTTGAGACCTTTGCCAAGGGCACCAACCACATCGCCCAGAGCGTGGCCGACGCCTGCAAGCAGGGTTGCTTTGCCGCCGTGGGCGGTGGCGACTCGGTGGCTGCCGTCAAGCAGATGCACCTCGCCGACCAGATGAGCTACGTCTCCACCGGTGGCGGCGCCATGCTCGAATACCTCGAAGGCAAAGTCCTCCCCGGCATCAAAGCCATCCAGGACTAATCCGTTTTTTTGCCCCTACGACTCCGACTTTTGTCCGACCCAAGTCCGACTAAACTCCGTGTTTTGTCCGACTGAAGTCCGACAAAAGTCGGAGTTTAGTCGGACATCAGTCGGACCACAGTCGGACAAAACACGCACATGGGACATTTTTTGCCGATAACGTTGGAGGAGGTGAAGCGGCTCGGATGGGAGCAGGTGGATGTGGTGCTGGTCACCGGCGACGCCTACATCGACCATCCGTCGTTCGGCACTGCCGTCATCGGCAGGACGTTGGAGGCGGCAGGCTACCGCGTGGCCATCATCCCGCAGCCTAACTGGCGCGACGACCTGCGCGACTTCCGCAAGTTCGGCCGTCCGAGGCTCTTCTTCGGCGTCACCAGCGGCGCGATGGACAGCATGGTGAACCATTACACCGCTGCCCGCCGTCTGCGCCACGACGACGCCTATACCCCTGGCGGCCAGGCGGGGTTCCGTCCCGACCGCGCCGCGTACGTGTACGCGCGTATCCTTAAACAATTGTATCCCGACGTGCCGGTCATCCTGGCCGGCATCGAGGCCTCGATGCGTCGCCTGGCGCACTACGACTATTGGGACGACAGACTGTTTTCCAGCATCTTGATAGACACTCCGGCCGACCTGCTCAATTACGGCATGGGCGAGCGCACCACGCTCAAGATAGCCCGCCTGCTCGACGAAGGCAATGGCATCGAGGCCTGTTATGAGCTGCCGCAGGTGGCGTATGTGACTGGACACACTCCCTCCCCCCTGCGGGGTACTCCCCCTAACTTAGGGGGAGAGCCGCTGACGCGCACCGGGCTATCCTGCTCCTCCCCTAAGTTAGGGGAGGGGGACCACCGCAAAGCGGTGGGGAAGGAGTGTGTAATTGAGCTACACTCTTTCGAGGAGTGCTTAAAGAGCAAACGCTGTGAGGCGGAGAACTACCACATTATCGAGTTGGAGAGCAATAAGATAGAGTGCGACGCGCTTGTGCAAAAGCATGGCGACCGCTATGTGGTGGTCAACCCTCCCGAGCCGCCGGTGAGCACCGAGGAGATAGATGCTAGCTTCGACTTGCCCTACATGCGCCTGCCGCACCCCAAGTACAAGAAGCGCGGCCCGATACCGGCCTTTGAGATGATACGCTGGAGCGTCAACACGCACCGCGGCTGCTTCGGAGGCTGCTCCTTCTGCACCATCAGCGCCCACCAGGGCAAGCAGATAGCCAGCCGCAGCGAGGAGAGCATCTTGCGGGAGGTGGATACCATCACGCAGGACCCCGAGTTCCACGGCGTGCTGACCGACCTCGGCGGTCCCTCGGCCAACATGTGGCGCATGAAGGGCAAGAACACGGAGCTGTGTCGCAAATGCAGCCGCTACAGTTGCTCTATGCCAACTATCTGCAAGAACCTTGACAGCGACCATCGCCCCATGATAGACCTGCTGCGCAAAGTGGCCGCGCACCCCAAGGTGAAGCACCTCTATGTCGGCAGCGGCATCCGCTGCGACCTCTTTGCCGAGGGCAACGGCGGTTGGGATTACTTCAGGCAAGTGGTTGTCAATCATACCTCCGGCCGCCTGAAGGTGGCGCCGGAGCACACGTCGGCCCATGTGCTGGCGCTGATGCGCAAGCCGGGCTTCGAGCTGTTCCGCGAGACCAAGCGTCGCTTCGCCGAGATATGCAAGCAGGCAGGCCTGCGCTACCAACTGATACCCTACTTCATCAGTTCGCACCCAGGATGCCGCATGGAGGACATGGCGCAGCTGGCTGTCGACATGAAGCAGATGGGCTACCGGCTGGAGCAGATACAGGACTTCACGCCCACACCCATGACGCTGAGCACCGAGATGTACTACACCGGCATCGACCCCTCCACGATGAAGCCCGTCTATGTGGCCGTCACCCCCGCCGACAAGGCCGACCAACGCCGCATGTTCTTCTTCTACAAGCCCGAGCTAAAGGGCGAAATAATCCAATCTTTACACCGTACAGGACTCGAAAAATACATTGGAAAGTTATTTGATACGGGTGAAAATGGCATTGGAAAACAGTATGTTAAAAGAAAAAAGTAAAAAATATTTTGCCAGAATAAAAAATGTTTGTACTTTTGCACCCGATTTCAACGCCGCATTCGTCTAGTGGTCCAGGACATCTGCCTCTCACGCAGAAGATCATCAGTTCGACTCTGATATGCGGTACAAAAAAAGCCTCCCCAAGCAGGGAGGCTTTTCTGTTTCCTGTTATTGTTACTTGATTTCGATGCCGCCGAAGCTACAGTTGCCCTTGACATAGAGCGTCTTGATGCCGTCGGTGGGCAGGGTGTCGCTCTTGCTCTCGATGCCGGCGAAGGAGGACTCGACGGCGGTCTTCACACAGACGTCTTTGTCGACGCGTATTTCCATGCCGCCGAAGCTACATTCAATGTTGATGACGGCCCCGTCGAGGATGTCGGCGTTCCGCAGGTCGAGGGCGGTGAAGCCGAAGCTGGTTTCCACATTGGCACCCTCGAAATGTTGGCCGCTGAACTCATAGAGATGCTTGCCGAAGCTGACATTGATTTGGTGTATTTGCCGGCCGTCCTGATTGATTTGCTTCAGTTCGTCGAGGGTGTTGCGGTCGTTCTGCTTGCGGCAGCCGTTCTTGTTGCCAATCAACAAGGAGAGGCCCCAGACCACCGCCACCAGACATACGACGTATTTCCAGAAATCAATCCAAGGTACGATGCCGCGGGTGGCCAGCAGGAGCAGTATGCCCACACCGAGACCGATAAGGGGGCCGTTTTTGCGCTTGTTGCCAAAGAGGGCGGCGAAGCAGGGGATGATGATGAAGAGGGTCCACCAACCGTCGAGGTTGATGCTGATGAGGCCGGTGAGTTCCAGCATCCAGCCGATGCCGAAGGCCAGAAAGGCGATGCCGCCGATAATTCTGCTTGTGCGATTCATAGAGTTTTGTATTAAGTTTTTGCTATTAACGCATGGCCCGTGTTATTATTGTGTGGGTAAAAAACTAAGGGAATTTTAGTTTGATTGCTGAAATTTGTGTATCTTTGCAGTCGGAATTATGGGACGCTATTTTATACATCTGGCCTATAACGGAGCGAATTACAATGGGTGGCAGACGCAGCCGGGCTTACCTACTGTGCAGCAAACGCTGGAGGAGGCGCTGGGCACGCTGCTGCGGCAACCCATCGCGGTGGTGGGTTGCGGCCGCACCGACACAGGCGTGCACGCTAGCGATTTTTATGCCCACTTTGATTATGGTGGTCAGGAGTCGGTGGACGGTGGTCGGTTGGCCTTCAAACTTAACAACTTCCTGCCGTCCGACATCGCCATCTTTGGCATCTTCCCTGTGGCGGACAATGCGCATGCGCGCTTCGACGCCACTGCGCGCACCTACCAATACCATGTCAGCGACCGTCGCCTGCCGTTCCGCCAGGGGCAGTATTGCCGCATCTACTTCAAGCCCGACCTTGACAGAATGAACGAGGCGGCACGACTGCTGATGCAGTACGACGACTTCACCAGCTTTGCCAAGTTGCACACACAGGTGAAGACCAACATTTGCCACCTCAGCGAGGCCCATTGGGATACGGTGGGGGAGGAGTGGGTGTTTACCATCCGCAGCAACCGCTTCCTGCGCAATATGGTGCGCTCGGTGACGGGCACGCTGCTCGACGTGGGGCGCGGCAAGCTGAGCCTGGAAGGACTGAAGGAAATCATCGAGAGAAAAGACCGTTGCGCGGCGGGCGTGAGCATGCCGGCCTGCGGTCTGTTTCTTACCAAAGTGGAATATCCGAATATATGAAGTACATCGAAGTGACTTTTACGATGGAGGACACCGGCCTCTTCCGCGACCTGCTGGTGGATACCCTTGGCAACGAGGGCCCCTATGAGAGCTTTGTGGAGACGAAGGACGGCCTGCAGGCATACGTGCAGGCTGCGGCGTACGACCCGCAGTGGCTGGCCGCCGCGGTGCAGGATTTCCCTGTGCCGTTGCGTTACACGGCCAAGGAGATGGAGGACAAGGATTGGAACGCCGAGTGGGAGAAAGGGCACGAGGCTGTGCTGGTGGAGTATGACGGCGGCCGCGTCTGGGTGCGTGCGCCTTTCCATCCCCACCGCACCGATGTGGACTACGAGCTAATCATCGAGCCCAAGATGAGCTTCGGCACGGCCCATCACCCCACCACCTATATGATGCTCAGCTATGTGGCCGAGCTTGATATGGCGGGCCGCCGTGTGCTCGACATGGGCTGCGGCACCGCCGTGCTGGCCATTCTCGCCAAGATGCGCGGCGCCGCCTATGTGGAGGGCATCGACATCGACGAATGGGCATTTAACAACGCCCGTGAGAACGCCGCCGCCAACGGCGTGGAAATCAGCCTGAAACTCGGCGACGCCAGCACCCTCGGCGGCACCTTCGACGTGATTATAGCCAACATCAACCGCAACATCCTGCTGGCCGACATGGACAAATACGCCGCCGTGCTCAACCCGGGAGGCACACTGCTGCTCAGCGGCTTCTACGAGGCCGACGAGCCCGCCCTCGTCGCCAAAGCCAACACTTTGGGCATGTCACTGAAGAGCAAGAAGAACCGCGAACAATGGGCTGCATTGCAACTTGAAAAAGCATGATTGTTTGTATCGCCGAGAAGCCGAGTGTGGCACGTGAGATTGCCAAGGTGTTGGGAGCCAACTCTCAGCATGAAGGCTACCTGGAAGGCAACGGCTACCAGGTGACCTGGACCTTCGGCCACCTCTGCACCCTCAAAGAGCCGCAGGACTACTGCGAGCAGTGGCGCCGCTGGAGCCTGGGCAGCCTGCCCATGATACCGCCCCGCTTTGGCATCAAACTGATTGACAACGAGGGCTACAAGAAGCAGTTCGCCGTCATCGAGCGCCTGATGCAGGCCGCCGACGGCATCATCAACTGCGGCGATGCCGGCCAGGAGGGCGAGCTCATCCAGCGCTGGGTGATGCAGAAA
>JAFZKV010000134.1 GCA_017551765.1 Bacteroidales bacterium
GTTCATCCTGAGCCAGGATCAAACTCTTCATTGTAAGAATTGTTCTTTGAGGTTTTACGTTTCACGTTTGATGTTTTACGTTTTACGTTCGCCTCTTACCTCTTTGACTCGTCTTCGTGTCCTCATCATATCTTTATATAATGATTGACACACGCTATCTCTTTCTTCTCATCATTTCAAATCTCTCTCGTTTTCCAACTCCCTTTTTCAGGTCGAAAACGGCTGCAAAAATACAACCATTTTTCATTCCTACAAAATATTTTTTTCAAAAACACGAAAAAAACAAGAAACATTATTGTTTATCAGCTGCTTACATCAAGAAAAAAATCATCGACAGGGTCCTGAAGCCTCGGAAATCCCGCTGCCGGAGGCCGCCAATAGGCCCAAAATTGGCTCCGCCTGTGACGAAAAACGCAAAAACGGCCAGATAACGTTGCATATCATTGCAATACAATATATTAGACAACAAATCCAGGTCCGCTCCGCGCCAAGAACCTGTCAAGAACCTACCAAGGACTTACCAACGACTTCCCAAGGACTTCCCATCGACTACCACAGAAGTTGTACACAAGGCTCTCATCAGCCTTTCCGACAATGGCTTGCAGGCCCTCTCACGGAGCCTGGCCCGCGATGGGCATTTAATTATTCGCGCGTATTCATTTTATTTTTGTATCTTTGCAGTTTGAACAATTAGAAACTAAGATTTATAATAAATTGAAAACAAGGGTTCTATTATCAGTATTTGCGGCCATAACATTGACCGTGACGATGCCGGCGAAGGCACAGTCCTCATGGCGCGACGCTTTCAACAAGTTGAAGATGGAGGTGCGAGCCGACGGCGAGTATACCACCACCGACACCACTCCCAACCTGGGCTTCCACGGCAAGTATTTCAACTTCATGCTCGGTGGAGACTTGGGCGGAGGCTTCAGCTACTATTTCAAGCAGCGCATTGTGGCTGACACCGGAAAGGTAGCGTTCTTCGACAACACCGATTTCCTGTACCTCGACTACAAGCCCTCACCGAATTGGCGCCTGCGGTTCGGCAAGGATGCTATGGCGCTGGGTGGCTTCGAGTACGACGCGTCGCCTATCGACGTGTACTTCCCCACCAACATGTGGCGCAACATCTTCTGCTTCCAATTGGGAACCAGCGGTGCCTACATTACCGACGACGGCAACCACACCTTTATCGCACAGGTAACCAACTCGCCCTATGTCAACTACAACGGTCTCAACTACGATGCCGGCCTGGTGTCGTACAACCTCTATTGGTCGGGCAAAATAGGCCATTGGCAGACATTGTGGAGCACAAGCATGGTGGAGTACAAGTGGAACCACTACCTGAATATGATTATGATAGGCAATAAGTTGGTCTACGACAAGTGGGACATCTACCTCGACTTCATGCACCATGCGCTGTCGTTCGACGACTGGGGCAAGAACTTCGGCTTTGTCAGCTGCGCCAACTACTACTTCACCGACCGTTTCAACATCTTCGTCAAAGGCATGTATGAGCAGAACATGTCGGAGGTGACGCTGGGTTCGTCGGTGTCGATGGACCACCAGCTGGCAGCAGGCCACACCTCGGCACGCTACGGCTTGGGCTTCGAGTGGTATCCCTCGGAGCAGAAAAACGTGCGCCTGCACATCTATGGCTGCCGCATGACCGACAGCTATACCGACGATGCCGGGAAGCACTTCAACGAGTCGTGGAACTTCAACATCGGAGCCACCTGGACGATGGACTACTACAAACTATTCAAGAAGAATTGAAAATCGAAAATTGAAATTATATGAGCGAGAAAAACAGCCATAACCTGCTGAACTCACTGCTGAGTGTCGTGGACCCGTTTCAGGTGTTCCGCCATCACGAGACCGACCCCAACAAGAATAACGGCAAACCGCGCCGCATGAAGTTCACCACTTCGCGAAGCCTCGAGGCATTGATATTCCTCGTCCTCTTCTTCGGCTTTTTCGGCTTCCTGGCCTACAAGATGACGCTGCCCAACATGTTGAACACCTTCATGCAGACGGCCTACCATCTGCTGCTTGAGACGGTGTTCTACATCATGGCCATCTGCGTGCTGATGGGTGCCATCAGCAAGTTGCTCACCGAGTTTGGCGTGGTGCGCCTGATGGAGAACATCCTGCGCCCGCTGATGAAGCCGCTCTACAACCTGCCCGGTGTGGCGGCCCTGGGTGCCGTGATGACTTTCCTGAGCGACAACCCCGCCATCATCTCGTTGGCAAAAGACAGCAACTTCTCCCGTTACTTCAAGAAATACCAATTGGTCAGCCTGACCAACTTCGGCACCGCCTTCGGCATGGGCCTTGTGGTGATTGCCTTCATGACCGGTCTGGGCTTCGGCAAGGGAGCCCTGGTGGGCCTGCTGGGCGCCGTTATCGGCAGCATCATCAGCACCCGTCTCATGCAGCGCTTCACACTGAAAAGTTATCCGGAGTTGGACTGCCCCGTCACCGAGGAGGAAGGCACCGAGCAGAACATCTCGTTCAAGAGCGAGGGCAACGCCTTCCAGCGCTTCCTCAATGCCATGCTCGACGGCGGCAAGAGCGGCGTGGGCATCGGCGTGGCCATCATCCCGGGCGTGCTCTGCATTTCCACCATCGTCATGATGCTCACCTTCGGTCCTGCAGGTGCCAACGGAGAGTATACGGGTGCCGCCTACGAAGGTGTGCCCGTCATCACCTGGCTGGCCGACAAGATCAACGTGGTCTTCTATTGGCTCTTCGGCTTCGAGAGCGGCGCGCTGGTGTCGTTCCCCATCACCGCCCTGGGTGCCGTGGGTGCCGCCATCGGTCTGGTGCCCAAGTTCATTGCCGACGGCATCATCACCAACAACGCCATCGCCGTCTTCACGGCTATGGGCATGTGCTGGAGCGGCTACCTGAGCACCCACACCGCCATGCTCGACAGCCTCGGCTACCGCAAACTCATCGGCAAAGCCATCGGAGCCCACACCGTCGGTGGCCTCTGTGCCGGCATCGCAGCCCATTGGCTCTGGGTGCTGCTGGCGCTGATATTCTAATAAAGTTTAAGGTTTA
>JAFZKV010000135.1 GCA_017551765.1 Bacteroidales bacterium
CCACGTGCCCCCGTCTGGAGCAATTTATGTCGTGCACGACATATCTGGAGCGACACCGTTGATACACCGTGTTTTGTCCGACTGTGGTCGGAGTTCAGTCGGAGTTGAGTCGGACATGAGTCGGAGCGGAGTCGGAGGGGGTGCGGCGGCAACACGACGTCATGACGGGGTATTATGCTCTGAAACAGTGGTTTTTAGGTGATTGGTGGCTGGTAACCGGTAGCCGGTGGCCGGTAAAACGGCGGTTTGGAGGTCATTTTTAGTCGATACCGACCACCGGCAACCGGCCACCGATTACCTAAATAGGTCGTGCACGACCTATTTTTTGCAGGGGTTAAATGTCGTTGTGAAACTGCCAGCCGAGGGCGGAGCCGACGCTGATGGTCATGTAGGAGCCATAGCCGCCATCGTCTTTCAGGCAGTCGAGGGTGATGTAGCGCACGCCGCCGTAGAGGGTCTCCTTGCGGTGGTGGTCATGGCCTTGCAGATAAAGCTCTACGTTGTTGGAAGCCAGGAGGTCCATCAGTTCGTAGGTCTCCTCGAGCGGCAGGTTGCCCGACATGAACTGCGACATGTCGGTGCGGAAGACGTTGACGTGTGAGCAGACGATGCAATGGCGGTATTTCCACCTGCCTTTCAGCACGTTGCGCAGCCACTCCATCTGGGTCTTGCCGTGGCAGCCGCCGCCCGAGTCGAGCATGATGTAGAGGTCGCGGTAGTTGGGGGTGGCGACGGTGAAGGTGTAGGTCGACGCGCCGAAGCATTTCTTGAAGTCGTCCCACTGCCCGAAGAAGAGGTCATGGTTGCCTACAATGCTGTAAACCGGCGTGTTGTACACGTCGCGCGAGGGGTTGAAGGCGATGATGTCGTGGGCGGTCATCAGGGCGCCGGGCTCGTTGGATATGTCGCCGAGGCAGAGGCCCATAGCCACGGTCGAGTCGGACCGCTGGCGGCGCATGAACTCCGCAAGGCGGAGGTGCTCCTTACCGGTGTGGATGTCGGAGCAGACATAGACACTGTATTCGTCGCTGCCGACGGTGAGCAGCGAGGGGCCGCCCAGGTGGCTCATCTTGAGCGACTCGCGGACCCGTTGGTCGGCTTCGGCGCTGGCCGGAGCCACCAATCCCGTGAGGTCCAATTTATTGCATGCCGTCAGCAGCAGCAGCGCCGACAGCCAGAGGATACTTCTTTTCACCATTTCTTCTGTAATCCGAGGTTAAAAAACAACTCATAGTAGTTGGCCGACAGGGAGAACATGCCGGTCGGGTAGCACACCGTGCGGGCGTAGGCCGACACCTTGCGGAAACGGCGTCCGACGGCCGCCGAGAACATGGGCTGGTAGCCGCGGTCGGTCACAAAGTCGTCGAAATCGGCCGCCCGCAGCACCATCGACCAACGGTCGTCGCGCCCGAAATCGAGCTGATACTGAAGTTCGTACATCAGATTGAAAGGCTCGAAGACATAGTCGGTGCTGCCCGTCTTGTCGTAGGGGTGGAAGGGGCTCATGAAGCGGTTGGCCATGCCCAGCGAGAAGCGCCAATGGTCAAGCTCGTAGCCCACCGCCACGTGGGTGCTGTACTCGTTGAGGTTCCACCGGGCAAACAGGCGGTAGAGGTAGCGGTTGTAGAGGAAGAAGTGCTTGTTGGGCCAGGGCAGCTGCGTCTGCCAAGCCGCCGTGACGGCATAGCCGCTGCCGCGAAAAAGCTCCACGCCGCCCGTCAGGTGCAGCCCTTTGCCTGTGCCATAGTCGGCCACCATAGCCATCGACCCGTAGAAATTCTCGGCATAGCTGTGGCCCACCACACCGTAAAGTCGGCCCGTCAGGCCTTTGTCTTGCGCCTGTGCGACCGTCGCCAGCAGCAGTGCCAGCATTGCGAATAGCCATTTTTTCATCTGCTCGGAGTTGAAATAAGAGGGTGCAAAGATACAACTTTTTTCCGAAATGGAGGGTTGCAAGCAAAAAATATGCTCTTTTTAAAATATATTTTGCGCGCACATTGAAAAAAAGTCGTATCTTTGCACCCCATGAAAAAGACGAAAACAATCATCGCCATCTGCGCAATAAGCTTGGCCTTAACCTCTTGCAACAAATTCGAGAAACTGCTCAACAGCAACGATTTCGATGCAAAGTACGAGGCGGCCATGCGCTATTACAATGACAACAGCTTCTCCAAGGCCATACAACTCTTCGAGAACCTGACCCTGCACTACCGTGGCAAGGAGAACGCCGAGAACATTGGCTGGTACTATGCCCAGGCACTCTACAAGGAGAAGGACTACTACAGCGCCGGCTACCAATTCAAGCGCTTTGCCCGCCAATTCCCCTACAGCGACAACGCCGAGGAGGCCATGTTCCTTTCGGCCTACTGCCACTACAAGGAGTCGCCCAACCACAGTCTGGACCAGACGGTGACACGCGACGCCATCGAGGAGATGGAGACCTTTGCCGAACGCTATCCCCGCAGCGTCCACATCCCCGAAGTGAATACCTACCTCGACGAGATGCGCGCCAAACTTATCAAGAAAGACTATGAGATTGCCTACGGCTACTACTTCATCGAGGAGTATCACGCCGCCTACGAATCGTTCAAGCACTTCCTCAACCTCTACCCCGAGGCGCCGATGCGCGAGGAGGCCATGTTCTACCAGCTGGAGTCGGGCTACCGCTACGCCATCGGCAGCCGCGAGGACAAGCAGCGCGAGCGCCTGCAACAGGTGCTGAACGACTTTGACAAGTTCAGCAGCGGCTTCGCGGGCTCGAAGCACCTGTCGGCAGCACAGGACATCTACACCAAGGCCCGTGCCGCCCTGACCGACATTGAAAACAAGAAATCAGAAAAATAACAACAAACCACACACAATGGAAGAAAAGAAAAAGAAGGTGAACAACACCACCATTACGCGCAACACCGCCGACTTCAGCCGAATGACCGACAATATCTACGAAACCGTGGCTGTGCTCACCAAACGCGCCAACCAGATTGCCGCCGAGGAGAAGAAAGAACTGCACAACAAGATTGACGAGTTCAAGGGTGGCGGCGACTCGCTCGACGAGATGTTTGAGAACCGCGAACAGGTGGAGATTGTGCGCCGCTTCGAGATGCAGCCCAAACCCTCGCTCGAGGCCACCGAAGAATACCTTGAAGGCAACATCTTCTACCGCAACCCCGCCAAGGAGGACCAGAAGAAGAAACACCTCGAGGCCCTCGAAGAGGAAGTCATCAAGGAGATGTAACCCATGAATATCATTGTTGGCATCACAGGAGGCATCGCGGCCTACAAAGTGCCCGAATTGGTGCGCCTGCTGGTCAAGGCAGGACACGAGGTGCGCTGTGCCGCTACGGAGCACGCGATGGAATTCGTTACCCGCGTGACCCTCGAGACCGTCAGCGGACACCCCCTCTACAGCGACCTTTTTGCCAACAACGAACATTCCACCCAGCATATCTCCCTCAAGGACTGGGGCGACCTGCTCATTGTGGCCCCCGCCACGGCCAACATCATTGGCAAAGTTGCCAACGGCATTGCCGACGACGCGCTGAGCACACTCCTGCTGGCCTTTTCGCAGAAGCCCGTCATCATGGCACCCGCCATGAACAGCCTCATGTGGGCCCACCCCGCCGTGCAGCGCAACATTGAGACGCTGAGGGGTTGGGGCATCCGCATGGTAGGCCCCGAGAAAGGCGAGCTGGCCTGCGGCACCGATGGCATCGGCCGCATGAGCGAGCCCGAAGCCATTGTGGCGGAAGTGGAAGGCGGAGAGCGGAAAGCAGCGAGCGGCGAGCGATGGCTGGTGACGGCAGGACCCACGTATGAGCGCATCGACAGTGTGCGCTTCATCGGCAACTATTCGTCGGGCAAGATGGGCTTTGCGCTGGCGCAGGCGCTGGCAGAAACCGGTGCCGACGTGGAGCTGGTCACCGGCCCCACGCACCTCAATATCAGCCACCCCCACATCCATGTGGTACGTGTGGAGAGTGCCCGCGAGATGTACGCTGCCGCCACCAAGGCCTTCCCGCAATGCAAGGGCGCCATCCTCTCGGCCGCCGTGGCCGACTACCGCCCAGCCGAGTGTGCCGACCATAAACTGAAGAAGCAGGGCGATGAAGGCATGACGCTCCAGCTGGTGCAGAACCCTGACATTCTGGCCACCCTCGGCGGCATGAAGCAGGAGGGGCAGACCCTTGTAGGCTTCGCCCTCGAGACCGACCACGAGCTGGAGAACGCCCAGGGCAAGCTGCAACGCAAGCACCTCGACTATATTGTCATGAACTCGTTGCGCGACAAAGGGGCCGGCTTCGGAGTGGACACCAACAAAGTAACCATCCTCGGCACCGACGGCAGCCGCACCGAGAGCCCGCTCATGAGCAAGAAAGAGGTGGCCCGCCTCATTGTCAACACCATTACATCATGAAGAAAATCAGCATTATTGCCATCATAATGGCCTCCGTGGCTATCGCCGGCGAGGCCTTTATTTTTGCCACCCGCAAAGACAAGAACGAAGAGGAGGCCATCCATGCCCGCGCCATCCGCGCCGACTACCGCGTCTATGCCCCCACGATTCCCGACAGCCTCACCTTCTGCGGCGAGCGCGTGCCGCTGAACCTCTACTACGTCCGCGAGGGCTTGGACCGCGAGCTGGTGAGCAACATGTACTATCAATCGAGCACCCTCTTCTACATCAAGCGCGCCACACGCTTCTTTCCCACCATCGAACGCATCCTGCGTGAAGAGGGAGTGCCCGACGACATGAAGTACCTCTGCGTTGCCGAGAGTGGCCTGCAGTGCGTCACCTCGCCTGCCGGCGCCAACGGCTATTGGCAGTTCATGAAGACCACCGGACAGAAATATGGGCTGGAAATCAGCGACGAGGTGGATATGCGCAACGACCTGGAAGCCTCCACGCGCGCTGCCTGCAAGTATTTGAAAGAGCTCAAACGGCGTTTCGGCGGCTGGACCGAGGCGGCGGCAGCCTACAACTGCGGCGAGAATGGCCTCGGCAAGCGCCTTGACAGCCAGCAGCAAAAGAGCTACTACGACCTGCTGCTCAACCAGGAGACCCAACGCTACGTGTTCCGCATCCTCGCCATCAAACTCATCCTGCAACATCCGCAGGACTACGGCTATTGTGTACGTCG
>JAFZKV010000136.1 GCA_017551765.1 Bacteroidales bacterium
CTCTCGTCGACCACTGCCACCGGCAGGTTCACGACCACCTCATTGAGATAGATGCAGCAGAAGATGAGAGGGTAGAGGACGGTGGCGATGAAGAAGACCAGCAGGACCAAGCGGTCGCTGAACACCCGTCGCACCTCGGCACTGAAGACCTCCCAGATATCCTGTAAGTTTCTTGTTATCTTTCTCATGCCGCACTCCTTTCTTCCGACCCGTTGCTTCCAATGGTTGCAGCCTCCTTTTCGTAATGCCAATTGAACATGTAGGTGCCCACTATCAGCAACAAACCGAAGGCTAACAAGGCGCAGAGTTGCGGCCAGCAGTGTTCGAGACCGTTGCCGAAGATGGCCATGTCGCGGTAGGCGAGATAGTAGTGGCGGATGGGGTAGAGCCAGCTGATGGAACCCAGCACACGTGGCATAGACTCCACCGGAAATGAGAAGCCGCACAGCGAGAAACATAGGGCGCCATAGACGCCGGTGATGCCCAGCGATAGTTGTGGGTCGCCCAGGCAGCCGGCAATGAAGACGGCGGCACATTGGGCGGCGAAAATAAGCAGCACCGTGAAGAGCATCATCAAGAGCCAACTGCCGGCCATTGGGAAGTGCATAGGGCCGAACATGATCAGGTTGGCAATCAGTGCCAGCAGACTGTAGTGGAAGGTGTAGGGGAGCATCTTTCCAAGGATGGCTTTCAGCGCTTTGCCCCTCGCCTTGAGCATCCAGCTGCGCACGGTACGTTCTTCCCATTCGCGTCCGATGAGGTAGGAGGTATGCACCAATGCCAGAAAGGCAATGATGGCGGGAATGATGACTGTCATCAGGTATATCTTGTAACTTATCCAGGGGTTGCCGATGGGGTGGGTGTCGAACTCCACAGGCTGGATGAGACCCATGAGGGCGTCGTCGGTATAGCCTTTCTTGCGGAACACCTCGCGCTGTACGGCGCCGGCAGCCAACATGCCCATCGTGGCTAACTGTCTGTAACTCAACATACCTGCCAGCAGGTATGAGGTGTTGGTGTAAAGCCCGAAGTGGGGAGCATGGAACTGTAGCAGTTCGTTGTAGGTACCTTTGGGTATTTCATAGAAGGCGAATATCTCGCCTCGCTGCATGGCTTTGCGGGCCTCGGTGTGGTTGTTGTAGACGGCTGTCACATTGACTCCTTGGGTGGCAGTCAACTCGTGGCAAATGCGTCGCGAGAGGTAGGTGCCGTCCATGTCCACCACGGCCACAGGGAGTTTCTGGGGCTGTCCGTCGTTCATCAGCGTGGCGAAGAACACGAAGGAGAAGACGATGCCCAGCGTCAGGATGATGACGTAGCGTGGCTTCTTCACTATTCGCCGCAACTCTCTATTGATGACACGTATCATATCACTTGTCACAGATAATCGCCGTCATGCCGGGCTTGAGGCCGGCAATACCCTCTTGCGGCACCACCTTCACGTCGAAACTCTTCACGTCGTACTGTCCGTTGGTCTTGGTGGCGCGCCAGGTGGCGTAGCTGGCCATTGCCTGCACCTTGCGCACAGTGCATGCGTAGGTCTGGTTGCCGAGGGCGGGGATGCGCACCTGTACGGTGCTGCCGGTGTTGATGTCCTTGAGCATGTCTTCGCGCACAGCGAAGTAGAACCAGCAGTCGTTCATGTCGAGCACGCTCATCACGGGGCTACCGGTACCGATGAGGTCGCCCAGCTTGGCGAATATCTCCACCACCTCGCCGTCGCAGGGAGCGATGAGGTAGCTGTCGTCGAGGTAGCTCTGCACTTCGGCTACGGCACCGCCGGCACGTCCCACCAGGGCGGCAGCGGCGTCTATGTCCTCGCGCTGGGCACCTTCCTGGGTCATCAGGTACTGCTGCTCGGCAGCGGCACAGTCGGCTTGGGCCACTTTGTATTTGGCCTCCACTTCATCCAATTTCTGCTGTGCCACAACGCCTTTTTCATGCAGGCCCTTCACACGCTCATAGCTCTTACGGTACACCTCTTCTGCGGCTTGAGCTTTCTGCCACACTTGGTAGGCCATCTCTTTCTGCTGGCTGCGGGCACCGTGCTGGGCCTTGCGGCTTTGGGCGCTGGCGGCGCTGCGGGCCGCTTCGGCCTGCAACATCTTGGCGTCGACCTGCCGGCTGGCGATATGGGCCAGCGTGTCGCCCCGCCGCACAAGGGCACCTTCCTTCACGTAGAGTGAGTCGATATGCCCAGGCACCATGTTGCTCACACGGTACTCGGCGGCGTCGGCCTCGCCGGCAATGATTTCCTTTTGTGGATGAATGGCGAAAATGCCCACCAGGGCCACAATCACCACCGTGGCGATAATCACCGCCAGACCCGCAAGTAAAGATTTGTTGTTCTCTTTCATATTATTCAATTTTCATTTTCCCATTTTTCAATTCCACAATGCCTGTTTCAGATACACTTTATCCATCTCTATCTCTATCCGGGCATCGATTATTTCGCTCTCGGATTTCATCCAGGCGGTCTGGGCGGCCATCAGGTCGCTGCTGCTGCACATGCCGGCCTTGAAGCTCTCGTCGGCCAGCTTTAGGTTGTTCTCGGCCGCGTCGAGGTCGCTCTCGGCCTGCGCCAGGTGCTTGTAGGCAATCTCAAGTTCGCAACTGAGTTTCTTCACCTGCAGCGCTATCATCTCTTCGGCCTCCTCCATCTGATAGGCCACCTCGTTGCGTTTGGCTTTGGCAGCCTTGACGGCATAAATGCCGGCGGGATGCACTATCGGCACATTGACCACCACGCCGGCCATCCAGGTGCCGCCCCATTCGTTCTTGAAACCGTCGAAGACGTTGGGGTTGGTCAACAGATAGCCGCCGCTGACGGCCACGTTGGGCTTCAGCGTGCTTGCTGCCATGCGCACCCCTTGACGGGCCACACTGTCGGCAATGCGCAGCATGTGCATCTCGGGACGCTTGGACCACACTTCGTTCATGTCAACGGTTTGATTGCCCTGATTATCATTATCCTGAATACGCTGGTCATTTTGCATGGTCACAACCTCTATATCGCTGTCCAGCGGCATGCCGCAGCGTTCGGCCAGCAGCATCTTTGAAAGCATCAGCCCGTTGGTGGCCTTGGTGAGGCTCATCTGGGCCTCATTGTGCTTCACACGCACCTGCGCCAGGTCGCCCTGCGTGGCCATCTCCGCGTCGACAAGCAGCTGCACATTGTGTTCCAAGGTGTCCAGCAGGGCTGCATACTGCTCCGCCAGGCTTTTCTTGTATTCCACGCTGACCACCTGCCAATAGGCTTCGTCCACGGCAATGACGGTCTCCTGCTGCTTCTTGTCGAGTTCCACACCCGCCAGCGAGTGCACCAGCGCCGCCGTACGGTGCGCCGCCAATAGTTTGCCGCCCAGATAAATGGGTTGAGTCACCGTAATCATGGCCCCACCCATGTTTCTCGTGTCGGTCGTCATGCCGTTGATTATTTCATTCCCCATCTCGTTTATCTTGCCGCTCAGGTTGGCATTGGTGAGGGCATTGTCAAGACGTCCGGCGAGGGCGTCGCCCACGGGTATCGACAAGCCTCCCAAGTCAAGGTTGAAGCCCGACATTTCCTGATGTATGGCAGAACTGATGTCTGATTGTATCTCGTCGCCCATCGTCGAAAGACGCTCTTTCTGCTCTTCGCTAAGCAGGTTGACGCTTTTCTCCATCCACATGTATCCACCATTCGCTGTCACGCGCGGCAGCATCTCGCAGAAAGCGGCCTTTTCGAGGGCGTCGGTCTCCTGCACCTTGGCTTTGGCCTGTTTCAGGCCACGGTTGGCACGCAGGGCGCGGGCACGACAGGTGTCGAGCGTCAGCACCTCCTGCGAGGAGGCCGGCGGGGTCAACAGCAGTAGCAGTAGTGGCAGTATGAATTTTTTAACGTGCATATCTTGTTGGTATTAAGTGATTAGAGCTTTTTATTTTAACATTTCAATGCGGTTTCACCACCTGCAAATAGTGTGCCAACGCATCGGCATAGAGGGTTAAAAAAAGTTAAACCAAGCCCGAGGCTGCGGTGAGCAGCCTCGGGCTTGGTCGGTTTGGTGGTATACAGCCTGTAGAGGGTTACCTCTTTATGCCGGAGCTCTCCTCGTATCTTTTCTGCCAATAGGCGGCCTTCTCGGCGTCAGGGCTAATCCCTAATGAGGCTTTGCCGTCTTTGTAGATGAGGCACAACTTCAGCTGCGAACCCCGCAGTCCCAATTCCGCCGACTTGGTCAGCAGCTCCATTGCTTTGGCCGGGTTCTTCTCCACACCCTTGCCGTTTTCGTACTTTGATGCAAGAGAGGAAAGGGCCTCTGCGTGGTTTTGGTTTGCCGCTTTGGTTAGCCATTGGACCGCCTTGGCATCATCTTTCTCCACGCCGTCGCCGATGCTGTATAGCAGCCCAAGGTTGTATTGTGCATTGGCATTGCCCTGTTCGGCGGCCTTGGTGTACCATTTTGCAGCCTTCGCATAATCCTCTTCTACGCCCTTGCCATTCTCATAGCACTTGGCAAGGTCAAATTGTGCATATACATATCCTTTCTCGGCAGCCTTGGTGTACCACTCTATGGCCTTTCCCATGTCTTTTGTAACGCCGAGTCCGTCTCTGTAGCACCAAGCATAGTTGTACATGGCTTTGTCGTACCCTTGTGCCGATGCCTTTCCGTACAGCTCTGCCGCTTTTGTTAGGTTCTTTTCAACCCCGTTGCCTTTCTCGTAGCATTTGGCAAGGTCAAATTGTGCATACATATTTCCCTTTTCGGCAGCCTTGGTGTACCACTCAATGGCCTTTTCCATGTCTTTTGTAACGCCGAGTCCGTCTCTGTAGCACCAAGCATAGTTGTACATGGCTTTGTCGTACCCTTGTGCCGATGCCTTTCCGTACAGCTCTGCCGCTTTTGCCAAGTTCTTTTCAACCCCGTTGCCTTTCTCATAGCACTTGGCAAGGTAATATTGGGCTTTCGCGTCCCCCTGTTCGGCGGCCTTTGTGTACCACTCCACCGCCTTGGCGGGGTTCTTCGCCACGCCTACACCATCTTCATAGCATATGGCCAGATTGTATTGGGCGTCAACATCTCCATGCTCAGCGGCCTTGGTGTACCACTCTACAGCCTTGGCGGGGTTCTTGGCCACGCCTTGGCCCTTTTTGTAGGCGACGCCCACATTGTATTGTGCTGAGGCATAGCCTTTCTCTGCGGATTGGAGGAACAGCCCGAAGGCTTTCACCGTGTCCTTGACCACCCCTTCGCCCTTGTTGTAGCATTGTGCCAAGTTGTACAGGGCCAGCTCGTTACCCTGTTCGGCGGCCTTTGTGTACCACTCCACCGCCTTGGCGGGGTTCTTGGCCACGCCCTTGCCCTTTTTGTAGGCGACGCCCACATTGTATTGTGCTGAGGCAAATCCTTTCTCGGCGGATTGGAGGAACAGCCCGAAGGCTTTCACCGTGTCCTTGGCCACCCCTTCGCCCTTGTCGTAGCAGAGCGCGAGGTTAAACAGGGCCAGCTCGTTACCCTGCTTGGCGGCCTTGGTGAACCACTCCACACCCTTGGCGGGGTCCTTGGCCACGCCAAGGCCGTTGTTGTACATATATCCAAGTCGGAGCTGTGCGCTGGCGCTTCCGTCTTCTGCTGCTTGGGTGTAGCCAGGGAGGGATTTGGCATACCATTGGGCCGCTTTCAGCGAGTCTTTTTCCACACCTTCGCCCTTCTCATAAAGCTGCCCCAGAACATATTGTGCCCTGTAATGTCCTTTGTTGGCGGCTTTGGTGTACCACACCACCGCCTTGACGGGGTCCTTAGCCACGCCCTGGCCGTAGCGGTACATCACACCTACCATGAATTGTGCCGATGAGTCCCCTTGTGTTGCTTTTTGGGTGTAGCCTTTCAGGGCTTTGGCGTACCAGGGAGCCGCCTTCAGCGAGTCCTTTTCCACACCTTTGCCCTCGTTGTAGTATTCGCCCACCTCGTACTGTGCCTCGGTGTATCCTTGGTTGGCCGATTGGGTGTACCAATACAAGGCTTTGGTTAGGTCTTGGTCCAGCCCATTGTCCTTCTCGTCCTTGCCCGTTTCGTAGAAAGATGCCAACATGTATTGGACCACGCGGTTGCCCTGCTGGGCCAACTGTATGACACGCTCCTGCTGTTTTGTTATCATACACCAAGAAACACCGTACTGGTACCCTTCCTCCAGCCCTTTGTCTCCAGCCTGTAGGAACAGGTCCACAGCCATTTTATCCATAAAGAGTGCCGCATGGTACCAGGCGTCTATATACAGGCGCTCTTTGCCGTCGGGGTCGGGGTTTCTCAGCGCGGCGTCAATAATCTCGGCATTTTTCTTGCGCCAATCTTTCAGAGCTTCCGAAATGTAGTCTATCGACCGCCGGATGCCGGCGTCGCTGCGGCTGTCGTTCTGCGCCTGGGCAGGCATCGGTGCCAAACAGGCGAACCCCAGCGCCACCACGAGGCAAATCGCTTTGCCCAAATTGATTACTGCTGTTTTCATAGTTAGTACATTAGTACAGATGTGTTCATAATACTGCGGCCACACGGTGGAGGATGTCGCTCTCCCGACGTGTCTGCTGCTGATGCTCCACCTCGCGTTGGGCGATGACAAGGAGGTCGTGCTCATAGCCATACTGCAGGCGCATCCACGAATCATAAGGGATGCCCAATTCCTTCTCCAATGCCGTGGCGATGGCTACGGTGAAACTGCGCTTGCCCTTGATGAGTTCGTTGAGGTGACTCGGCAATATGCCAATTCTTGCGGCGAGTTCTTTTTGCTTTATTCCGCGCTCTTTCAGCTCCTCGTTGAGAATCTCGCCTGGGTGTACTGCGCGGTAGCCTGTAACTCTATCGTTGTCCATAGTGTGTTTCGTCTATTTCAATTAATGTTATTTTAATTCCGTCTTCGTATTCATGGAACAGCAACCTTTCCACCTTGCCGTTCATAATCCTCACAGAACTCATACCCACACCTTTCAGCTTTTCATAGTGAAGAAAGCTATACTGCATCAGGCCTTTGGTATCCTTCTCAGACAGCATGGTGAAATAAACACGGTCAAGAGCAGAAAGGAACTTGCTGTTGAGTTGATATTTCTTGTATTTTTTGCTGCGGTGATATAATACAAGAGTTTCTAATTCAGTGTCTTCAAACGTTACGTTCATCGTCGGTGTTTTTGCAAATATACATAATAATTCTGTAATGTGGGAATTTTTTTTTATTTCAATATGGATTTATGGATTACGCCGCAGGCGGGAGAAAAAATATGTCGTGCACGACATAAATAGGTAGTTGGTGGTCGGTAATCGGTGGCCGGAGAGGGTGAATGTAGGATGGTCTGCGGTCGGTAGCCGGTGGTTGGTGGGCGGTCGCCTGTGGCTGGAAAAATAATGTAATTTATTGATAATCAGTATTATTACTGCATGAAATACACCTAACTTGCTGATTTTCATAGGGGAAACACCCACCATGTCCGACTGTGGTCCGACTCAAGTCCGAGTATGGTCCGACTTTTGTCCGATTTTAGTCGGACATGATACGGTGTTGATACGGTGTCGACACGGGGTCGTCTGGGCGTGGATAGAGATAGGTCGTGCACGATGTAATTTGGTGGCCGGTGGTCGGTAGTCGGTAGTCGGTGGCCGATTACCAACTACCAGCTACCGACTACCGACCACCGACTACCGACTACCGACAACTTTTTTTACTTGATTGTACAATAATATATATTAAAAGGCGTTAAATACAGAAAAGATAATTTTTAAAACGACTGATATTATGAAAAGCATTGCTATCCTTACGGGGGGCGGTCCCGCTCCTGGAATGAATACGGTGGTGGCCTCGGTGGCCAAGACTTTCCTGCGCGACGGCTATCGCGTCATCGGTCTGCACGGCGGCTACAGCGCCCTGTTCACCGACAAGCCGCGCATGCAGGACCTGGACTTCCTGACGGCCGACGAGATTTTCAACAAGGGCGGCAGTATCCTGAAGATGAGCCGCTTCAAGCCTACGCCCGAGGATTTCGAGCAGCGGTTCAACCTGAAGCTGTTCACCGACAACGAGATCAAGCTGCTGGTGACGGTGGGCGGCGACGACACGGCCAGCACGGCCAACCGCATCGCCAAGTTCCTGGCCGACAAGCATTACCCCATCGCCAACATCCATGTGCCGAAGACCATCGACAACGACCTGCCGCTGCCCAACAGCAGCCCCACGTTTGGCTACAACAGCGCCAAGGCGCAGGGGTGCGTGCTGGCCACCGCCGTGATGGAGGACGCGCGCACCAGCGAGAATTGGTTCGTGGTGAGCGCTATGGGCCGCTCGGCCGGCCACCTGGCTCTCGGCATCGCCGGCGCCTGCCACTATCCGATGGTGATCATCCCCGAGTTCTTCAACAAGAGCGAGATTACGGTGGACAAGATTATCAACATGGTGGTCTCGTGCATCGTGAAGCGCAAGCTGATGGGCATCAACTATGGCGCGGCCATGATCTCGGAGGGTGTGTTCCACTCGCTGAGCGACGACGAAATAAAGAACAGTGGCATCCACTTCAGCTATGACGAGCACGGTCACCCCGAGCTGGGCAAGGTCAGCAAGGCGCACATCTTCAACGACCTGCTGGAGCGCAAGGTGAAGGAGCTCGGCCTGAAGGTGAAGAGCCGTCCGGTGGAGATTGGCTACGAGATACGCTGCCACACGCCCATCGCGTTCGACCTGACCTACTGCTCGCTGATGGGCATGGGGGTGCACAAGCTCTTCAGCGAGGGCTGCACGGGCTGCATGGTGTATGTGGACCATCAGGGCAACGCCTCGCCGCTGTACCTGAAGGACCTGCAGGACCCCGAGACGGGCAAGATACCGCCGCGCCTGGTGAATGTGGAGAGCAACAAGGTGATGTCCTATGTGAACGACATTATGGACTACATCACTCCCGCCGACTACGAGGCCGCGAAGAAATACCTGCCCAACCCCGAGGAGTATGACTTCAAACGGATACTCAACTGGTAGTTTGAAAGTGAAAAGTGAAAAGTTAAAAGTGAAAGGTGGATGGCGTGTCATTTTGTATGCGCTGATTTTCACCTTTCACCGTACACCTTTCACCTTGGCCTATGGCCAAAGCAAGCAGCAGCTGGAGAAGGACAAGGCGCAGGTGGAGCAGGAGCTGAAGCAGCTGAACAAGGACCTGGCCAAGGCCAAGAAGAACAGCCGCAGCGGCCAGCAGCAGCTCAACCTGCTGGAGAAGAAAATCAGCCAGCGCACGCGGCTGATCAACAACATCAACGGGCAGCTGAACATGCTGAACGTGCAGATGGCGCAGACGCAGGACAGCATTGCGCTGATGCGCACACAGATTGACAGCATGAAGACCGAGTATGCCCATGTGGTGCGAGTGCTCTACGGCGAGCGCGGCAACCTGGACAAGGTGGTGTTGCTGCTCGACACCAAGAGCTACAACTACGCCTACCTGCGCACCAAGTATTTCCGCGACTACAGCCGCTACCGCCGTCGCCAGGCCGCCTTCATCCGTCAGAAGGAGGAGGAGCTGAACGAGGCGGGCCTGCAGCTGGCGCGTCAGCAGCAGGAGACCACCACGTTGCTGGCCCAGGAGAAGAAGCAGAAGGACGAGCTGGCCAAGGAACGCACCGAACGCCAGAAGAGCCTGAAGCAGAGCAAGCAGCAGGAGAAGACCCTGCAGGCGCAGATTGACAAGAAGGAGAAGCAGAAGCGTCAGCTGCAGCAGCAGATACAGAAGATAATCAACGAGGAGATAGCCAAGGCCAACAAGGAGAAGAAAGGCGCCGCAGGCGCGGGTGCCGACAAGAGCACCACCGTGTCGACGGCCGAGGTGGCGCTGAGCAACGACTTCGTCTCCAACAAGGGCCGCCTGCCGTGGCCCTGCTTCTACCAGAAGGTGGTGCGCGAATACGGGCGCTACACGCACTCCTCGGGTGGCCAGAACATGAACAACGGCATCGACCTGCAGTGCAAGAGCGGCACCGCGGTGCAGTGCATCTTCAATGGCACTGTGAGCCGCGTGTTCACCTGCCCCAACGGCACCAAAGGCATCATTGTGCGCCACGGCGACTATATGACCGTCTATGCCAATATGGGCACCGTGACCGTCAAGGAGGGCGCCAAGGTGAGCACCAAGCAGAACCTGGGCACCGTATACACCAATGAGGACGGAAGCGCCGAATTCAGCTTCCAGCTGTGGAAAGGTACCTCCTCGCAAAATCCGCGCACATGGCTTCGCTAACCTATTTCATCTCGGATGCCCATCTGGGCAGCGGCGCCGACAGCCTCGAGCGTGAGCGGCAGTTGTGTTGCTTCCTCGACAGCATCAAGGACGACTGCAAGACGCTGTTCTTGCTGGGCGATATGTTCGACTTCTGGTTCACTTACCGCTACACGGTGCCGCGTGGCCACACGCGTCTGTTGGGCAAGCTGGCCGAGCTGGCCGACAGCGGCGTGGAGCTGCACTTCTTCCTCGGCAACCACGATATGTGGATGTTCGACTACCTGGAGAAAGAGATGGGCGTGGTGATGCACGACGAGCCCGAGGTGTTCGAGATTGACGGCAAGCGCTTCCTGATAGGACACGGCGACGGGCTCGGCCACCTGGACAAGCAGTTCGACCTGCTGCGCAAGGTGTTCCGCTCGCGCTTCAACCAGCGCCTGTTCGCGCTGCTGCCGCCCTCGTGGACCTTTCCCATCGCCCTCCGCTGGAGCGATAGCAACAAGGTCAAGCATGCGCGACAGGATACGCTGCGCTACCTCGGCGACAACCGTGAGGGCATTGTGCTCTACTGCAAGGAAAGATTAGAAAAAGAACACTTCGACTACTGCGTCTTCGGTCACCGCCACACGCCGCTCACTATGCCGTTGACGCAAGACTGTATATACGTCAACACCGGCGATTGGATGCTGAACCGCAACTATGCCGTCTACCGTCCGGGCGGCACGTTGGAGCTCTGCGACTACTGTACCGGCAAGATTAAAACAGTTTTTTAAGGGGCAGGTTGTAGGAAAGAAAGAACACAAGGGGATTAAAAAGATATCCATGACCAGAAAGAACGCCTGTTGTGATGCCAAAGCCCAGGTTGAGGTTCTTGTGGCTCCCGCCCAAGGCGAGACTGCCTAGGATTGGATGGTATTCATATTCTTCATTGTAATCCAGAAAGTACCACATGCCCACTTTAACATTCACGAATAGAGACCATGTGTAGCGAGGGGTTCTCAAGTCCGCTTCCAAATAGAATGGTATGGCGACTCTATCTCCCAGCTCAACAGGACCGTTGCCAAAACCTATTCCTGCGCCGCCACCAATCATAAATCTTGGCGTTATTTGATAGTTATAGGCGAGGGAACCTAAAATGTCGGCATAACCCAGCGTAAAGCGTAATGAACTGCCGGTGGGTCGGTAGGAGGGGTCTATCTTCTTCTCTATAACCTCCATTTGGGGCTGGAAAAACTCAACGATGGGAATCTTCTTTGATATCCGTTCTGCGAGGGTTTTCATCATTTCTCGGTACGATGAGCCTTCCTTAAATTCAATACCATCTTTAGCCAGGATACCTCCTGTCTCTACATTCACCGCACGTACATCTACATTATATTGCTTCATGGCATAGTTGACATCGCCGATAATAATTACTGAAACATTCAATATTTGGCCAAGACGCACACGTTGTTCCTCAGTCATTGCCGCAACCTGTATATTTTGTTCCTCGAGTACGCGGCTGACGCGTGTACGCTCTACCACAATATATCCTTCGGGCGAGAAGTATGTGTTGAACATGGCTGATAATCCGTTGACATCGGATTGTAGGATACCAACACCTGCATTGAACTCAAGTACGGCAATACGAGGTTGTGCAAAAATGTTTGTGCACAAAAGTGTTGCTACAAGTGCTGCGAAGATGTACTTTGCTTTCATAATGTTTGTTATGTTCGCCATACAGCACCTATTGGCGTTTTTTTGTTATGATGGATAGTAAATAGAAGCGTGGTACTGTACACCACATTTCCCAGTAGAGGTTGTAAGAAAGACCTTTGAACAAAATGCAGCAATAACAATCCACGCTAAACACGTGAACCATCATGCTATTCTCGTTCGTTGAAGTTTCTTACATTTCTACTGAAAGAATAAGCATAACGCTTCCGATTTCAATAAGTTGCGGTTTACAAACTCTCTGTAAACCAAGTGCAAATATACTAATTATTTGTTATATTCAATAAAAAAACATGTTACTGTCTGGACAGGGCTGAGCGGAGGTGCTCGGTGGTGTTCTTGAAGTGAAGGGTGTGGGGGTTGTCTGGATAACGCTCCTGCAGGCCCTCGAGCACCATGTCGTACCAATCGATGCTGTTGGGGTCGCGTGTGTCAATCAGTAGTCTATTGTTGAAGGGCTTGTACAGCGCTATCAGTGTGCTCAGCGAGCCCTGGTTCTCCTCGATAAAGCGGCAGATGTAGTCCTGCTGCTCCTCGGCGGTGAGGCGATAGATGCTGTCGGTCATGTCCTTTTTGTCATACACTACCTCTATGTCCACCTTGCCTTCGGCCAGCAGTTGCTGGTAGTATTTGGTGGTGTCTATCAGTGCCCGCAGCACGGTGGCGCCGTCGTTGGTGTATTGCTGCAGCTGCCACAGGAGGCTGCTCTCGGGCGAGCCCGTGATGTCGTAGCTCACCGACAGGTTGTCGTAGCGGCCGCTGACCTTCAGGTGCTCGCCGTAGTCGGGCAGGGTGACGATGTAGTTGTCGGCTGTGGTGTGCAGGTTGTACAGCGAGCGGTAGGGCATCTTGTAGGTGTACTTGAAGTGTCCTTTGCTGTCCACAGGGATGCTGTCGATGAACATGGGGCCGTCGGGAGCTATCTCTTCGAGCCACAGGGTATGGCCGGCACCGCCGTCGAGCGTGCCGCTGATGGTGAAGGTGTCGTGTTTGCAACTTGCCAACGACAAACCGATAAGACCTATAAGGCCTATTAGAACTATTTTTCTCATAACATGTAATTGATTAGGCACAGGGCCGTCATGGCTTCCACCACTACGGCGGCGCGCTCAATATGATAGTGGTCGTGCCGGCCGTCGATGTTGACGGTCTCCAGGTGGCCGTCTTCGTGCAGGCACTCCACCGGCTGGGGGATGCTGACCACGGGGTGGAACGCCACGCGGAACTCGATAGGCATGCCGTTGCTGATGCCGCCTTGTATGCCGCCACAGTGGTTCGTTTTTGTGGAACCATCGTTATTCCAGCGGTCAATGTATTCGCTGCCGCTCATTTCGGCAGCCTTGAATCCGCTGCCCATCTCGAAGCCGATGGCCGAGGGGATACTCATCATGGCGGCCGCCAGGCTGGCGTTGAGTTTACCGAAAAGAGGCTCGCCGATGCCGGCAGGCACGCCGGTAACGCGGCAGCTGACCACGCCGCCTATGGTGTCGTTGGGGCTTTCCTCTTTTGGCTTTTGGCTTTTCGCTTCAATCTCGACCTCGGGCATCAGCTGCATGGCCACGGCCCCCGCCACCACGCGGGCCACTGTCTCGCGGGCCGAGGAGCGGCCGCCGCCCCGATGGTCGCGCAGGCCGTACTTCATGTAGTAGGTGTAGTCGGCGTGACCCGGACGGAACAGGTGCTCCAGAGGGGCGTAGTCTTCAGGGCGCGTGTTGTTGTTGCGGATGACGAAGGCAATGGGAGTGCCGAGGGTGATACCGTCCCGAAGGCCCGAAAGCCATTCTATGCTGTCCTCCTCCTGGCGCGGTGCGCCGTGACGGCGGCGTGCCAGCGTAGCGGCGATGGCCTCCAGGTCGAGGGACACGCCGGCGGGACAGCCGTCAATAACAGCACCTACGGCGGGTCCGTGGGACTCGCCGTAGGTGGTTACTCTGAACTTATCGCCGTAAGTGTTGCTCATTTCGGATTGATTTCCAGCAGTTCCACCTCGAACACGAGCGTCGAGCCCGGAGGAATGGTGCCCATCTGCTGCTCGCCGTAGCCGAGGTTGTAGGGGATGAAGAGGATATACTTCGAACCCTCGTCCATCAGTTGCAGGCCTTCTGTCCAGCCAGGGATGACCTCGTTGAGCTTGAAGGTGATGGGCTCGCCGCGGTCGTAGCTGCTGTCGAACTTGGTGCCGTCAATCAGCGAGCCGGTGTAGTGCACCTTCACGCGGTCGGTCGCTTTGGGCTTCTTGCCGTTGCCCTCGCGCACCTGGCGGTATTTCAGGCCGCTCTTGGTGGTGTATACCGACTTGTTGTTGCTCATCTCCTGCATGAACTTCTCGCCCTTCTCGATGTTCTCCTGCACACCGGCACGCTGGCGCTGCTCAAATTCCATCTGGAAGCGTTGCAGCAGAGGCCCTGCCTGCTGGTTGTTGATCCGCTGCACCCCTTTGGCCCCGTCAATCATGGCCTGTCCGGCCATCTGGCCGTTGATGCCGAGTTGCTGTGCGCTCCATTGCGAGTACACATCGCGACCGATGGCATAGGAGGCTGAGTCGTTGAAGGTGTTCATGGGCGTGGGAGTGTTGGCCTCCTTGAGCTGCGAACGCAGGATAGTCATGTCGGCCTGGGCGCGCTCGAGAGCGTCGGCTTTGGCCTTCAGGTCGTTGTACTGCGCCTCGGTCATCGTCACCTTGCCCTTCTTAATCTTGATTTCCTGTGCCTGAGTAGAATTAAAAATTAAAAATGAAAAATTAAAAATAGTTACACAGAATACTATCTTAGCAATGCGCTTCATATTTGATGTCTTTTATTAGGTGTTCTGAATTTTTAATTCTTAATTTTTAATTTTTAATTGTCATTTGTACTCTTTCACCTGCACGCCGTCGAGCACCTCCTTGCCGCAGATGGCGAGGGCCAGCATCTCGTTCTCGCCCTTGTAGATCTTCACGGGGGCAATCCAACCCACGCGCTCCTCGATCATGGCCATCCAAGGCTTGCTGTAGGCGATGCCGCCGGTGAGGATGATGGCGTCCACCTTGCCCTTGACCACAGCGGCCAAGCGGCTGATTTCCATCGAGACCTGGTAGGTGAAGGCCTCCACCAGCAGCTGGCACTTCTCGTCGCCGGCGAGGGCGCGTTTCTCCACGTCGTAGGCGTCGTTGGTGCCCAGATAGGCCACAAAGCCGCCCTCGGCGGTGACCATCTTCTTCAGCTTGGCCTCATCGTACTTGCCGCTGCAGGCCACCTCAATGAGCTTCGAGGCGTTGATGCTGCCGCAACGGGTGGGCGAGAAGGCGCCGAGGCCGCAGAGGGCGCGGTTCACCTCGGTCACGCGGCCGTGCTCGTGGATGCCCACGCTGACGCCGCCGCCCATGTGGGCGATGATGAGGTTCAGGTCTTCATAGCGTTTGCCCACCTCACGGGCATAGAGCTTGGCGGTCATCTTCTGGTTCAGGCAGTGCCAGATGGGGCCTTCCTTGCGCTCGTCGAGGTCGAACACGGGGTGGCCGCTGATCTTGGCAAACTCGGGACGCTCGTCCACGATGCCCGGGTCGGCAATGTAGGCGCACTCAAGGCCTATCTCGCTGGCAATGGAGTCGCTGATCAGGGCGCCCAGGTTGCAGGCGTGCTTGCCCTGGATACCGGCGTGGCACTCCTCCTTCATCAGCTCGTTCACGCGGTAGCAGCCGCTCTCGCAGGGGCGCGTCAGGCCGCCGCGGCCCATCACGACGGCAATCTCGTCGGTGCCGATGCCGTGGCGCTTCACCATGTCGAGGATGGCACCTTTGCGGTACTCGAATTGGTCGGCTACTTCATGGAACTTCTGTATCTCCTCAATGGGGTGGGAGAGGTTCTCGGTAAAGACTTCGTTCTCACCGTCATAGATGGCGGCTTTGGTCGATGTGGCACCAGGGTTGATAACCAGCGTATACTTTCTTGTACTCATAGATATTGATATGTTTTATTTATTATTTTCCGACTGCAAAGATAAGAAAAAAAAATGAATTAAGGGCAACAGTGACACATTTTTTTTATCAACATACCCTCAACTCCCTTTTGTGCGGAGGCAAAAAATAGGTCGTGCACGACATAAATAGGTGTTAGCTGTTAGTTGTCAGTTGTCAGTTCGACCTTCAAAGACTCCTCAAAACGGCGCTTTGTCGGAGAAAAACATGCAAAAGCGCATTTTTACCATCTTAATAATCACTGTTTCAGTGCACAATACATAATTTTGACATCCAAGTGGCGCCACATCCCCTCCGACTCTTGTCCGACTCAAGTCCGTATCAAGTCCGACTGATGTCCGACCGTAGTCGGACAAAGTACGGTGCATGTACGGTGCTGTGACGGATAGGTCGTGCACGATATAAATTGTTTTTTTTCGGATGCACATAATAAATAGTACCTTTTTTAGTTATATGGTGTATGAAAATTAAGATAATAGGTGTTTTAGCGCTGTTGTCCGCCATGCTTTATGTGCCTCGGATGGAGGCGCAGGTGCCTGTGGTGCAGGAGGATGCCGAGCTGATGACCGGCCGCTACAGCGCCGCCTACGACAGCTTGCTGAACACTTTCTATATGCGCCGCTATGCGCACCACGGGTTGCATAGTGCGACGGGTTTCTCGGTGGAGGAGTTCGACGCGTTGCCCGACTCGGTGCTCGAGGCCCGCCTGCGCGCCCTGCACACGGTGGTGCCTATGGCGATGAACAGCGAGGTGCGTTCCCATATACGTTTCTATTTGAGAGTGATGTCGAAGCGGCTCGACCTGACGCTGATGCAGCAGGAGCGTTACTTCCCGCTGTTCGAGGAGGCGCTGGACCGCTACGGGGTGCCCGACGAGGTGAAGTACCTCACCATTGTGGAGAGCGCCCTGAACCCCGAGGCCACCTCGCGTGTGGGTGCCGCCGGATTGTGGCAATTCATGTACAAGACCGGCAAGCTCTATGACCTGGAAGTCAATTCGGTGCTCGACGAGCGGCGTGACCCCGTCAAGTCGTCCTTCGCCGCCGCGCACCACCTGGCCGACCTGCACCGCATCTTCGACGATTGGACGCTGGCCATCGCGGCCTACAACTGCGGTGCCGGCAATGTGAACAAGGCCATAGCCCGCAGCGGCGGCAGGCGCAGCTTCTGGGAGATATACTACAACCTGCCGCGCGAGACGCGCGGCTATGTGCCGTCGCTCATTGCGGTCATCTATGTGATGCACTACTACGGCGACCACGGCCTGCGTCCGGCCAAGCTGGAGGCCCCTGTGCGCACCGACACGGTGATGGTGCACCGTGACGTGCTGATGACCTACGTGGCACAGGCTACAGGCATGGAAATGGAGGCCCTGCGGACGTTGAACCCGCAGTATCGGCGCGACTTCATCCCCGCCTCGTCGGCTCCCTATGCGTTGACCCTGCCGATGGGCAAAGTGGAGCGCTTCATCCAGCGGCAGGACAGTATCTATGCCTGGTCGGCCGATAGCCTGCAGCGCCAGCCCCTGAAGGTGGAGCCCGCCGGCAAGGGCGGCAAGAGCGGTGGCAGCGGCCACTACTACACCGTCAAGAAGGGCGACACCCTGTCGAAGATTGCTTCAAAGCACGGCGTCAGCGTGGCCACCCTCAAGAAACGCAACGGATTGAAGGGTGATAATATACGTGTGGGACAAAAGCTTAAGATTTAGTATTGAGTTTTAAGTTTTTAGTTTTAAGTGGATATGAAGAAGTTTTTGAAGATAATAGGCAACAAATACATCATCGCTACGCTGGTGTTTGTGGTGATTATCCTGTTTCTCGACCCCTACAATCTGTTTGTCACCCACCGTGTGCAGCGCCAGGTGAACGCCCTGCACGAAGAGGAGCGCGAGCTGCGCGAGGCCATCGTGGCCGACAGCGTGGCGGCCGACGAGCTGCGCAACAGCCTCGACGCCAAGGAGCACTTCGGCCGCGAGAACTACTATATGAAACGTTCCAACGAGGATATATTTGTGATAAAATAGGGAGTGAGAGGGGAGTGAGAGAGGAGTGAAAGGGGAGTGAGAGAGGAGTGAAAGGAGAATATTATGATTAAATACATACATAGAAAGATATCCAGCAGTGAGAGACAAAGGCATTTGTCACTCTCACTCCCTTTTCACTCTCTTCTCGCTCCCCTCTCACTCCTTCTGCTTTTTACCCTTTCGGGCTGCGAGACGGTGCGCAACTTCATGGCTCGCGACCTGGAGGACGAGGACTTCATCATCGGACAGTTGTATGCCGACGAGCGCGTGGATGAGACGCCGGTGATAGGGCAGCGCGTGGAGGTGAAGCCGAAAGCCGGCGAGTGCCAGAACGCCTTGGGACTGAAGTGCGGCGAGGGTGAGAACAAGAACCTCTACGAGACGGTCAACTCGTGGCTTGGTGTGCCTTATCTCTATGGTGGCACCACGCGTGAGGGCATCGACTGCTCGGCCTTCGTGGGGGCTGTCTACAAGGAAGTCTACGGCGTGGTGCTGCACCGCACGGCCAACGATATGCTGCGCGATGTGGAACTCATCACCCGTGCACAGCTCCGCGAGGGCGACCTGCTGTTCTTCACCAACAGCAAAGGTAAGGTGTCGCATGTGGGAATATATCTGAAAGACGGCCTGTTTGCCCATTCGTCCACCAGCAATGGGGTGAGCGTGAGCCGTGTCGACGGCGGCTATTGGGAGAAGCACTTCTACAAAGGCGGCCGCGTCAAGAAGTAAGTTTGTTTAATCGAAGAACGCCCAGGTGATACCCCACAGCAGGCCGAAGCGCTGGCCTGGATAGTGGGGCAGGATGAAGTAGTTGGGTTGGGTTTCCCAGATGGCGTTCACGTGTCCGGCCTTGAGGTAGATGCTGGCGCGTTTGACTTGTAGGTTGAGGAAGACATCGGCCCAGATATAGTCGCCGATGAGGATGTCGTTCTGGTGCATAAAGAGGCCCGTGTAGGGGTCGTAGGAGGGGGCATAGTAGGCGGTGTGGTAGCGCAGGTCGGCGCCTATCTGTGCGCGCAGGGTGTTGCGGAAGAGGTTCAGGTCGACGTAGAGCGAGTTCTTGGTGGCCCAGAGGGGTGTGGGCATCTGCACCGAGTCGGTGCTGTGTTGCAGCAGTTGCTGCATGTCCAAATGGACAGGCCCCACCGCCAGGCGCAGGGTCAGCGACCCCTGCATCAGCCACAGGCCTTCGGTGCCCTCCACAATATTGCCGCCCAGGTTATACCAAGTGTTATGATTCATGTGGTTGGCGCGCAGGTCGAGGTCGACGATGTCGCGGTGCTGGAAGCGCAGGCGGTAGCGTTCGGTGGCGATGTTGCTCAGGTACATGTTTTGTCCGGCGAGGGCATCGTGTATCAGCCTCACGTCGGGTGCCTGGTTCTGTGCTGTGGCGCTGAGGGATAGCCAGGTGAGACGGGCCGAGTCGAAGGGATAGTAGAGGGTGGCGGCAAAGCGCGAGTCGGGCTTCATCTCGTAGTTGAAGTTGCTGCGCATGTCGGCCTCGAGGGTGAGGCTGCCGCACAAGATGGCGACTTCGGCGCGTGCAAAGGGGTCGAATAAGGAGGCCAGGGTCATGGTGTCGCCGTCGACAACGGCAGTGACGCTGTGGGGCTTGATGCCGGCGGTGACCTTCAGCGGATTGCGCCAGCGATGCGTCGGGTAGGCGTCGTTGGTCCAGAAGAGGGTGGCGGTGCGCTCGACCCACCAGGTGGAGTCGGCAATGGTGCGCTTGCGGCGGTCGCGGCCCAGCTCGATGCCGACGACACCCGCGTTGATCATGTGCGGCTGACGGAGGGGAATGGTGTCGACGACCTCGATGGTGTCGAGCACGGTGACGCTGTCGCCTGCGGTGCGTACCACCACACTGTCGCGGTAGCGGTATTTGTCGCTCTGCCGCTCAAGGCTGTAGGTGGCGCGTCCGAAGAGGTTCAGGTCGCGCTGGCGGCTGCTGGCGCCAACGAGGTTGACGGGGATACCGGCGCGGTTGGTCTGTAGACGGTAGGTGAAGATGGAGTCGTTGACAAGGCCGTCGTTCTCATCGATGCGGAAGCTATGCCAGATGATGCCGGCGGCGGCCTGCAGGCGCGAGTCGGAGGAGAAGTAGTTGGTGGTGGCGTTGAGGTAGTGGGTGGTGGCTCCCGACGAGGTGTAGACGCCTTCGGGGTTGAGCAGGCGGTAGGTGAAGGCGGCGTTCCAGCCGGGCATGATGTTCTGCGTGTGGCTCACACGCACGCTGTAGTCCTTTTTGAGCGAGCTGCCGTAGGAGAGGACAGTGTATGGCGTCAAGGTCTGGTAGAAGTCGATGTTGTCGGGCCTCATGTAGTAGCCTTCGTAGAGGTCGGGTTGCAGACGCATTGTGAGGCCGTCGGCGAGGGTGGGGAAGAGGCTTGTGTGAGGGTGCCCGAGGAAGCCTTTGCCCAGGTAATAGTTGCCGTTGAGGGCGTCGAGTGCGTCGTTGAACTGCGCCCCTGTGGGGTCAAGGGTGGGGTTCCATGCCTGCTCTATCCACACCCGTGTGGGGTTGTAGCGCAGCAGGAACACCTTCTGGCGCAGGATGGAGTCGGGTATCTCGGTGTGGTATTCAAGCCCTTTGGTCGCCGAGGTGTCGGCATTGGTGCTGTCGTTGGCGAAGGGGTTATAGTTGGGGCTGTTGGGATTGCTGGTACTGGTGTTGCCGGTGCCGGTAGGGTTACCGGCGCTGACGCCGGTGGGCACTTTGAAGGTTCCTGTGGGCTTGAGCACCTGGGCCTGCAGCGCGCAGTTGCAGAGGAGTGCAAGCAACAACAGCCCTGCACCACGTGCAAGGCGCCTGCCACCGTCTGTAACTGCTTTGAAGGTCATGCCTGGTGTTCCTGCAGGAAGCGTTCCACATCCATTGCGGCCACACATCCTTTGCCGGCTGCCACGATGGCCTGCCGGTAATTGGGGTCGCACACGTCGCCCGCGGCGAAGATGCCGGGCACGCTGGTGGCTGCTGAGGGGTTCTGCACCTTGATGTAGCCTTGCTCGTCAAGCTCCAGCTGCCCACCGAGGAAGTCGGTGTTGGGCTTGTGGCCTATGGCGATGAAGACACCCGTGAGTTCCAGCTGCCGCTTGGCGCCGCTCTTGGTGTCCTCCAGCTCGATACCGGTCACGCCGTCGAGGTCGTTGCCGAGTATCTGGCTGGGGCGGCTGTTCCAGCACATCTCTATCTTGGGGTTGGTGAGTACGCGGTGCTGCATGGCCTTGCTGGCGCGCAGTTCGTCGCGGCGGTGCACAAGATACACCTTGCTGCAGAGGCCGGCCAGGTAGTTGGCTTCCTCGCAGGCGGTGTCGCCACCGCCCACCACCGCCACCACTTGGTTGCGGTAGAAGTAGCCGTCGCAGGTGGCACAAGCTGACACGCCGGCACCGTAGAACTGCTTCTCGCTGTCGATGCCCAGCCATCGGGCCGAGGCACCGGTGGCGACGATGGCCGTCTCGGCCTCAATCTCCACGCCGTGGTCGTCGGTGAAGTGGAAGGGACGGCTGCCGAGGTCGGCCTTGACGATATAGCCGGTGCGCACATCGCAGCCGAAGCGCTGGGCCTGCCGCTTGAGGTCCTCCATCATGGCGGTGCCGCTGATGCCCTCGGGGTAGCCGGGGAAGTTCTCAATCTCGGTGGTGATGGTCAGCTGGCCGCCGGGCTGCTCACCCTCGTAGAGGAGGGGCTTGAGGTCGGCGCGGCCGGTATAGATGCCCGCCGTGTAGCCGGCAGGTCCGGAACCAATGATAAGGCAACGTGTCTTTTCCATGATGTTTATTGTGCTTTGTTTTTATGTTTCAAAAGGCTGAAGTAAATGAGGAACGCGGCACCCACGGCGATGACAGCGGCCTGCTGGCTGCCCCACAGTAGCCATCCGCACGCCGACCCCACCTCCATAGGGATGCCGTAGATGTCCAGCGCCAGCTGCACCAGCACGGGGTACACGCCGATGCCGCCCTGCGAGAAGGTCATGCCCACCGAGCCGAAGAGGTAGAGCACGAAGGCGGCCGTGAAGCCCAGCCACTGTGTCTCGGCGAAAGCCTGGAAGATGATGAGGCCACCAAGGATATAGAGCAGATAGATGACGATGCTGTAGGCAATGAACAGCAGCGTGTTCCTGGTGCCGAGGTGCAGGATGCTCTTCACCCCGTCAATCATGCCGCGCATCAGGTCGTCTACCTTCTTGAACAGGCTGATGTGCAGCAGCCGTTTCCAGAACAACTTGTAGAACAGGAAGGCCAACACCGCCAGCAGCACCAGCGCGCCGCCAATCATGGCCATGTTGGGCAGCGACTCGAAGCGCTCCGAGAGGGTGTCGTAGAGCCAATCCTTGGCCTTGCCGAACATGGCCAGCAGGCCCACCACAATGATGATGGCGAATGCCACCAGGTCGATGGCGCGTTCGGTCACCACGGTGCCCAGCGACTTCTCCACCGGTATCCTTTCGCTGGTGCGCAACGTGGCGCAGCGCATCACCTCGCCCGCCCTTGGGAAGGCCAGGTTGCCCAGGTAGGCCACCACCACCGAGCCAAAGGTGTTGAGCAGCGACGGCCGGCAACCGATGGGCTTGAACAGCAGCTGCCAGCGCAACGCCCGCACCAGGTGGCTCAGCAGGCTGCACAGTATGCACACCGCCACCCACGCATAGTCGGCCTCACGGAACGACTGCCAGATGGCGGCCTTCTGCTCCGCGTCGAGCTTCAGCAGGAACCAATAGATGAAGAAGAAGCCGATGCCGAGGAAGACAACCAACCTCAGCACGTCGCCCCAACGGCTCTTTTTCTTTGTCAATTCATCACTCATCACTTAACGCTTATCACTTATCACTTATCACTCATCACTAAATCCTGTTCTCTTTGGGAAAGATGACGGTGGGGTGCCACACGGCGGCCTCCTCGGGCGTCATCTGCGCATAGGCGGCAATGATGAGCAGGTGGCCCACCATCGCCTTGTGGGCGGCGGCGCCGTTGATGCCTATCACACCGCTGCCGCGTTCGCCGCGGATGGCGTAGGTGGCGAAGCGCTCGCCATTGGTGATGTTGTATATCTCCACCCGCTCGTTTTCAATGATGCCGGCGGCTTCCATCAACGCCTCGTCGATGGTGATGGACCCTATGTAGTCCAAGTCGGCTTCGGTCACCGTCACGCGGTGTATCTTCGATTTCAGTACTTCGATTGTCATTGTCTTAAAACAGTATCCAATAAAGCAACGCACATACCAGCAGGGCATAGAGCATGATGCGGCCTGCCGGCACGGGCTTCATATAGTCGGTGTCGCTCACGTCGAAGCGGCGTTTGATTTTCTTTGACGATGAGTGATGAGTGATGAGTGATGAACGGTCACCTTCATCACTCATCACTCCTCGTTCATCACTTGCAAAGCGGGGCTGGTAGTTCCACTTCGGCATCTCGCGCTTGCGGAAGGCATCCTTCCAGGTCAGCTTGCTGCGCTCCGAGCGGTCCAGCTCGCGCACACGCCGCTGGAAATACTCTAGGTCAAAATCCTGTCCATCAGGCTCTTCCCCTAAGTTAGGTGAGGGGGACCCGTAGGGTGGAGGAGTGTGCATCTCCGCAGCGGCGCGCTCGTCGGCGTATTTCTGCTTCAAGGCCTCCCAGCGCTCCTTCTCGGGGTCGTAGAAGCGGGGGCGGTACTTGAACTGACGCGGCTTGGGGGTATAAAACATCGGCATGGCTCAGTCGTGTATTACAGCGTTCATTTTCACATCGTGCGGCTCCACGGGTATCTCGTCCAGCAGTTGGAAGCCATAGGCCACACCGACCTTCACGGCTTGCTGGGTCGACTTCAGCAGACGGTCGTAGAAGCCGCGTCCGCGACCCATGCGGTTGCCCATGCGGTCGAAGGCCACGCCGGGCACCACGATGAGCTCCACCGCCTCCAGGTCGCTCCACACGGGTCCCGTAGGCTCTCCGATGCCAAACTGCTCGCCGGCCACCAGGCACTCGGGGCCCGTGTACTGCCGCAGCAGCAGGTCGTCGCCCTCCACGCAGGGCAGCAGCAGGGTCTTCTCCCTGTACCACCGCTCCACGAAAGAGTGCGTCTGCACCTCGTCGGCCATCGACCAATAGAGCAATACCACCCTTGCCTCGCTGAACTCGGGCAGCTGCTCCACCTGGCGCATAATGGCCTCGCTCCGATGGAGCTTTTCCTCCGCAGGCACCGCGCGCTTCAGTTCGCGCATTTTCTTGCGTATGTCGGCCTTCTCCAACCCTTAAACCTTAAACTTTAAACGTAAAACGTTAAACGTAAAACCTTAAACGTAAAACCTTAAACGTAAAACGTTAAACTTTAGAACGGCAGGTCGTCCTCACCGTTGCTCTGCATCACGGGCGGCTGGGCAAAATTCTGCGCGGGCTGGGCCTCGGGCTGAGCGGGAGCCGCAGGGGTGGCGGGCTGAGCGGGGGCGTTGCCGCCGGCGGCCCAGGCATAGCCTGTGGCGGCGGGAGGCATCTGGCCCGGCACGAAAGGCTGCACGCGCGAGCAGCGCAGGTCGGTGTACCAGCGCTCGTTGAACTCGCGGCTCTCCGGCGTGAAGGTCACCACCACCGGCGACATCATCGGAATGTTGCGCACCATCGCCACGCGCTCCTCGCCAAAGGCCGTGAAGGCCACCTTGCGGGGATAGTCGTCGCCCGTCTCAATCACAAAGCCGCCGCGCACCCAATGGCCACGTGCCGATTCGCCCTCCACATTGGGCAAAATCTGGATAAGTTTACCTGTAATTTCCATCTATTGTATTATTTTATTATTATTAATTTCAATATATTACCGCAGTTTCGGCTCTATTTTAAGTCTACAAAAATACTTATTTTCTCCGACACCGCCAAATATTTTTTATCAACAGCCCCCGAACCGGCCGCCGCAAAAAATAGGTCGTGCACGATGTAAATGGTGGTCGGTGGCCGGTAGCCGGTGGTCGGTTTCCGGCTCGAATACCTACCTACTGACTTCGCTCTAACACCGCCCTAACGCCCACTGTTGTCCGTTTGTTGTCCGCTTGTTGTCCGTTTGTTGTTCGTTTTATAATCGAACAACA
>JAFZKV010000137.1 GCA_017551765.1 Bacteroidales bacterium
CGGCTGTCGCGCTGGTATTCGATGCTGCCGGGTTCCTCCGCACCGGCAATGCCGTGGTAGTATTCCCCAAAGAGGGGAATGAAGTCCTCGATGAAGCGCTGACGTGCCTCATACAGGTATTCACCGTGGCGCACCAGCTGTTCGTCCCACATCAGCACCTGTTCTTCCTCCCAGAGGCGGTCCTCCCACATCTGCTTGAGCAGACGGTTGCGCTGCTCGAGGGCCTTGATGTACTGTATCAGGTGGTCCAGGTAGGTGCGGTCGGTCTGCGAGATGACGCCGTCGACAAACTTGCGGCGCACGTCGCTGCCGCCGGTGATGAGACCTTGGTCGCTCGGCGACACCATCACGAGCGGTATGCGGCCGATATGCTCCATCAGCGTCTTGCAGGCTTTCTTGTTCCAGCGCATCTGCTTGGGCTGTCCTTTCTTGAGGATGCAGCTGGCCACATCGTCGCCATAGTGGCCGTGGATGGCAAAGAAGTCCTGGTCAAGGCGTATGTTCTGACTGTCTACCGGATTAAAGTAACTCTTGCAGAACGAAAGGTAGTAGACGGCATCCAGCAGGTTGGTCTTGCCAGCGCCGTTGTTACCCACAAAGCAGTTGACGTTGCCGCAGAGGGCGATGTCGGCCGCCTCGTAGTTCTTGAAGTTGCTTAGTATGAGCCTATCAAGTGTCACTTTTCATTTTTCACTTTTCAATTCTCACCTTCACCTCCTCCATCAGCCAACGCGGAGTGGAGGTGGCGCCGCTGATGCCCACGCTGGTGGCACCGGCAAACCACTCACGGCGCACCTCGTCGGCGGTGGCGATGAGGTGGGTGCGCGGCTGCACATTGCGGCAGTATTCATACAGGTAGTGGCCATTGCTGCTGTTCTCTCCGGCCACAAAAAGCAGCACATCCACACTGCGGGCGAAGGTCTCCAACTCCTTGGCGCGGTTGGCCACGCGGTTGCAGACCGTGTCGTAGGCCACGAAATCGGCCCCTTGCGGCAGACGTGCCTCAATGTTGGCAATCAGCCGGCGGTATTCGTCACGGCTCTTGGTGGTCTGACTGTAGAGCCTTATGGGGCGCGAGAAGTCGATGTGCTCCAGCTCATCTTCGCGGCTGACGATGACAGCCTGGCCCTGGCACTGCCCGTTGAGGCCTATCACCTCGGCGTGGCCGGGCTTTCCGAAGAGCACAATCTGCCCGTTGCAGGCGCGCATCTCTTCGTAGCCGCGGCGTATGCGGCCTTGCAGGGCAAGGACAATAGGACAGGTGGCGTCGATGAGTTCAATGCCGAGTTCCTTGGCCATGCTGTAGGTGGTGGGAGGTTCGCCGTGGGCACGGATGAGCACCTTGCTGCCGGAAGGCAACTCTCGCATGGCGGCATGGTCTATCACACGCAGGCCTTTTTGCTTCAAGCGCGACACCTCGGCACTGTTGTGCACGATGTCGCCCAGGCAGTCGAGGCTGCCGGCACGGCCAAGTTCCTCCTCGGCGGCACCGATGGCCTTCACCACCCCAAAGCAGTAGCCCGCGTGTTCATCAATCAATACTTCCACCTTATACTCTAAACATTAAACCTTAAACCACTAACTCATGCTCTGGTTCTCCTGACGCGCCAGCTCGAGCACCTCCTCGTATTCCTCGGGGGTAAGGTCGTTGAAGAAGTAGTAGACGGGGTCCACCTTCTTGCCGTTCTGTATCACCTCATAGTGCAGGTGGGAGCCGGTAGACATGCCGGTGCTGCCCACGGTGCCTATCTGTTCGCCGCGCTTCACCTTCTGTCCCATGCGCACCTTGGCGTTCTGCAGGTGGGCATAGAGGGTCTGGAAGCCGTAGCCGTGGTCAATGACCACCACCACGCCATAGCCCGACATTCCCTGCGGATTGCGGCCAGCCACGCGCACCACGCCGTCGCCGGTGGCGTAGACGGGCGTGCCTTTGCTGGCCGTCATGTCAATGCCCGAATGTAAACGGCGGTAACGCAGTATGGGGTGGAAACGGTAGCCAAAGCCGCTGACCACCTTGCACTTGTTCTTGGCCACCGGCATGATGGCCGGCATGGCAGCCAGACGCTCATTCTTATTGCGGGCCATGTCGTAGAGCTCGTCGAGCGACTTGGACTCCACATAGATGCGCTTCGTCAGGTCGTCCACCCGCTTGGTGGTCTTCTTCAGCAGTTCGCCATTCTTCATTTGGTCGAACTCCTCGTAGCGCTCCACACCGCCGATGCCGCTGCGACGCTCGGCTTCATCGATAGGCGTGCTCTCGAAGATGGTGCGGTAGAGGGCGTCGTCGCGCTCCTCCAGGTTCTCGAGCACCTTCTCGGCACGCTCCACACGGTCGTTCAACAGGCGCGTCTGACGCTTGTACTGCGCCAACTCGCGCTCCATCGAACGCTCCTTGGGCGACTCCATGAACTGCAGCGCCACAAAGACAATCACCACACCGAGCACCACACCGAACAGCACGTTGAAGCTGATGCGCCGCACCTGGTCGCGCAGCGACACGAACACTTTCTCATACTTCAGCGTGTGAGGGTTGAACCGGTAGGTATGTCTTTCGTGTTTCTTCACAACAGGGCTTTCAGTTTGTTGACCGCCTCGACAAAGTCAACCACCACACGGGCATGGTTGAAGTAGAAGGTCAGGTCGAGGCCCGGAATGAGTATCATGCAGGCGGCATCGCCCACGCGCGAGGAAAGTAATTCGGTCGTCTCCTCGATGGCGGTTTCCTGGCAGACCATCGTCAGGGGCTTGAGAGGCACGACGTCAAAGTCCACCGAACTGCGCGCCACGATGACGGCGTCGGGCAGCATATAGTAGCAGACGCCCTTCGAGTCGCGCATGAGGGGCAGGAAATTGTCGGTGCGGATGAAATCGAAGATGCCGAGGTCGAAGAAGACCTGCTTGAAATCGCCTGAAGCCTTGTCGCTCTGATGCCACACACGGCGGCAGCGGGCAATCATCTTGGCAAAGGCCTCCACCGCCTCGTTGTAGGCCTGCATCACCTCGGGGCTGTAGTGCTTCTCCAGGTGGTACTCCACCGACGACATGTCGTGCTCCAGCTGCGCTATTTTGCGCTTGAAGTGGCTGATGACGCTCACGAGGTGCTTCTTGTGGTGGTGACCCATCTTGTCCTTGACACCGCGGATGAGGCGCTGCATCTCTTCCTCCATGCGGCCGATGGTGAGGGCGTTGACGTAGCAGTCCACTATCTCGCGCTTGCGCTCGTCGGTGGTGGCGTGCAGCAGCTCCTTGGCTCGCTTGATCTCGCGCTCATAGTTGGGCTCCTTCTCGAAGAGCATGTTGAGGTACTGCGGCTTCTGCACGGCCATGTGGCCACGCACAAACTCGTGGTAGCTGTGGCTCTCGCTTTCGCGCTCGATGAAGCCTGTGCCCGGGGTGCCGGTGCAGATGTAGCGACGCCCGTAGTGGCCCACCTCGCTGAAGTCGCGCACTCCGAAGTCGGAGTAGAAGAAGTGGTTGCTCACCTTGATGTACAGGTTGTCGCTTATTTTCTTGACTTTAAAAGGACTCAAAATCATAGCCGTGTGGGTTTAAGCGTGAATAGCCTCGCCGTGGGCGGCCTCGAGGGCCTCCATGACGGCCTCGCTCATGGTGGGGTGCGGATGGATGGCCTGCGCCACCTGACGGGCGGTGAGGCCCTGCTCGCGTGCGGCCACTATCTCGGCAATCATCTCGGTGACATTGTCGCCGCACATGTGGCAACCGAGGATGAGGTCGGTCTTGGCGTCGACCACCACCTTGACAAAGCCGTCGGTGTTGCCGGCAGCGGTGGCTTTGCCGCTGGCCTTGAAGAAGAACTTGCCCACCTTGACCTCATAGCCGGCTTCGACGGCCTTCTTCTCGCTGAGGCCCACGCTGGCCACCTCGGGCACCGTATAGGTGCAGCCGGGCACATTGCTGTAGTTCACCTTGGCGGCTTCTCCCTTCACGATAGCCTCGAGGCAACATACGGCCTCCTTCGAGGCCACATGGGCTAGGGCGGGTCCGTGCACCACGTCGCCGATGGCGTAGTAGCCGGGCACATTGGTGCGGTAGTAGTCGTCCACCTCAATTTTGCCGCGCTCGAACTTGATGCCGGTCTCTTCGAGGCCGAGGTTCTCGAGGTTGGTCACCACGCCCACGGCGCTGAGCACCACATCGACGTCGACGGCGGTCTCGGTGTTCTTCTTCAGGTCCTTGACGGTGACGTGGCACACGTCGCCCTCGATGTCGACCTTCTCGACCGAGCAGCTGGGCATCACCTTCATGCCCATCTTGCGGAAGCTGCGGCTCATCTGGGCGGCCACCTCCTCGTCCTCGTTGGGCAGTATCTGGGGCATGAACTCGACCAGCGTCACCTGGGTGCCGATGCTCTGGTAGAAGTAGGCAAACTCGCTGCCAATGGCGCCGCTGCCGCACACCAGCAGGCGCTGGGGCTGCTGGCGGAGGGTCATCGCCTCGCGGTAGCCGATGATGTGCTTGCCGTCCTGCGGCATGGCGGGCATCACCTTCGAGCGGGCGCCGGTGGCGATGATGATGTGGTCGGCCTCATAGTCGGTGCCGTCCACGTCGACGATATGGTTGGGCTTCACCTTGGCGGTGCCCATGATGACATCCACGTTGTTCTTTTTCAGCAGGAACTCGACGCCCTTGTTCATCGTCGAGGCCACGCCGCGGCTGCGGTCGACCATCGCGTTGAGGTCGGCCTCCACGCCCTCGGCCTTGACGCCATAGGCGGCGGCATGCTTGGCATAGTTGAACGCCTGGGCGCTCTTCATCAGCGCCTTGGTGGGGATGCAGCCCCAATTGAGGCAGATGCCACCCAGGTTCTCGCGTTCAACGACGGCGGTCTTCAGGCCCAGCTGGGCACCCTTGACGGCAGCCACATAGCCTCCCGGGCCGCTGCCGATTACAATCAAATCGTATTTCATAGCATTATTAATTTAGTTCCAATTTTATATAAAAGAGACTGCAAAGATACACTTTTTTCCATAACTAACAAAAAAAAGTTGCCAACTGCCTGCCATACACGGACAAAGGCCGGCCTTTCATCGACCGTTCTTCGGTCGTTCTTTGGTCGTTCTTTGGAAAAAAGCAAAGAACGACCAA
>JAFZKV010000138.1 GCA_017551765.1 Bacteroidales bacterium
CACCTTTAACCTTTCACCTTCAATAAAACCGGTGACGGTGCCCAGCATGCCGTTGTAGTAGCGCTTGGCGCCCGAGGTGTCGTTCTTGACAAACATCACGCGCTCGCCCACCTTCACCTCGAGGCTCTGGTCGCAGGGCAGCGACTTCTCGGGGTAGTTGCCGGTCATACGGGCCTTGAACAGACGCCGCTCGCCCGTCAGCGCCTCCATGTGGCGGCGGTTGATGGCGTCGGCCTGCCGGTTGTGGGTCGTCAGGGTGATTGCCTGCGTAGCTTCGCTTTCCACTTTCCGTTTTCCACTTTCCACTCTAGCGTTGAGCTTGCTCAACGTGCCGGCATCCAGCCGATTGTCCCTCACATGGTTCAGCAGGTCCACAAAGGCCTCGTCCTGCTGGCGGTAGACGGTGGTGAGCTCGATGGTCACGTATGGCAGCTGCTGCAGCGCCTTGCTGGCGAAGAAGTAGGGGGTGGGGTAGACCTTCTCCATGAAGGGACGTTCCGTCTCCGTCACTACGGGCGACAGCTGGTGCACGTCGCCAATCATCAGCAACTGCACGCCGCCGAAGGGACGACTGCTGCGACGGGCCCGCCGCAGGGTCATGTCGATGGCGTCCAGCAGGTCGGCCCGCACCATCGAAATCTCGTCGATGATCAGCAGCTCCAATGTCCGTATGATGTTCAGTTTGTTCTTGCTGAGCGACTTGTAGCGGTCGGGCATCTGGTATTCGGTCACCAGCTCCTTCACGTCGGGCAGGTAGGGGTCGAAGGGCAGCTGGAAGAAACTGTGTATCGTCACACCGCCGGCGTTGATGGCCGCCACGCCCGTAGGGGCCACCACCACATGGCGTTTCGTCGTGGTGCGGTCTATCTCGCGCAGGAAGGTCGTCTTGCCTGTCCCCGCCTTGCCGGTCAGAAACAGCGACGCGCCCGTCTGCTCCACATACCGCCGCGCCAATTCAAGTTGTAGGTTTGTAGTCATAAAAAACGGCTGCAAAAGTACAAAAATTATCCCACATGACCAAACAAAATCTCACTCTTTGTGGAGGAGAAAAATAGGTCGTGCACGATATAAATTAGTACTTGGTAGCTGGTAGCCGGTGTTCGGTACGGTCTCCGAGTACCCCCAAAAACGTCCTTTGGTCGGACAAAAACAGGCATTGGCGGTATTTTAAGAAGCTAACAATCACATTGTGAGTGTGTATGGTGCTGTTTTACGCCCCGTATCACTACGCACCCCCTCCGACTGTGGTCCGACTCAAGTCCGAGTCAACTCCGACTTTTGTCCGACTGCAGTCGGACAAAACACGGTGCATCTACGGTGTCGTTATAGATAGGTCGTGCACGATATATTTTGCTATGTAAAATTATTTTTGTACTTTTGCACTCAATAATCAAATACCCCTCCAAAGTATGAAACATACCCTCGCCCTTGCAATGCTCCTGCTGCCTCTCCTGGTCGCCGGACAGACCTCGAAGCTCACCGAGGCACAGAGCCGTCAGCGCCTCGCCAAGCTCGTGCCGCTCCTCCAGCAGTACGATTCGCGCTACGATTATTTCTACCGCGTGCCCGATTGCGACTTCGTCATCATCACCAAGGACTACCGGCAGGGCATTGTCGACCTCGACGGCAAGGTGTTGCTGCCATTCGAGTACAATATCTACCGGCAGCGCGGCACCTCGCTGTTCCTGGTGGTGGGCGAGGACAAGCTGGGCCTGGTGGACAAGCACATGCGGTGGGTGGTGCCGATGGAGTATGAGCACCATATTGAGTGTCAGGAGTGTATGGATATGGAGGACTTCTTCGGTGGCGGCTATGCGGTCCTGCAGAAGAACGGGAAATACGGCGCGGTGGACACCACCGGCAAGGTCATAGTGCCGTTCAAGTACGATATGCAATTTATTGTCAATCAGAAGCTCGGGATGCTGTTTTTCAGCGACTACTCCGACGTGGAGCACCCAAAGGAGTATATGACCGACTTCGACGGCAACCTGCTGATTGGCCCCTACGAGCAGCTCGAAGGCTTCCACGAGGGGCTGGCGGCGTTCTCGCAGAATGGCAAAACGGGTTTCATCGATCCCCAAGGCAAGGTGGTGCTCCCCTGCAAGTACGACTACGCGTGGAGTTTTGAGGGCGGCTACTGCATTGTCGGACTGAACAATAGGCCCGCGCTGATCGATAAGAAAGGCAATGTGAAGTACACCTTCGGACCGTCGGAGTTCTGTGAGGCTACGGCGTGGAACGGTTCGGTGCTTATCACCAGACACGAGGAGGGGTGGGATTACCAATACGGCGCCATCGACCGCACAGGCAAGGTGCTGGTGCCCTGCCGCTACAAGTGGTGGTGCCGGCTCAACGACACCTACCTTGCCATGCTCAATGAGGATGAAAGTTGCGACCTCTACGACCGGCAGGGACGGCTGCTGAAGCACTACCAGCAGTTCGGGGGCATCATATTCGATCCTGAAGAGGTTAGTGATTTCAATGGCGAGTACTTCGCCGTTATGCAGGACTCGCTGTGGGGCATCGTGGACCGCAACTTCAACACTGTCCTCCCGTTCCGCTACAAGGATGCTTCCTATATCGGCAACGGTTGCTGCCGTGTGGTCGGTGCCGACGGGCGGCCCTCCTTCGTTGACCTCAAG